>DATGKR010000097.1:0-10670 GCA_035294565.1 Acidimicrobiales bacterium | reverse complement strand
GACTTGAGCAGACCGGCTCCGAAGGTCTCGCCAGCGTGGATAGGCACGGTGACCCGTTCACCCCTCTCCGGGTGCTTCAGTTGGACGTGTGAGCCCTTCTGGACCACGATGACCCACCCGAGCTGTTGAAGGGCCCGGACGACTTCGCGACCTGTGACCCGGGGGAGCGGCGGCATGGAGCGAAGGTAGATCGCCGGTGTGACCGTGCGAGCCTGTCGCAGCCAACCTGGCGATCCGCCGCCGTCGTCGGCGCTCCGCACGGTCGCCTGGAGGCGACCGCTTGGCTCGAAGCAAGTCTGAATGGTCTCGCTTTATAGAGGGATTAAAATCGTAATACACTAATATTCCAGGTATTAGTCAGTGATGGGTGACACGAGCACATACAAGGCGAAGAGCGGCAAGGTTCTCACCGGCGCGGACATCGAGGCGATGGCGGACGAGGCCGAGCGGGGTTATGACGTGGATTCCCTGCTGGGGAGGTCTCGGAGGAGAGGACGGCCGACGATCGGCGATGCTCCCTCGGAAGTCGTGCCTGTCCGCTTGGACCGGCTCTCCGCCACGCCGTCGAGGCTCGAGCACAGGCGGATCATCGAGCAGGACGGCGATGCGTGGGGAGCCTACGTCCCGGACCCTTCCGGGCTGCGTCGCCGTCGGGGGAGGCCTTGAGGAGGTGGAGCGTCGGGATCGCAGAAGCGATCCCGCTTCACATCGAGTCCATGCGGGAGCAGGGCGAACCGGTACCTACCCCGACAGCGGTCGGCTCGACGAGGGTGAGAGTCACACTGATCTGACTGAATACTGCTCATGCCCCGGGTGAGCTTCTTCCACGGGATCGCCATCTACATGTACTGGAACGAGCGCGACCATCCTGTCCCTCACTTCCACGCCATCCAGGCCGAGCAAGCGGCCTCGATCTCAGTCGACGGCGTGGTCCTTGCGGGCGAGCTCGAGCGTCGAGCGCTCGACCTTGTGCGGCGGTGGTCCCGTCTTCACCGGGAGGAGCTCCTTGCCAACTGGGAGCTGGCTCGGGACAGCCAGCCGATCCATCCGATCACCCCCCTGCCGTAACATGACATTGTGAGCGTGACCTACCTACCGGCCATCGTGGGTGCGGCGGTGATCCGCGACCACGTCCTCCGTTTGCTGTTCAGCGACGGGACCGTGGGTGACGTCGACTTCTCGGCCGAGAGCTGGAGAGGCGTCCTCGAACCGCTCGGCGATCCGAAGTACTTCGCCCGCGTGCGGGTGGACCCCGAAGCTCGAACCGTCACCTGGCCCAACGGCGAGGACCTGGCGCCTGAGCCCCTCTATGAGCAGGCTCGAGCCCATCCGCTTGTCGCCGTGTGAGGAGGCATCGATGACCGAGGAGCCCCAGGTTCGTGCAACTACTGCCGTAGATCCCTTCCAGGCATCTAGGGATCAAGATATAACAAAACTAACGCTGCTCACCTAACCTAAGACGCGTTGAACCGGAGTCCTTGCGCTCGCAATCGTGCTCGGTGTTCGCGTACTCGCCGCTGGGAGCCGGCGTCCGACATGCTTCACCTCGGTTACAGGTAGCGATACCCCATCTAGTCACCGCCCCACGAACCGGATCGCGCTCGGACGCCGATGTCAGATCGAAGCGGAAGGCCACCTCGTCACCTTGGCCACGATCGAACGCGCCTACAGGGCCGAAGGCTCTGCTGTGCGCCGAGTTCGAGCGGATGTCGCCGATGGGGAAATACTGCACTGTCCGGACATGCACGGGGCCGAGCACGGCGCCCGCTGCGGGATCACCGGCCCCGTCCGTGGACGTACCGAGCCCACCACGGACTGATGTCGACGTCGGACCAGGTCCGCAGGTGCGCAGCCAGCCCGTCGGTGGTGGCGAGGCGGCCTGCGTTGGACCGGTACCAGTCGGCCATCGCCGCCCGCAGCCGGTCCGGTCCTCCGAGCAGGTGAGCGAGGCCGGCGAACAACCGGGCGCCCGCCGTGTAGGCCTCGCGGGGGGTGTGGCGCGCCCAGGGGTGGGGCGGGTACAGCTCGGAAGGAGGCTCGTCGAGGCCCAGCTCGAACGCCGCGAAGCGGGGAGTCTCGTGGCGCTGCGAGGACGTCGACCACACCGTCCAAGCCTCGTCGATCCACCCGTCGGCGGCGCGCGCCGGTTTCACCCCCCGACCGAACCAGCTGTGGAAGACCTCGTGCTCGAGCGACTGCACCGACGCGGTCGTCGCTCCGTCGTACTCCATGCCCCTCGGCGCCGACCAGACGACCGCCCAGAAGGTGTCGCCGTGGACCCAAGGCTCGTAGCGCGCCGCGCAGTAAGACAGCCAGGCGCGTAGGTCGGCTTCGCAGGCGGCGAGGTCGGCGTCGGTGTCGCGGTGGCGGGCGGTGAAAAGGCCGAGGGACCGGTTCCGGCCGCTGATGGAGAGGGAGCCGCGGCGCACCTCCAGGGTGTCCGCCGGAGCAAGGACCAGCATGGGCGACAGCGCCGTGAAGTGCGCCGGATAGACGAGCGACCATGTGAGGCCGTCCGACCCGGCGTCTATCCCCGCTGTGTTGGCCACCAGCAGGTGCTGGCGCCTGGTCCCCTCCAGGCGCACCCTCAAGCCGAGGGTGAAGCGGTCGTGGACGAGCGGGGCGGGCACCCACATCTCGAGGTAGCGCCCCGGGAAGAGGTCGGACATCCACAAGTCGAACCGGACCCCGCCGTCGAGCCAGCCTATGGGCTCGGCACCGGCACTCGACGGTGTGCCGAGGTCGTAGGCCACCTCCAGGCGATGGCGGCTACCGGCCTCCACCACCGCGTCGACGACTCTCATCTCGGCGCCGGGGCCACCTCCGAGGTCGACGGGGGCGAAGTCGGCGGGGGAGAGGTCCTGCCCGTCGAGGCGCACGGCCGTGACCTCCTGGCGCAGGTCGAGGGCGGGGCGCCCGTCGACGCTTCCTCCGCGGAAGTGGACGGTCGCCCGGCCCTGCGCCCGCGCGGAGGCGACGTCGAAGCAGAGCTCGGCGTCGATGCGGTCGACCCGGGGTGCCGCGACGAGCCTTCCTGCGACCCGCGCCGGCGAGGGGGCGAGGGACTGGGGCACCGCCCGACAGTCTGCCCAAGCCGGCGCCTGGCGCGCCTCGCCGGCGCGGTGGCTATAATCACCGGTCGTCGTTTGAACGGATGTCCGCGGGTGTCCGGAGACCCTTCCGGCTCGAAGGAGACCCCGCGGCCAGACAGAAAAGTGGGCTCCGCCCGGAACCGGGCGGAGCCCCCGCGTGTGAGGCCTTCGGGCCTCCTCCGCCACCCCGACTCCACCCAAGCCGCCACCCCGCCCCACGAAAGAGCCACCTGTGTCAGCGAAAGCGATAGTCGGCGAGAAGATCGGCATGAGCCAGGTCTGGGACGACCAGAACCGCGCAGTCGCGGTCACCGTCGTACGCGTCGATCCCGTCAGGGTCGTGCAGGTGAAGACGGCCGAGCGCGACGGCTACTCCGCGCTGCAGGTCACCTACGGCAACCGCAAGCCGGGGCGGCTCAACAAGCCGCTGGCCGGCCACTACCGGGTCGCTGACGTCGACCCGGGCAAGCGACTGGTCGAGCTCCGCCTCGCCGAGACCGGCGAGTACAAGGTGGGCGACGAGCTGACGGTCGACATGCTGAACGCTGGTGACAAGGTGGACGTCACCGCCGTGAGCAAGGGCAAGGGCTTCGCAGGGGGTATGAAGCGGCACAACTTCGGCGGCCAAGGCGCCAGCCACGGCAACCACAAGCACCACCGCGCCCCGGGATCGATAGGAGCCTGTGCCACCCCGGCCAGGGTTTTCAAGGGCACCCGCATGGCCGGCCAGCACGGCTCGGCGAGGGTGACGACGCTCAACCTCGAGGTCGTCAAAGCTGACCCGGAGCGGAACCTGCTGCTCCTCAAGGGTGCGGTGCCCGGCCCGAGGGGTGGCGTGGTGCTCATCCGCGACGCTGTGAAGGGAGGCAGGTGATGACGATCACCGTCGAGGTCCGTTCCGTGTCGGGTGAGGTCACCGGGACGGTCGATCTCGACGAAGCCGTCTTCGGAGTTCAGCCCAACGTGGCGGTCATGCACCAGGTGGTCACCGCGCAGCTGGCAGCCGCCCGAGCGGGCACTCACAGCACCAGGACCCGTGCAGAGGTTTCCGGTGGGGGCAAGAAACCGTTCAAGCAGAAGGGGACCGGCAGGGCCCGGCAGGGCTCCGAGCGAGCTCCTCACTTCACCGGAGGTGGCATCGCCCTCGGTCCCAAGCCGCGCAGCTACCGGCAGAAGACGCCCCGCAAGATGATCCAGCTGGCGCTTCGCTCGGCACTCTCGGACCGCGCTTTGGGCGGCCGGGTCGCGGTCGTCGACCGGTGGCCCTGGGAGGAGCCCAGCACCAAGGCGGCGCGCGGGGCGCTGGAGGCGTTGGGGTTGTCGGGGACGGTGCTGGCGGTGCTCGGGCGTGACGAAGCCCCGGCGCGCAAGTCGTTCAGGAACCTCCCCGGGGTGCAGTGCACCCTGACCGGCGAGCTGAGCGCCTACGACGTTCTCCGCAACGACTGGGTCGTCTTCACGCCGTCGACCCTGCCGGGCAACGCTGAGGTCACCCCGGCATCCCCCGGATCGCGACCGGCCGCCGGAGCCGCGGCCGACCCGGCGGAGGTGCCGGAGGAGGGAGGAGCCGATGAGTGATCCCCGTTCGGTCGTCGTCCGGCCGGTGGTGTCGGAGAAGTCGTACGCGCTCATAGACCAGGGCGTCTACACCTTCGTAGTGGCCCCCGACGCCGACAAGCTGTCCATCCGGCGTGCCGTGGAGTCCATTTTCGGTGTCAACGTCGTCAAGGTGAACACCTTGACCCGCAAGGGCAAGCGCAAGCGCAACAGGCGCAAGGCGACTTTCGGTAAGCGGGCCGATACCAAGCGGGCGCTCGTCACCCTGGCCACCGGCCAGTCGATCCCGATCTTCGAGGGGAGCTGACGTGCCTCTTCGCAAACGCAAGCCGACCAGCCCTGGCCGACGTTTCCAGACGGTCTCGGATTTCGCCGAGATCACCAAGTCGCGTCCCGAGAAGAGTCTGCTCGCCCCCAAGCCCGGTACCGGAGGGCGCAACGCCTACGGCCGCAAGACCGCCCGCCACCGTGGCGGCGGCCACAAGCAGCGTTACCGGGTTGTGGACTTCAAGCGCAACAAGGACGGGGTGCCGGCGACTGTCGCCGCTATCGAGTACGACCCCAACCGCAACGCCCGGCTCGCCCTTCTGCACTACCACGACGGCGAGAAGCGCTACATCCTCGCCCCTGCCCGCTTGTCGGTGGGCGACGTGGTGCGTAGCGGCCAGGGGTCGGACATCCGGCCCGGCAACGCGATGCCGATGCGCTACATCCCCGTGGGTTCGGTGGTCCACAACGTGGAGCTCAAGCCGGGAGGCGGCGGGAAGATAGCCCGGGGGGCGGGCATGAGCGTCCAGCTGGTCGCCAAGGAGGGCGACTACGCCACGCTCCGGCTGCCGTCCACGGAGATGCGCCGGGTGCCGATCGACTGCAGGGCGACGATCGGCGAGGTCGGCAACCCCGAAGCCGAGCTGCTGAGCGTCGGCAAGGCCGGGAGGAACCGCTGGCGGGGGGTGCGCCCCCAGACGCGTGGCGTGGCGATGAACCCGGTCGACCATCCTCTAGGCGGAGGGGAGGGCAAGTCCTCCGGCGGCCGCCATCCCGTGTCGCCGTGGGGCAAGCCCGAGGGTCGCACCCGCGACCGAACCAAACCGTCCGAAAAGCTGATCGTCCGCCGCCGGCGCACCCGCGGCGCCCGGAGGTAGCCGTCAGATGCCGCGCAGCCTGAAGAAGGGCCCTTTCGTCGATGACCACCTGCTCAAGAAGGTGGACGACCTCAACTCGCGCAACGAGAAGCGGGTCATCCGCACCTGGTCGCGACGCTCGACGATCATCCCGGACATGGTCGGCCACACCATCGCAGTCCACGACGGGCGCAAGCACGTCCCCGTTTACATAACCGAGTCGATGGTCGGCCACAAGCTGGGAGAGTTCGCACCGACGCGGACCTTCCGCTTCCATGCCGGTCAGGAGAGGCAGGGCCGCCGGTGACCGGCCCGAAGACCAACGAGCGGCCCAGAGGTGCCCGCGCCGACGTCCCCGGCACCAAGGCGGTGCTGCGTCACGCGCACCTGTCTCCCTACAAGGTCCGGGAAGTGCTCGACCTGGTGAGGGGGAAACCGGTCCACGAGGCGGAGGACATCCTCCGCTTCTCGGAGCGGGGAGCCGCTTTCACCGTCGGTAAGGTGCTGCGTTCGGCGGTGGCCAACGCTCAGAACAACGACGAGCTCGACCCCGAGGAGCTCTACGTGTCCGCCTGCTTCGCCGACGAGGGAACGACCATCAAGCGCTGGCGTCCCCGGGCCAGAGGCCGCGCCACGCGGATACGCAAGCGGACCTGTCACATAACAGTGATCGTGAGCAGGCTGCCCGACCGTGAGCTCGCCCGGCTCCAGCAGCGCCGCAGGGCGGAACAGCTCGCGCAGCGAGCCCGGCGGGTTGCCGCCGCGCGCCGGTCAGAGGGCGACACCCGCAACCGGGCGGAGCGCCGCCGTGGCGTCCCGTTGCCGGAGGAGGAGGCGCAGGAGGTCGAGACCGGGGCGGGGACCGAGACTGAGCCCGCCGTGACCGCCGAACGGCCCACACCGGCCGCCGAAGGGCCCACCGAGGCGGCAGAGCCGCCCGAGGTCGCCCGCGCCGAGGCCGAGGCCGCCGAAGCCGAGGCGGAAGCGGCCCGCGCCGGCGCCGAGCTGGCCGAGGCGGAAGCGCGCGTCGCTGAGCTAGAAGCGGAGAAGGCCGAAGCGAAGGTAGAGGCGGTGGAAGCGGCCGGGGGGCCGCAGCCCGAAGCGGCCGATACGGGACCGCAAGAGCCGGCCGGACATGGCGGCGAAGAGGAAGGCGAGTAGATGGGCCAGAAGGTCAACCCTTACGGGTTCCGCCTCGGTGTCACCACCGACTGGAAGTCCCGGTGGTTCAACGACCGCGACTACCAGGACTACCTCGTCGAGGACTGGAAGATCCGCGACTACCTGATGGGAGAGCTGGAGAGGGCAGCGGTCAGCCGCATCGAGATCGAACGGACCAGGGACCGCCTGCGGATCGATCTGCACACGGCGCGGCCGGGCATAGTCATCGGCCGTCGCGGTGCGGAGGCGGACCGTCTGCGCGCCAAGCTGGCCGAGATAACCAAGAACCCCAAGGTCCAGCTCAACATCCAGGAGATAAAGCAGCCCGAGCTCGACGCGGCGCTGATGGCCCAGGGCATCGCCGATCAGCTAGCCGGCCGGGTCAGCTTCCGCCGGGCGATGAAGCGGACGGTGCAGACTGTGCAGAAGGCCGGGGCGCTCGGCATCAGGGTGCAGTGCGCGGGTCGCCTCGGCGGCGCCGAGATGTCCCGCCGGGAGTTCTACCGGGAGGGCCGGGTGCCGCTGCACACCCTGCGCGCCGACATCGACTACGGGTTCCGCGAGGCCCGCACCACATACGGTCGGATCGGCGTGAAGGTGTGGATCTACAAAGGTGACATCCTCCCTTACCGAACCTCCGCGGAGGACAAGATCAGCCGGGAGGCGGCGATGGCGGTGGGGGAGACGTCCGGCCAGACCCGCCCCCGTCGGGTCATCTCCGCCGGCGGCGGTCGCCGGCGGCCGGATCTGGGCGAACCGGGTTCGGCCCCTCCCGCCCCTGAGGCCGTGGAGCCGCCCGCCGACGACGACCGGCCGATCGTCGTCGTGGACCCGGAGCTGGAACGCCTCCTCGCCGAGGAGGAGGACATCGAACGCAGGACCCGCGGCGACCACCACGAACCGCCCCACTTCCCGAAGGACGCGTAGAGCGATGTTGATGCCCAGGAAGGTCAAGCACCGCAAGGTCCAGAGGGGTCGACTGACGGGCCAGGCGAAGGGCGGGACCACGGTCATTTTCGGTGACTACGGGATCCAGGCGCTCGAGCCGGGGTGGATAACCGCTCGGCAGATCGAGGCCGCCCGGATCGCGATGACCCGCCACGTCCGCCGAGGCGGCAAGGTGTGGATCCGCGTCTTCCCCGACAAGCCGATCACGTCCAAGCCGGCCGAGACCCGCATGGGCTCGGGCAAGGGCAACCCGGAGTTCTGGGTGGCCGTCGTCAAACCGGGTCGGATCCTCTTCGAGCTGGGCGGTGTCAACGAGGCGCTCGGACGTTCCGCCCTCGAGCGGGCGATCCAGAAGCTCCCGATCAAGGCTCGGGTTGTGCTGCGCTCCCAACAGGAGGAGGTGGAGGTCGGTTGACCAAGGCAAAGGAGCTTCGGGAGCTGACGCTCGCCGAGCTCGACCAGAAGCTGCTCGAAGCGCGCCACGAGCTTTTCAACCTGCGATTCCAGGTGGCGACGGGCAAGCAGGACAACTCGGCCCGCCTCGGCCAGGTCCGCCGGGAGATTGCCCGCGTGGCGACGATCCTTCGCGAGCGGGAGATCCAAGCCGCCGAGTCAGCGGAGGCAACACGATGACGGCACCCGAGGCCCGCCCCAACCGTCGTAAGGTCCGTGAAGGCCTCGTCGTGTCCGTGAAGATGGACAAAACAGCCGTCGTCGGTGTCGTCGAGCGCGTCCGCCACCCCCGTTACGCCAAGACCGTGCAGCGCACCAAGAGGCTCTACGCCCACAACACCGACGAGGCCCTCAAGGTGGGCGACCGGGTCCGCGTGGCGGAAACCCGCCCCTTGTCCAAGCTGAAGCGCTGGCGCATCATCGAGGTACTGGAGAGGGCCAAGTGATCCAGCAGGAGAGCCGCCTCAGGGTGGCCGACAACTCCGGAGCCAAGGAGGTGCTCTGCATCAAGGTCCTCGGCGGCTCCCGCAGGCGCTACGCCTCCATCGGCGACGTTTTCGTCGCCACCGTCAAAGACGCCATCCCCGGAGCCAACGTGAAGAAGGGTGACGTGGTCAAGTGCGTGGTGGTGCGCACCAAGAAGGAGAAGCGCCGTCCCGACGGTAGCTACATACGCTTCGACGAGAACGCCGCCGTGCTGATCAACGACCAGCAGCAGCCGCGGGGCACCCGCATCTTCGGCCCGGTCGGGCGCGAGCTGCGGGACAAGCGTTTCATGCGGATCATCTCCCTCGCCCCCGAGGTGCTGTGATGACGGCGCGGATCCGCAAAGGCGACGAGGTCGAGGTGCTCACCGGCAAGGACCGCTCCAAGAGGGGCACGGTCATGCGCGTCCTGCCCAAAGAGGGCAAGGTGATCGTCGAGGGCATCAACCGGGTGAAGAAGCACCAGCGCCAGACCCGGGCTCGGGTGAAAGGCGGGATCATCGACAAGGACATGCCCATCCACCTCTCCTCGCTGGCCGTGGTCTGCCCCAAAGACGGCGCCGTCAGGGTCGGGTTCCACTACAAAGCCGAAGGGGATCGCCGCTCTAAGGTCCGGGTCTGCAAGGTCTGTGGGAGGGAGTTGTGACGGCCCCCGCTCCGGGGACCACGCGCCCGAGACTGAAGGCGCGCTACCACGACGAGATCCGCGCACAGCTGCAGTCGCAGCTCGGCCTGACGAACGTCATGATGGTCCCCCGCCTCGAGAAGATCGTGGTCAACATGGGCGTCGGCAGGGCCACCCAGCAGGCCTCCCTGCTGGAGGGCGCCGTGCGGGACCTGACCGCCATCACAGGCCAGAAGCCGCTCGTGACCAGGGCCAAGAAGTCGATCGCCGGCTTCAAGCTGCGCGAGGGCAACGCCATCGGCGCCAAGGTCACCCTCCGCGGGGACCGGATGTGGGAGTTCCTCGACCGCCTGATCAGCCTGGCGATCCCTCGCATCAGGGACTTCCGCGGGCTTCCGCCCAAGGCCTTCGACGGGCGGGGCAACTACACCTTCGGTGTGAGCGAGCAGCTCATATTCCCGGAGATCGACTACGACAAGGTCGACTCGCCGCGCGGCATGGACATCACGATCGTCACCACTGCCCGCGACGACGCCGGGGGCCGCGCGCTCCTCGACGCCTTGGGTTTCCCTTTTCGCCGTGACAGCAACCAGTAAGGACTAGAGATGGCCAAGAAGGCTTTGATCATCAAGGCGCAGCGAAAGCCGAAGTTCAAGGTGCGCGCCTACAGCCGGTGCCGCAGGTGCGGACGGCCGCACTCGGTGTTCCGCAAGTTCGGCATGTGCAGGATATGCCTGCGGGAACTGGTCCACGCCGGCGAGGTGCCCGGCGTCACGAAGGCGAGTTGGTGAGGTGAGCGCATGACCATGACCGACCCGATCGCCGACATGCTCACCCGCATCCGCAACGCCAACGTCGCCATGCACGAAACGGTGCGCATGCCGTCCTCGAAGCTGAAGGAGTCCCTCGCCGCGGTGCTCGCCTCGGAGGGCTACATCGAGGGTTTCAGGGTGGAGGACTCCCCCGGCCGGCCGGGCCGGACCTTGGAGATCAAGATGAAGTACACCAAGGACCGCGCCCGCACCATCTCGGGGGTCCGGCGGATCTCCAAGCCGGGTCTGCGTGTCTACACCGCCGCCGACAAGCTGCCCCGGGTGCTCGGGGGGCTGGGGGTGGCCGTCCTGTCGACCAGCCAGGGTCTCATGACCGACCGCGAGGCGCGCCAGCGCCGGGTCGGCGGCGAGATCCTCTGTTACGTCTGGTAGGGGAGCGCAACCATGTCCCG
>DATGKR010000096.1:0-4016 GCA_035294565.1 Acidimicrobiales bacterium | reverse complement strand
GGCGGCCGCCGAAAACCCGCCGCCGGGAACGGAGATCACCTGGCCGGCGTAGATGAGATTGGGGTCGGCGATGTGGTTCAGCTGGGCGAGCGCCTCGTAGGTGGTGCCGAAGCGGGCGGCGATCCCCGACAGGGTGTCCCCCGGCTGCACCGTGTACGAGCCGCCGACACCGGCCAGCAGACCGCTGCTCGGCAGCGGGGAGGCGGTCGCCACGGCGCTCGCCGCAACAGCAGTGCTCGCCGGCAGGGGCGCCGCGGTGGCCACGCCCGCCCCTCCGAACACCGCGACGGTGCCGGTGACGCTCGCCGTGGTGGCTGCCGAGACGACCAGGGTGCGCATCGACTGGTCCCGCAGGCGTTCCTGCGCTGCCTGCAGGTTCGCCAGCCAGCGCTGGCCCGTGGTGTCCCTCGGCGTCTTGCCGACCAGCAGGGTCAGGGCGAAGACGACCGGGGCGAGCGCCCAGCCGGCCGCGTCGCACACCATGAACCTGGCGAGGTCGAGAGCCTGGCGCCACGCGGGCACCCGCCCGGCCGTGGCCGGCACCGCTTCGAGCGGCGAGCTGTCGGCGCTGAGGCCGGCGACCAGGTCGGCGAGATCGTCGAACGCCGGCCCGGAGGCAGAAGCGGAGGTGAGGGTGAACTCGCGGGCCGCAGCCAGAAGGCGCGCCCGGTGGAGCAGCCCCCCGTAGGCGGCGAAAGCGGCGAGGGTCAACACAAGCACGGCCCACGCCACGGCCGAGCCGGTGCCCAACGCTCCGAGCGCTGCTCCCACGTTGAGAGCGGTGAGCATGAGCACCGCCCGCCGGCGCCTCACCACCGGAAGCTGGGTCGGGACAACCGGCTGGGACAGTTCCACTACGGACATGCTTTCGCTGACCTCCCTTTTGACCGCCCGGTCGGCGCCCGACCCTAGCCGCGCCGCAACCCCCGTTACAACATCAGCGACCCCCGGAAGGGAGTCGCGAGGTCGCTCGCGGGGCTACCCTCGCCGGCGGTGGCCGACCCCCGCATCCTCTCCCTGGTGGGCAGCGCCGGCGTCCTGCAGCGGCTCGACGAGCCCGTGCGCCTGGCGTCGGGCCGCTGGAGCCGCTTCTTCGTCGACGGCAAGCTGGCGGTCACCGAACCGGAAGGCTTCGACCTGGTCGGCGAGGCGATGACGAAAGCGGCCACAGAAGCCGGGGCGGACTTCGACGCCGTCGGCGGGCTGGTGCTGGGGGCGGTGCCGTTCACCTTCGCCGTCGCCCGGGCGGCGCGCTGCCGGTGGTTCCTGGTCCGCAAGGAGCCCAAGGGGCGGGGCACCAACCGCTGGATAGAAGGCGCCCGCCTCGGTCCAGGGTCGAAGGTGATGGTGGTCGAGGACGTGATCACCACCGGCGGCTCGATCCGCCAGGCCTACGAGCGGGTCCGCGCCGAGGGGGCGGAGGTCACCTTCGCCACGGCCCTGCTCGACCGGGGCGGGGAGGTCGGGGAGTTCTTCTCCGGCGCGGGCGTCCCCTACGCGCCGTTGCTCACCTGGGCGGACCTGGGGATCCCCCGCCTGGCCGAGGAGGAACAGCCCGAGTAGGAGCGCGGCGCCGGGCCGGTGGGACGTTCCGGTCCCGTGCTCACTGGCCGGTCGGGTCCTGCGCCACGCACTCCGGCACGCCGGTCGGCACGGGAGCCGACGCCAGTACCGGCGGCACCAGGAACGCCGGGGCGCGCAGGTCGAGGCAGTCGAGCATGTTGTTGGCGTTGGCGTCGCGGTAGGAGAGCGCGGGCAGGTTCCACTTGGTCTCCACCAACCGCAGTATCGACGTGTGGTCGTAGACGGTGTGCGACACGTAGTTGGCTCTCGCCCACGGCGAGACAACCACCGTCGGGACCCGGAAGCCGGTCCAGGTGTAGAGATCACCGTAGGTGTCGGATCCGACGGCGGGCGGGATGCCGTCGGGCCGGACCGCCGGGACGGGCGGTACGTGGTCGTAGTAGCCGCCGTGCTCGTCGAAGGTCAGCACCAGAACAGTAGAAGGCCAGTTCGGGCTGCTCATCACCGCGTCGATCACCTGGTAGGCGTAGTAGGCCCCGCTCTGGGCGTCCTGGGGGTTCTCCTCGGAGCCTTCGAAGCTCTCCGGGTCGACCAGGCTGAAGAACGGGAGCGTCCCCGCAGCGCAGTCGGCGAAGAAGTCGGCGACGCTGACCACCTTGTCCGGGTTCTGCTCGACCACATACGGGAACAGGCCGGCGGTTGGCAGATCGACGAAGTAGTCCTTCCAGCTGATGCCGAAGGCGTTCAACATGTCGAAGACGGTCCCGAAACCGCCCGGGCGGGGGCTGGTCGAACCGACGATCGTCGGGAACGGGTCGCCGACCAGACCGAAAGCCGAGCCGGCGATGAGGAAACGGCGGTTGGGGTAGGTCTGCGCCATCACCGAGCAGAAGTACCGGTCGCAGACCGGGAAGTAGCTGGCGAGCCCGTAGTAGAAGGGGATCTGCTCCTCGGTGTAGTAGTACATGGACTCCGGTCCGCACTGGGCGACGAAACCGTTGTTCGCCCCGTAGTCCCACGAGCGGTGGCTGGCATCCCAGCTCTGGCTGATCTTGTAGTTCGCTTGGCAGGTCGACGGTGCCGGCGCGGCGTAAACCGTTTCCCCGTCCGGCGAAGGGTTCGAGTTCGTCGCGTACCCGTCCCGGAAGGTGAGCCCGTCGAGGCCCGGGCGTCTCAGGGCGCCGAAGTGGTTGTCGAAGGAGTGGTTCTCCATCATCAGCACGACGACGTGCTGGACCTGGGGGATCGTGTCGACACCAGCCGGCAGGTTCGGGTAGGGGCGGTCGCCAGGGGCGAACCGCGGGCGGACGGTACTCCCATGGCTGGTGCTCGCATAGCTACGGAACTGTGGCGTCAAGGCGGCGAGGCCGGCGCCCGCAGCAGCACCCTTCAACAGTCTCCGCCTGGAAACACCCACGGCGTCGCCCCCGCTCATCCCGCTCGCCTGTTGAACACGTCCCGGCTGAACGTCGAGGAGGTGGTCGCCGCGTACCCGAGCCTGGGCAGGCCGAAGAAATCCTCGATGGAGGCGAGCAGGGAATAGTGGTTGTAGGGGGTCACGCTCACGGTTCCCGGCGCGATGAACGGTGAGAGCAGCACGGCACCGGTCCGCCCTCCTCCGATACCGACGATGCCCGGCAAGGGAGTGTCGGGCTCGGGCTGCTCGTTGCAGCAAGACGAGCCGTCACTGGTGCTGCCCTCGTCGAACGTGACGACCAGAAGGCCGTTCTCCTTGAACGCCGGCGAGGAGGTGATCAAGGGCACCCATTTGTCCAGAAAAGCGTCGATGTCGGCCAGGGCGCTGGGACCGGAGGGCTGGTTGGTGCACGGGTAGTCGTGGCCGTCGTCGCACACGTTGGGGATGATGAACGACAGGTTCGGCGTGGTGGCCGCCTTCTCCAGGTCGGTGGCCAGGCCGGTTGTGCCCGGGGGAGTTCCCTTCGGCATGGCGCCGGACGTGGTCCCCAGGGGGACGACGTGGGCGTCGCAGTACGCCTGGTTGTCGATGATGGAGTGGAAGTAGACGAAGGGGTCGTGGCGAGTGACGTAACCGTCTCCTGGCACGGCCGACTGCGTGTTGTCCCGGCTGTTGAGCGCAGGATGGCCGCACACTGGAGACTCCCGGGAGGGCACGTTGCCCATGTCCTCCATGTATCCCTTCCACGTGAGCCCCTTGGCGGTGAGTTGGTTGCCGACGGTCTCGACCGAAGCTGGGTAGACGCAGCCCGTACCGACCGCCTGCCCGTCATACAGGGGCCCCGTTCCCACGAAGTCGTCGTAGAACTGGCAGTCCGACTGGTTCTGGGGGTTCGGCCCCTGCCCCGAGACCATGGCGATGTAGTTGTCGTTGCTCACGTGGCCAGTGGCGTAGTACTGGGTGAGGAGGGCGCCCTCGCGCGGCAACGTCTCCGCCAGGTAGGGATCCTCCACGGGGCTGCCGAAGGTCGACGAGTAGCCCTCGTTCTCCAAGACGATGACGAAGACGTGCCTGA
>DATGKR010000095.1:0-15178 GCA_035294565.1 Acidimicrobiales bacterium | reverse complement strand
CGGTGCGTGAACCCGCCGGCGAGGGGAGCGCGGCGGGTGAACCCAGCGGCGGTGTTCGCCGCCTTCATCCGCCGCGACGTTCGGATCGCTCTGTCCTACCGCTTCGGTTTCGCTTCCACGCTGGTCCAGTCGCTGGTCAGCGTGGTGTTCGTCTACTTCCTGGGGCACCTGGTCGGCTCGAGGGCCGCCTCGGGTGGGTCGGTGCTTCGCCAGGGCTACTTCCCCTTCGCCGTGCTCGGGGTCGCCCTCCTGGGCGTGGTCAGCGCCGGCCTGTCGGCGGTCTCCGAGCGTCTGCGCAACGACCAGGTGACGGGCACGTTCGAGATGCTCCTCTCGACGGCGACGCCCCCGTGGCTGGCCGTCCTCTCAGGTGCCATCTACCCGCTTCTCTATTCGACGGCCATCGGCCTGGTCACCGTGGGGATCGCCGCGGGCGGGTTCGGCATGCGCTTGCACACGGGGCCCGCCGGTGCAGGGGTCGCAGTCGCCGCCCTGCTGTTGACCTTCGTCCTGTTCTGCACTCTGGGGGTGGGCCTCGCCTCGGCGGTGGTCCTCTTCAAAGCAGGGGTGCCGGTGGTTCCGTTGACCACCACCGTCTTCACCCTCCTGGGCGGCGTGTACTACCCGGTGAGCCTCCTTCCCGAAGGGGTCCGCGTGTTGTCGTACCTGCTGCCTTTCACCTGGTCGCTCGACGTGATCCGCGCCGGCCTCCTCCTAGGGCAGGTCCGCGGCCTGGAGCTGCTGTGGCTGGCGCTGTCCACCGCCGTGCTGGGCCCGTTGTCGCTCGGCGTCTTCGCCGCTGCCCTCAACCGCTCCCGACGGAGCGGGACGCTCGGCCAGTACTGAGCTACGCCCGCCACGTCGCCTGGACGAAGCATCCCCGCTACAGACCTTGCAGGTGTATACAGCAGAGTTTACACTTGTTGCGTGCTGACGGTGCTCTCCGAGCAGGAACTGCTGATGGACGCCCCGGTCGCCGCCCCCCTCTTCGCCGGCGGCGTCCGCTGCCACGGCGGTTTCGACAACGACGGCCGTTACCTCCCTCCCCGCACCCTCTACCGCACGCCCGCGATCGAAGCGTGGCAGGAGAAGCACCGCCGCGACTTCGGCACCGAGATCATCGACGTGCCCCTGTCCACCTGGCCGGCGCACTATCCCAGCGTCGAGCAGGCCAGGCTCCTCCTCCGCAGGGGAGTGCCCGAGCCGCTGATCGCCACCCTGACACGCATCGGCACCGTGGAGGGGTTCGGTGCGAACATCCGCCACCTCCGCCCCGGCGACCTGCAGCGCCACTTCGCCGAGGACATCTCCGGCACGGCGACTGCACATCTCGGCCGGGGCCTCTTCGAGGCGCACGGGCGAGACGAAGCCGGCTGGGAAGAACAGGCAGGACACAAGGACATGTGGTTCGCCGCGCGCGACATCGCCTTCGAGGGGCGCTCTGCCGAGGTCGACATCGACGCGATGCTCGCCCGCATGGGGTTCGAGCGGCGGCCGGCCGGCGCTGGCGAGGGGCGGGGGCCGACTGGCGCGGTGGCTGGCGAGAGGCTGCTGCCAGACGACATAGACGCCGACCTGGAGGCCATGGTCCGCCTGATGGTCCGCGTCCTTTTGATCGAGATCTCCGCCTTCCACACCTTCGCCTGGGCCGAGGAGTGGCTCGCCGACACCGACCTCGTCGCAGGCGAGGGGGAGGCCGCCCGGCTGGTCGGGTTCATCCGGATGGACGAAACGCCCCACGTCGGCTACCTCCGCGCTGCGCTGACCGAGATGCGCGACCGCACGTGGCTGGGGGCTTCGGGCCACCGCTACCCGGGTGTTGACATGATCGGCGTCATATGGGAGCACAGCTTGCGCCAGTCCCTCGGTCCCGGGCGCGCCCAGAACCTCCAGGCCGTGAAGGGCGAAGTCGAGCACTGGTGCTCCCGCCGCCCCGGAGGTGGGGAGGTGCTCGAGGAGTTCCTCGCCCTCTCCGCCGGCGATGCTCACTGACGGCAGCCGGCGCCTTCTGGGGCGCGCCGCCCGACGCGAGTCGATCCTGCGCGCGGCGGCGGAGGCGTTCGCTGAGCGCGGCTACGCGGCTACGTCAATGGAGGACGTGGCGTCAGCGTGCGGGGTGACGCGGCTGATCGTCTACCGGCATTTCCCTGCCAAGCGCGACCTCTACGGCGCTGTTCTGGAAAAAGTGGCACACCGCTTGGCAGAGGAGTTCTCCGCGCAGGTCCGCCCCGGTGGGGTCGCAGAAGGGTCGGTGGCGGCGATGCTGTCAGTAGCAAGGGAGAACCCGTACGGCTTCGCCCTCCTTTGGCGCCACGCGGCGAGGGAACCCGAGTTCTCGGAGCACGCCGAGGCTATCCGGGCGCGGGTTGTGGCGGAAGCCGAGACCCTCCTCGGGAGCAGGGTCGGGGTCGGCGCTTCGAGGCGCTGGGCAGCAGCCACCCTGGTGGCCTTCCTCGTCGAGGCCGTGCTCGCGTGGCTCGACCTGGGGCGGCCCGAAGAAGACGGCAGTCTGGCAGACCGCCTGGCGCGGTCGCTCCCAGCCCTGGTGAGGGCCTGGAAGGAGTGAGCCACCCCCGTGTCGGCCCTGTGCCGACGTCGGCCCACCCCTTCCGCGCAAATTTCCACAGGAACCGCCTCGGATTTGCACAGGTTTATCCTCTGGATCCGGGCCCGAGCTTCTGCTTGGATCGCACCACCCCAGCCGGGCCGACGGCACCCACAAGGAAAACGTCGGCCCCGCAAAAGGAGCCGGGGTGAGAGCCCAGCCAACCGGGCGTCACCCCGGCTCCGCCCCTCCCCGCCCGCTCGGTCGACGGGTGTCGTGGCGGCGGCCGCCGGAGCTAGACGGCGGCGCCGACGGGACGGCGGTGGGGCCAGCGCCAATGGCCCTCCAGGTCCACCTCGAGCCACCCGAGGGCGCGGCGCAGCTCGTTGAGCTGACCGACGATCGCCTCAGCCTCCTGGCGGGACAACTCCCGCCTGACGCGCTCCCCGTCGAAAAGGTCGTGTTCGAGGCAGCGCACCTTGGCCACGGCCGCGACCTTTTGGCTGGCGGTCATCGCAGCCGGGTCCACTGCGAGGCCCACCGAAGGGTGGAGGCACAACCTTCCCCCCGCAGCCCCAGCCCTCTGTCCAATGGTCATCCTCTTTCTCCTTCCCCTGGAGACGAGAACATCATCGGCTCGCCGCCTAACAGCGGCTCCAATCGCAGCCCAAATCGTCACCAACTGTCCGAGTCGGCGACACTTCCGGCGCGTCGGGTCAGCGAGGCTTCTGGCGGCGAGCCTGGCGGACGGTCCCCGGGGGCATGCCGGGCCGGTAACGAGCGTCGCTCTGGCCGCTCTTGCGCTGGCGCGAAGCTGCCCGCCGCAGCTCGCGGCCCATGTTCGGGGCCTCCTGGTTGGTGAGGATCGCCTCCTCGAGCGCCTTGGCACGCTGCTGCTTGGGCACCCGGCTGAGAAAGCGGTTGGTCTCGGCCAGACCCTCGGGCAGGCGCCGCCCCTTCGCCTTCGACCGGTCGATGAACCTCAGTATCCGCCGCACGTACCAACGCCGGAAGACAGCGACCCGCATGAGCCGCCTGCCGAGCGCGCCCCGGATTCGCCTCTTGTTCGCCTTTGGCATAGGAGGCCAGGATAGGTTGATTACACTGAGTGCGGGCGATGGCCACCTCGTCTCGCACCCGTCGAACTGCCAGGCGTTTCCCGCCGGTCGCTGAAAGCGCCGCCGCAGCGAGGCGCTTCGTCGCCGACGCGCTCGACGCCGCCGGGGAGGAGATCCTCTTCGCCGCCGACCTTTTGACAGGGGAGCTTGTGGCCAACGCCATCCTCCACGCCGGCACTGCCGTGGACGTCGAGGTCCTGGTCGGCGACGTGGTGGTCCGCGTGAGCGTGTCCGACGGCGCACCGGAGCGCCGGGTCCTGCCCAGGCGGCTCGACCGGGACGCCGAGACGGGCAGGGGGCTTCAGCTCGTCGAAGCCATGTCCGACCGCTTCGGTGTCGAGATCGCTGACACGAGCAAGACTGTCTGGTTCGAGTTGCGCTCGGGAGACAAGGACCGGGCCGCGTCCACCTGGGACGTCCCGCCGGTCAGGTCCGAGTCTCGTGTCGGGATACACCTGGTCGGCATGCCGGTCGGGCTCAGCCGGGCGGCGCTGCGCCACCGGGGAGCGCTGATCCGCGAAGCGCAGCTCGCCCTGGCCTCTTCCGACGCGGCCCACCTCGGTGTAGGGAGGGAAGACCTCCTCGCCACCGCCGGAATCAACGACGTGCTCGATACGGCGTTCGCCTCCGTCTACTCGGGCCTGGCGCCCGAAGTGGGTGCTGTCGACTGCACGATCGGCGTGCCGGCGGGCTGCGGACCGGCGGCAGCCACACTGGCGTGGGTCATGGACACGTTGAACGAGAGGGCGCGCAGCGGGTTGTTCCTCACCAGGCCGGCGCTGCCCGAGGTCCGCCGCTTTCGCCTCTGGACGATCGGCGAGATCCTGCGCCAACTCGACGGCGACCCGCCGACCCCGTGGACGAGCACGCCCGACGAGGAGGAGCACACCCCGGCCGACCGGATCGCATGGGACACGGGGCGGATCAGCAGCACCGAGACGCCGACCGTCGCCGCCGACGACGACAACCTCATCGTCGCGGTGAACGAAGCGGCGGCCTCCATGTTGGACTGGGAGGCTTCCGAGCTGGCAGGAAGGCGGCTCACGGCGATCATCCCGCCCGCCTACCGGGAGCGTCACGTGGCCGGCTTCACCAACTTCCTGCTGACCGGCGAGTCGCGGATCATCGGTGTCCCGGTCAAGGTCGCCGCCTTGCGGCGGGACGGCACGACCGTGCCGATCGTGCTCACCGTAGGGCTCGAGCACACCGTCACGGGCCGCCCTGTTTTCGTGGGCGAGCTCCGCCCGGCCGGTTAGGCCACCCCGCCGCGCCGGCAACCCGGACGTTTAGGCAGCTCGCCCCGCGCTCCGCGGACCCTTCCTGGGAGGCGAGCCCCGGCGTGGGCCGATTTGACTAGTTACCACAAATGCGACAAGTTATGGTCGATCTGTTCGACGAGCGGCAGGAGTGCGACGGCCGGCGTCGAAGAACAGTGCCAGGACCGATCGCGGGGAGGCTGTCAGACGCATGTGGTTTCCGACCAGTCGCAAGGCCAGGATCATGATCGCCGTCGGAGCCCTGCTCCTCGGCGGTGCGGGGCTCGGCGCCGAAGCCGCATATGCCGTGTCGGGCGGGGGCTACAACTCCTCCCAGCAGGACTGCCCGGCCTATGGCAGCGACTGGGCGACGCCGAACGGGATGACCTACCCGGGCTGCCACAACATGGCGGTGAACGTCGAGAGCGGCGGCACCACCCAGGGTGACCCCTCACCGAACAACACCCGCTACGTCGAGTGGGGCAACAACCAGGCCCCCAACGACCCCAACTCGCAAGGCACGCCCACCCCCTACAGCCTCGGCGAGCCGGGCTACACCGGCAGCCCTCACTCGGGCTGTCTCGCCGTCAACACCGACGGGACCGGCGGAGGCCCGGGAAGCTACCCCGAGGACGGCACCCCTGGTACTACCGGCAAGTCGGGCGGCCCCCGTAAGAGCGCCGGCCACCCCACCGCGCAGGAGCACCACTCCGCCGCCAGCTCGAGCCAGGCGGGATGCGGGAACAACCCCAACGGCACCGGCTTCGAGGTCAACTACGACTACTACCAGTACTACTGCCCGATCGTCGCGGCGGCGGGCATGAAGTGCGAGGACCAGAACCCCAGTGCCAACAGCTACACCTTCGACACGGGTAGCGGGGTCGCTTACCAACCGATCCTCGCCAACGGGGTCCTCGTCTACTTCGGGATGGACGACAACACCGACAACGGCGAGCACGACGGTCTCGGCCCCTACTCCAACCTCATCAACCCGAACAACGAAGAAGCCGTGAACGGCCCCTCCGACGGCGGAGGGATCATGGTCTCCATCACCCCTCAAAACGCCGGCGACACTCCCAGCGCCACCCATCCCGAAGGCCTCGCCAACGCCAGTAGCGGCTTCTGCGCCGACGGGATCTGCATGGAGGCGACCACGCAGCAGCAGACCGTCTACCACGGCTGCGGCACACCGACGCCGTTCGGAACAGCCCAGTGCGACCCGGGAACCCCGCAGAACGCCAACGTCTACGACTACGCACCCGGCGGGAACCCGAACAACGACCCATCGGTGAACTCGGAGTCCCCCAACTGCAACTCCGGCGACGCGACCACCACCGATCAGGCCAACTGCGGTTCTGGTGGCATGGACGCCATCCGGTCCGCCACCCCCTCCAACGAGAACGCCGAGCCGGGGGTGCAGCTGTACTCCGACCCTGACCCGCAACGCTCGCCGGCGGCCCCCTCGCCTCTCTGGCCGACCCCGGCCCTCTACGTAGGGACCTGCGGCGTCTACGCCGGCAGCCCGGCCACTACCGGCCAAGCGCTCGGGAGCAAGCCCGAGAGCGCCGGCGGCCAGCAGCTCACCAACGCCGACGGACAGGTCGCCTTCGACCCGGCGGGCTGCTGAGCCGGCGGGCCTGGCCTTGTCCGCCGGCTGGGCCCCCGGGCGGTCGGCCCGCTACCCCGGGCGGTCGGCCGGCTTCCCCGGGCGGTCTGCCGGCTTCCCCGGGCGGTCGGCCCGCTTCCCCGGGCGGCTGATCGGGCGGCTGGGCCCCGGGGCGGTCATGATGGAGGGATGCTCCACCAGCCTCGTTGCGAGCAGCGCTTCAGGTAGCACGTGGCGTCGCTCACCGTCGACGACGGCCAGCTGGTGCTTCGCATGCCCCCACGCCAGAAGGTGGCGTCCTTCCACGCCGATCTGCGGGTTCCGCTGACCGCCGTCCGTTCGATCGGCGTGATCGAGAACCCGTGGATGCAACTCCGGGGCAGGAGGATGGCGGGCCTCTTCTTCCCCGGTTCGGTGGCCATGGGCACTTGGATCCACGGCGACGGATACGACTTCTGCGTGCTCCGAAAGAATCAGGCCGCCGTGCGCGTGGACCTGAGTGTCGGCAGGTTTTCCCGCTGGGTGGTCGGTGTCAACGAGCTCACGGCGGCCCGAGCCGAGGCCGAGCGGGTCGCCGCCGCAGCCGGGATAGCCCCAGACCTCTGAGCGCCTCCGCGAGGGGTCGGTCGCCCTGCTCCCCCATCGCCGTCGGTCCCCGCCCACCACCTGCCGCACGGCTACCACCCACAACCACCTCGCGACCACTGAATTACAAGGGCCCCACAGTCGTTCAGAGCCCTCTGTGGTTAGTTATCCGAACTAATGCTCCCGAGTTGTGTACGAGATCCGACTTAATAGCGCTCTACGGCTACTAACTCGGGATTCGTAGCCTTGCTAACTATTTTTCCGTAGCTCAGGGGGCAGCGGCGGCTCGCTGGTCTCGGGTGACAGGTGGCCCGTCGCCCCGAGAAGCTCTGCGACTGGCCGGCGTGCCCCAGGATGCCTTTTCGACATGTGAGCCGGCACCGCGCCCGCCCGCGATAAGCCGAGAACTGTTCAGGTCTGCAGGTCCAGGACCGCGTCGGCCAGCCACTCCAGCTCGCCTTGTCCCCGGGCTGCCGCGCCGGCTGGCACAACTCCGCCGTCGGTCTCGAGGCGTCGGCGCACGCCGGCAGCGTTCCCCGAGGCCCCAGCCCCGCCGGCGCCGGCGACGGCGGAGCGCATCACGAACTTCGACAGCCCCTCGTCCACCAAGCGTCCCACGAACCCCCGAAGCGCCGCCCTGCCAACAGGGATGAGCGCCGGGTCCAGCCGGCGCAGCCTTCGGGCGCCACCGGGCTGGGAGAGGGTGGCGGCCAGCTCGTCGTCGGAGCGGGCGTAGACGATCGAGAGGCCGAAGTGCTCAGGGTCTATCGAGCGTCCGACCGCGGCAGCTGCCTCTTGGATGGTGCGCCGGATGGCGCCCGCCCGCTCCGGTGGCATCAACGATCCGAGCCAACCATCGGAGAGCTGCCCAGCCCGAGCAACGGCGTCCGGGCCCGATCCTCCTAGCCACACCTCGAGCGGCTGCTGAAGTGGCCGGACGGCCAGCGGCGGGTCTCCGCCCCCAGACCACCACTCCCTCAGCCGGGGTACAAGGGAAGACATCATCCGGCCGCGATGAAGACCCGCGGTGCCGAGCGCATCCCGCTCCTCCGGGAGGTCCAGCCCGGGTACGAGCGTCACCAGCAGCCGCCCACCGGACAGGCGGTCGAGCTGGGCCAGGCGGTGGGCGAGGACGAAGGGCACGGTGCCAAAAGGGATGAAGTTGGCACCCAGCCGCACCCGGCTGGTGCTCGCCGCAGCGAACGCGATTCCGAGCGCCGGCTCGACGGAGGGCTGCGACGGCAGGTCGGACAGCCAAAGGGTGTCGAAGCCGAGATCCTCGGCTTCCTCGACCAGCGAGGCGAACGCCTCGCTGTCTGGCGCACCCGCGCCAACCGACACGGCGAAGCGGACCTTCACGGCCGGCGGAACGCCACCGGCCGACGCAATGGTGACATGAGACACAGCGTACGGGCATTGACAAACACGGCGACCGGGTCAAGGCTTGGCCCGCGAGCCGCACCAAGCGGCTCCATCAGAGGGGGGTTGACAACATATGTACCGTTTCAGTCGCATGGTGCGTCTGTCAGGGTCCCACCTGCAGGCCGCCATGGCTCTCGCAGTAGAGATAACCGACCACGTGAGGTCGGTCACCGGACAGCCGCTCAACCTGTACACCGAGGCGTTCTCCTCGGCGCCCGGCACGCTGGCTTGGACCACCACTGCCGCTGACCTCACCACCATCGAGGGGTCGATGGACAAGCTGATGGCCGACACGCACTACAACGGGCTGGCAGAAAGTGCCCAGCAGTACATCCTGCCGGGGACGCTCACGGACAAGCTGCGCTCCGTCGTGTACCCGACGGAAGCCCTCGGAAGCGACGGGCGGCTTCCGGAGTACGTCACCGCCGTCTACTCGACCATCGCAGGTGGCCAGCTTGCCAACGCCATGTCGGTAGGCGTTGCGATCGCCAAGAAGACAACCGAGATCACCGGGCTGGTCACCGAGTTCGAGGTGGACGCCACCGGCAACTTCGGCGGAGTCGCCTGGCTGACGGCCTGCCCCACCGTCAACGACATGCAGCGAGGCGAGGAGAAGCTCTACGCCGATCCGTCGTTCTTGGAGCTTGTCGACAAGAAGGGTGCCACGGCGTTCGCCGCGACGCCGGGGGCAACCTGGCAGAGGGTGCTTCGCAGGATCGCCTGACCGCCGAACCCGGCCCCCCTCCGGTGGGGGCCGTCACGCACACTTGACAAACCCTTAAGAAACGATACAGTATCGTTTCCTATGTTGGGCGAGCCCGCCGATCTCGGCGCGACCAAACCCGCCGCCCGCGACGCGGCCGACCCCGGGAGACGCGGCGCGGCCGACCCCGGGACCCGCGACGCGGCCGGCGCGGGGGGACGCCGAGAGAGCGGCGCGACGGAACGTGCGCCCAGGGACGTGCCCGAGCACATCGGCGGGGGCCGGCCTCTCGACGCCAGCCGGGACGAAGCCCTGAGACAGGCCGCCCTCGAGCTGGTCGCCGAGATCGGCTACGACCGGCTCACGATCGAGGCCGTGGCCGCGAGGGTCAAGGCGAGCAAGGCGACGGTCTACCGCCGCTGGAACAGCAAGGCCGAGCTCGTCGCCGACGCCTTCGCGTGCGGCGCCTTCGCCGACGGTGAACCGCCCGACACGGGTGACCTGCGGTCGGACCTGCTGGCCCTCGCCGAGCGGATCTGGCTGGGCGGGGAGCCCGTGCCCCGCAGCCAGGTTATGGCAGGGATGCTGTCCGCCATCCTCGGCGACCCCGACCTGCGTGAGGCACTGAAGGGGGTGGCCACCCCGCCGGCGGTCGCCACGACGATCGTCGAACGGGCCGTCGCCCGCGGGGAGATCCCCGCCCCCCGGGATCTCGACACGATCCTCTCCGTCGTACCCGGCGTGTGCATGTTCCGCCTGATGAAGACCGGTGCCGCACCTGACCGGCAGTTCTTCGAGTCGCTCCTCGACGAGGTGATCCTCCCTGCGCTCGGGTATTCGCCTCCCGCCGCCCTGCCCGGACCGACGAAGAAGGGACGCACATGACCACCGACGCCGCAGCCACCGGTCCCGCAGCCACCGGCCCCGCAGCCACCGGCCCCGCAGCCACCGGCCCCGCAGCCACCGACGCCGCAGCACGGCCACACCCCGGCTCCCACGTCCGCCACCGCCCCGGGCTCGCCCTGGTGGTCATCTCCTGCGCGCAGCTGATGGTGATCCTGGACGCGACCGTCGTGAACGTCGCCCTGCCGACCATCCGCAAGTCGCTGGGCTTCTCCACCGCCAACCTCGAATGGCTGATCACCGCCTACGCCCTCACCTTCGGAGGCCTGCTGCTCTTCGGCGGGCGCACCGGCGACCTGTACGGAAAACGCCGGATGTTCATGGTGGGCATCGCCGTTTTCGCCGGGGCTTCGCTGCTGGGCGGGTTCGCCCAGGACCAGATCTGGCTGATCCTGACCCGCGGCCTGCAGGGCGTCGGAGGGGCAATCGCCTCACCGACTGCGTTGTCGCTCGTCGCCATCAACTTCGCCGAGGGCCGTGAACGCAACCGGGCGATGGGCGTCTACTCGGCCATGTCCGGGGCGGGGGGTGCCATCGGCCTGCTCCTCGGCGGGATCCTCACCAGCTACGTGTCGTGGCGGTGGATCTTCTTCGTCAACGTGCCGATCGGCGCCCTCGCCCTGTTCCTCGCCCCACGGGTGCTGGTGGAAGCGGAGCCGAAACCCGGCCGCCTGGACACGCCGGGGGCGCTCACGGCGACTGCGGGCATGCTCAGCCTCGTCTACGGGTTGACCCACGCCGCTGACCACCCGTGGTCTTCGACCGGCACCGTGGTACCCCTGGTCGTGGCAGCGCTGCTGCTGACGGCGTTCGTGCTCGTCGAGGTCCGCTCCGCCGCCCCGCTCCTGCCGCTTTCGATCTTCTCCTCGCGGAACCGCTCCGGGGTCTACTCGATGATGCTCTTCCTGGGAATGGCGGTGTTCTCGCTGTTCTTCTTCCTGACGCTGTACCTGCAGAACATCCACCACTTCAGCGCCGTCCGCACGGGCGTGGGCTTCCTGCCCATGTCCTTCGGCATCATGGTCGCCGCCATCCTCACCTCGCGGCTCTTGGTCCGCGTGGGCATCCGGATCCCTCTTCTGGTGGGACCGGTGCTGGCCCTCGCCGGCATGGTGTGGCTGACGCGGCTGACCCCGTCCACCGGCTACTGGTTGATCCTCGCCCCGCTGCTGCTCATGGCGCTGGGGATGGGCCTGTCCTTCGTGCCTCTGACCGTCACGGCGGTTGCCGGGGTCGCCCCAGAAGAGGCTGGGATCGCGTCGGCGCTGGTCAACACCGGCCAGCAGATAGGCGGGGCGCTGGGCCTGGCGGTCCTCGGCACGGTCGCGGTCGCCTCGGCGCGCACCTACGCGACGTCGGCCCTCCGGCGGGGCGCCCACCCCACCGCTGCGCTGCTCAACGCCGCCCAGGTACATGGGGACGTGACGGCGTTCGCAGTGGCGGCGGCTCTGATGGGCGTAGCCCTGCTCATCTCGATCGTGGTGATCAGGACCCCGAGAGGCGGGCCGGTGGTGTCACAGGGACTGCAGCCAGTCGAGGAGAAGCCGGTTGACCTCTCCGGGGCGCTCCTGCTGGACCCAGTGGCCACAGCCGGGGAGGACGTGGCTGCCGCGCAGGCCGGGCAGGGTCGAACCGAACCGTGAGATGGCGTTGGCCCCCCACACGGTGGGGCCGTCGCGTTCGCCGCCTATGAACAACGACGGCACCTCGATCGGCCGCCCCTTCCACGCTTGGAGGTCGCGCCAGTCGCGGTCGATGTTGCGGTAGCGGTTGAGCGCGCCGCGAAAGCCGGTCCGTTCGAACTCCGCGGCGTAGAAGTCGACGTCCTCGTCGCTCAGCCAGCCTGGGAGCCGTTCGGGCAGGGTGAAACGGTCCCGGAGCCTCCCGCCCGGGGGGACGGTGGCGATGGTGCCGCCGTCGGGGGGCCTGGGCGCGTCCCCGGACGCTCCGATGAGAAACCCGAGGAGCCAGCCCCGCACGTCGGTCTCCGCCTCGGCCTCGGCCCGGCCGGGCTCCTGGAAGTAGATGATGTAGAACTCCTCGCCCGCGGCCGCTCCCAGCTCCGCCAGCGCGCTGGTGGGCCGGCGCGAGGACACGGGGCTGTAGGGCACGCTGAGCATGGCGACGGCGGTGAACACGTCGGGGCGCAGCAGGGCGCTGTTGGCGGCTATCGGCGATCCCCAGTCGTGGCCGACGACCACCGCCGTGTCGTGGCCGAGGGCTTCGACGACGCCGAGGTTGTCGTTGACGTGGTGGAGCATGCCGTAGGCCTCCACCTCGAGCGGGGCGGAGGAACGGCCGTAGCCACGAACGTCGATCGCCGCAGCGTGGTACCCGGCCTGGGCGAGGACCGGGATCTGGTGGCGCCACGAGTACCACGACTCGGGGAAGCCGTGGACGAGCAGGACCAGCGGGCCGTTCTCGGGGCCGTCCTCGACGAGGTGGATGCGGGTGCCCCTCGCATAGACGACCCGGGACCGGCCGGGCAGCTGCATGGGTGGAGAGTACTCAACGGCCGAGCAGCTGCGACCGTCCGGCGGCGTCCAGCTCGGCCTCCAAGGAGGCGACGTCGGCGGCGGTCATCGCCACGAAGCGCATGGTGCGCGCCTCGCGCCGCCACAGCGGGTCGGTGGTACGCCAGGCCTGCGCCCGCAGCGGCTTCTTGTCCAGCTTGTCGGTGCCTGTCGTCGGCAGCCGCTCGACGACGCGGACGACGCTCGGCACCCACTTGGGCCCGAGGTCCGTCTGGGCGGCGAGGAACTCGGCGAAGCGTGCGGGGTCGAACACCTCGCCGGGGGCCATCTCGACGGCGGCCATCACCTGATCGCCGCTTCTCGGGTCGGGGACCGGGTAGACGGCGACGCCGGCGACGCCCGGCGCCCGGGAGAGGATCCGCTCGACCGGGGCGGCGGTGAAGTTCTCGCTGTCGACACGGAGCCAGTCGCCGCTGCGGCCGGCGAAGTAGAAAACGCCGTCCTCGTCGCGGTAGGCCAGGTCCCCCGTCCAGTACCAGCCCCCCCGCCTGCGGTCGGCCTCGGCGCCCGGGTCGTTGTAGTAGCCCTCGAAGCGGTCGGCGGCGTCGCGCCCGACCAGCTCGCCGATCGCCTCGGCTGCGTTCAGCAGCCTGCCGTTCGGGTCGAAGCGCGCCCGGGGGAGCTCGGCCCCGGTGGCGGGGTCGACGACCGCCACGTCCGAGCGGGGCCCGGCGACGCCCAGCGCCCCGGGGTGGGCCGCACGTGGAGCGGGCTGGAGGACAACGGCGTTCTCGCTCGACCCGTACCCGCCGACGACGGGGACGCCGAAGCGGGCTGTGAACGCAGCCGCGTCGGCGTCGGAGGTCTCCGGGCCGAGCACCCACTTCAACGAGTGGTCCCGGTCGTGGTCCGTCGGCGGGGTGGCGAGGATGTGGGCCACGGCTCTCCCGACTGTGTTGAAAAAGGTGCAGCGGTTCTGCCGCACGTCGTCCAGGAAGGAGGACGCCGAGAAGCGCCGGCGGAGGACGACGCGGCAGCCGACCCGGAACGCCGGGACGAGGTTGGAGAACAGGGCGTTGCCGTGGAAGAGCGGCATGGCGCAGTAGAGGGCGTCGTCGGGGCCGAAGGGAAAACGGGTCGACGATCGCACCGCCCGACCGTGGCTCACCTTGACCGCCTTGGGGTGCCCGGTCGAGCCGGAGGTGAAGATGAGCAGGTACAGGTCGTCTTCGACCGGCGCGGGGCGCCCACACGGGGACCATGAGGAGGGGGCCGGCAGCGACGTGAGAACGGCCGCGCCGCCGAGGTCGAGGCCTTCGAGCGCTTGGCGGCCCGCTTCGTCGGTGAGCACCGCCTGGCAGTGGGTGTGGCGGACGTCGCGGGCCAGCTCCTCGCCCCGGCGGGTCGGGTTGAGCCCGACAGCCACGGCACCGGCGATCGCCGCGGCGGCGAGGAGGAAGACGTGCTCGGGGGTGTTCTCCATCAGGATCCCGTAGTGCGACCGCGCTTGCATCGCCGACGCCCGGGCCTGCGCCTCGGCGTGCACCTCCGCCCAGGTCCAGGTGCGCCCCTCGAACGCGAGGGCCGGCCGCTCGTCGCCGGCCCGCTCGGCGAGCAGATCGGCGACGGTGGTCAAGAGGCGCCGAGGACCAGCGGGAAGTGGTCGATGGAGCGGATGCCGACCGTGTACTGCAACTCGACCCCGGGCTTGACCGAGTAGTCGGGGTGCCGTTTGTGCCACTCGCGAAGCGCCACGCGCAGCTCCTGCCGGGCGAGGTGCGACCCCAGGCAGCGGTGGATGCCCCCGCCGAAGGCCAGATGGCGGTTGGGGTCGCGGTCGAAACGGACCACGTCGCCGTCGGGGAACTCGGCCTCGTCGGTGTTCGCCGAGCCGAGCAGCAGGGTGACCAGCTGCCCGGCTTTGACCGGGCAGCCGCCGAGGTGGGTGTCCCGCACGGTCATCCGCGGCACGCCGATGACTGGGGTCTCCCAGCGCAGCAGCTCCTCGACGGCGGCGGGGATCAGGGCCGGGTTCTCGACGATCCGGCGGCGGTGTTCGGGGTTCTGGGCGAGGAAGGCGAACATGCAGTCGAGCGAGGCGGTGACCGTGTCCAGGCCGGCGATGAGGAACAGGAAACAGATGTCGAGGATCTCCTCCCTGCTCAGGCGCTCGCCGTCGATCTCGGTGGTGAGGAAGCCGCTGACCAGGTCGTCGCGCGGCTCGGCCGCCCTCTCGTCGAGGAGCTTCTCGAAGTACTCGTAGATGGACTCCGCCATATGCTTCTGATGGGCGCGCACGGCAGGGTCGCTGTAGAAGCCGCCGACGACCTTCTGGGGGCGGATGATGCCGTCCTTCATCGCCAGGAACGTTGAGAGCTCTTCCAGTGGCAGGCCGAGGAGCGTGATGAACACCTGGCTCGGCAGGGGAACGGAGAAGGCGGCCGCGAAGTCGATCTCTTTTTCCCCTTCGAAAGCATCCATGAGACGGTTGGCGAGGTCGGCGACGGGCTGCTCCAGGCGGGCCACCGCCCTCGGCGCGAAGAGGGGGTCGAGGATCTTGCGGTAC
>DATGKR010000094.1:0-8531 GCA_035294565.1 Acidimicrobiales bacterium | reverse complement strand
TCGGGCCTGTCCGAGCGTGGTTTCAGGCCGAGCAGGTCGACGTAGAAGGACAGGGCCGAGGGGACGTCGGCGACGTTGAGCGAGACATGGTGGACGCCGAGTGGTCGCATAGGCGGCGATTGTCGCGCGCCTGGCCGGAGGGCGCCCGAGGCGCCTGGTCGCGTGGGGAACAGCGGCCGACGCCGACCCCGAGCCGGACACCCATCCCGGAAGCACTTAGAGCTATTGTGCGCGATCATGCTCTCCGTAGTGGTACCGGTCACGCACAATCGCCGCCGCGGCGTTCCCCGCCGGGAGAGCCGGCAGCTTCTCGCACGGGCCGGAGTTATCGGCCGGGAGGGGAGACAAGCATGAGGACTGCCAGTGCCAGGACCTCGTCGGGTGTTACCAGCACGGTTGTCGACAGCCCGATCGGGCCTCTCACCCTCACGGCGGCCGGGGGCCGGCTGACCGGCCTGCGCCTTGGGGAGCAGCCGAGCGCCGGCCTTCCGAGCAGCACCGGCGCCGACGAGCCGCCCAGCGCCGGCCTTCCGAGTAGCACCGGCGCCGAGGAGCCGCCCAGCGCCGACGAGGCCGTCCTCGCCGAGGCGTCCGCTCAGCTGGCCGCCTACTTCGCCGGCGAGCTCGCCGACTTCGACCTGCCCCTGTCGACCGGCGGGACCGAATTCCAGCAGCGGGTCTGGCGATGCCTGAGGGACATCCCCTACGGCCAGACGTGGAGCTACGGCCGGCTTGCCGCTGCGGCCGGCAACCCCAAGGCGTCGCGGGCGGTGGGCATGGCCAACAACCGCAACCCCATCGCCATAGTCATCCCCTGCCACCGGGTGATCGGGGCTGACGGCAGGCTGGTGGGATACGGGGGCGGTCTCGACCGCAAGACGTGGCTGCTCGACCACGAGCGCAGTAGGGTGGCCGGGTGAACCCCGAGACGATCGACAGCGAGTACGCCAAGCTCGAGCAGGCCGTCCAGGAAACCGGCCAGGCGATCTCCGCCCTCGCCCAGAAGATGCAGGCCGCGGCGGGAGCGGGCGACGCCAACGCCCGGGAGTGGCTGCTCGACCTCAAGTCCATCGCCCTGCAGGTGCAGCAGGACCACCTGCAGATGCAGGCACTGATGCAGGCCATGCACGACTTCACCGTCGACCACCTCTCCCAGCAGGCGACGGGGCCGGCGCCGCAGCCCGCCTACGCCCCCCAGCCCGCCTACCAGCCCCAGCCGGCGATGGGTGGCGGGATGCTCGGCAGGTTCCTCGGTGGAGGGTTCGGCCGGGCGATCGCGATGGGCGCCGGCTTCGGGCTCGGCGACGACATCATCAACTCGATCCTCTAGTAGGTCCCCGGCGGCACGAACATCTCGCTCATCCGGCCGAGGAGCCCCAGGTCGCCCTCCGCCTGGAACGAGGAGTCCTCCATCATCAGCCGCCCGAAGCTGGTCTCGCCCCTCGCTCCGGCGAGGAACAACGGGAACGGCAGCGTCAGTGTCAGCTGCGGGTCGGCGCTGCGCCCCTTGCGGGCCGTGGCCGTCGCCCCCTCGACGCGGATGAACCACGCCCGGGTGCCCCGAGACGTGCCGATCAGGTACTGGATGTCGCCGGTCCAGCCGAGCGCCGACTCTGGGCGGAAGCGCCCGGCCATCGCCTTGAACGCCGCTCCCAGCGCGGCGTCGCTGCCGAGCACCATCTCCAGCAGCCTGGGGTCGGCGCGCCGCAGTACGCCTCCGACGAGCACCCGCCCGGCGTGTCGGGCCAGGTCGGCGGCGCTCTGCGGGCCGGACGTGCCTCCCTGGCGCCACGCCGGCGCTTCCGCCGGCTCGCCGGTCACGCTGATCACGTAGTCTGCGGGGGCCTGGCGGGGCGCCGGGCGGCGGGCGAGGGCGGCCTCGACGTGTGGCGCCAGGCGGGCCGCCTTGGCCTCGTCTTTCTCCTCGACCCGGTCGGCGAAGTGGGGGAGCACCGTCTTGCCGAAAAGCTCGAGCGATTCGAGCACGTGGTCGTGCTTGTTGTGCCCGGCCTGTGACACGAGGATGACCTGGTCCACGCCGGCCGCCTCGTAGCGCGCCAGCAGGTCGCGCACCTGCTCAGGGGTGCCGATCGCTCCCCGCAGGGAGCCCAGCCCGCGCTGGAGGAGCTTGACCCCGAGCGGTCCCTGGTCGGCGGCGACCACGTCGCGGGCGAACCCGCGCCGGGAGCGGTTGGCCTGGAACTCCTCCCAGACGTTGGTCCGGCCCGGCCGGTGCTCGCCGAAGACGTAGTAGTGCGCCAGCGAATAGCCGAAGAAGTGGGCGCCGTCGATGCCCCTCTCGATCGCCGTTCGCTCGTCCTCGTGGCACATGAAAGGCAGCACTACCGCCACATTCGGGTTGACGGCGAAGCCGGCCGGGATGCACTCCTCCGACGCGATGATCCGGTAGTACTCATCGACCCACTGCTTGGCCTCTTCGGGTTCCACGAAGGAAAAAGACAGGGCGCCGATGCCTTTGCGGGCGGCCATGAGGATCGTGTCCCGCCGGCTGCAGGCGACCCAGATCGGTGGGTGGGGCTTCTGAAGCGGTTTGGGGACCACGTTGCGGGGAGGCATCTTCACCCACTTGCCCTCCACGCCCGCGAAGGGTTCCTCGACGAACATGCGGGTGACGATGTCGAGCGACTCCTCCCACTGCTCGCGCTTGGCGGAGCGGGGGACGCCGAAGCCGCCCAGCTCGCTCTGGGAGCTGGTCTCTCCGGTGCCGAACTCCACCCTGCCCCGGGAGACGAGGTCCAAGGCGGCGATGCGTTCGGCTACCCGGGCGGGGTGGTTGTAGGCGGGGGGCAGGGCGACGATGCCGTGCCCGAGCCGGATGCGGCTGGTCCTCTGGCTGGCGGCGGCGAGGAACACTTCCGGCGCCGACGAGTGGGAGTACTCCTCCAAGAAGTGGTGCTCCACTTCCCAGACGTGCTGGATGCCGATCTGGTCGGCGAGCTCCACCTGCTCGAGGGCGTCGAGGTAGGTCTTCTCCTCGGCGCCGTCCTCCCAGGGGCGGGCCATCTGGTGCTCGTAGAAGATCCCGAACCGCATGGTCCGACCCTAGCTCCGGCCGGTCAGCCGCCTCCGGCCGTAGGATCGGGGCCATGGACGCCTACCTCTCCGAGCCGGTCGACAACCTCGGCTTCTCGGCCGACGCCAAGTCCCGCCGCTACGCCACCGAACGCTACCGGGGGGCGGTCGGGCGCAACTGGTACACCTGCGACCCGACCCTCCAGTTCCTGATGCGCTTCTACCTGGGACGCGAAGGGGCGGAGTGGGCGGCGCCGCACCTCGAGCGGGTCGGCGCGCTGATGGGCGGCCCGATCGCCGAGAGGGCCGAGGAGACCGACCGCAACCCGCCACGCCTCGAGAAGTACGACCGTTGGGGCCACGACACGAGCCGCATCGTGATGCCGCGCACCTTCGAGGACTCCAAACGGGATCTGCTGTCCAGCAGCTTCGGGAGCCCCGCCTTCGCCGACGAGGCCCGCCGGGCGGGTGTGGACGTCCGCCCGCTGACCACCGCCTGGAGCTACATGTTGAACCAGGCGGAGATCGGCATGACCTGCGCACTCGGAACCGGCGACGACATGGTCGTGCGCATGGCGGAGCGCTACGCCCCCGAAGAGGTCAAGGCGCGCGTACGGGAGCTGTTCGCTTCGGGGGAGATGGCGGGCGAGGCAGCGCAGCTTTTCACCGAGCGGACGGGCGGTTCGGACCTGGGTGCCATGGAGACCACCGCCACCTGGGACGGTGCGGTCTGGAGGCTCAACGGTTTCAAGTGGTTCGTGTCCAACGCCAACGGGTCGGCGTACGTGGTCCTCGCCAAGCCGCTCGGAGCCACCGACGATACCCGCGGCGTCGCGCCGTTCCTGGTGCTGCGCGAGACCGCCGACGGCCGGCGCAACGGCATCCGGGTGCGCCGGCTGAAGGACAAGCTGGGCACCAAGGCGGTGGCGTCCGCCGAGGTGGAGCTGGTCGACGCCGAGGCGTACCTCCTGGCACCGGGTGGGCCGGGAGCGGAGGGGACCGAGGAGGAGCGGTCGGCAGGCGACGGCCGGGGGCTGGCGCGGATGATGGAGCTCACCAACGGCGCGCGCCTGGGCATCGCCCTGATGGGTGTCGGCTGCGCCCGGAGGGCGCTGGTCGAGTCGCTCTGCTACGCCACGGCGCGCGAGGCGTTCGGCGCGCCGCTCGCCGACCACCCCCTCATGCAGCGCAAGCTGGCCGAGATGGTGGTGGAGGTGGAGGCGGCGCAGGCGATCGTCTTCGACGGCTACCTCGGCGGGAGGCTGCGCCTCGCGCCGGCGCTGGTCAAGCTGCGGGCCGCCCGGCTCGGGATCACCGCGGCCAGCGACGCCATCGAAATTCACGGCGGCAACGGGTACATCGAGCAGTGGCCCGTCGCGCGCATCCTCCGCGATGCGCAGGTGAACACGGTGTGGGAGGGTCCCGACAACATCCTCTGCCTCGACGTGAAGCGGGCCGTAACCAAACAGCAGGCCCACCTCGAGCTGCTGGACAGGCTGCGAGCCGCCGCCGGACGCGCCCCTGAAGGCGACGACGCCACGGCTTGTGCAGTGGCCGACCACGTCGAGCGCCTCGAGCGTGCGGTGGAAGCGTGGGCCCGCCTCGACCCGCCGGTCGCCGAGGCGAGGCTCTACCCGCTCGCCCAGTACATGGCCGACGTGTACTCGGCGGCGATGCTGCTGGAGCAGGCCGGCTTCGAGCGGTCGGAGCTGCACTCGGACCGCAAGGCGCTCCTCGCCCGCCTCTACGTGCGAGCCCACCTGGGCGACCGGGGGCCGCTGCGGGGGATCGACGAGCCGGCCGAGGACCTGGCCCGTTTCAAGGAGCTGCTCGACGGCGCCTTCGCCTGGGACGGCTAGCCGTTCGGCTCAGAGCCGCGTCAGGCGCCACCCGGCGGTGGGGCCGGGGAGCGTCGCACCCGCGTCCAGCGGCACGGAGACCTTCTGCCCGACGCCGGAGGCGGTCAGCGTCCCGAGGCGGTCGCCGGCGGCGGGGTCGCCGTGGAGGGAGCCGCCTTCGAGCCTTACCGGCACGGCGAGGCCCGGCCAGCCGAACAACGACACCGACCTCGCCGCCACGACTGGTACGGACTGTCCCCAGGGGGCGGACACACGGCCGAAGCGCTGCCCCTGTGAAACCAGAGTCTCGTTGCTGAGGGAGGCGGCGGCGGCACTGACGAGCTTCTCGGCGGCGGACAGGGCGGTTATGAGCGGCGAAGCTCCCCCCTGGCCGAGGACGGCGCCGACGATCGTCACCTGGTGGCCGGCCGCGCGCTGGCGCGCCTCGAATAGGAAGCACCCGCCGGCGGCACCGTCGGAACCGGTCTTCACTCCGACGATCCCGTCGTGGCCGAGGTCGTAGTCGAAGTTGTACTCCAGCCCGGCCACCGGCAGGGTCACCTGCGGCATGGCGACGATCGCCGCGAACGTGGGGTCGGCCATGGCGTCATTGGCGAGGGTCACCAGGTCGGAGGCGGTGCTGACCGAGCTGGGGTTGAGGCCGCTGGCGTCGGCGAAGTGCGTCTTCGACAGCCCGAGGGCAGCGGCTTCGGAGTTCATCTTCGCCACGAAGGCGGTTTCGCTTCCGGCGTCCCAGCGGGCGAGGACGTTGGCCATGTTGTTGGCCGAGGGGATCAGAAGGCCTTCGAGCGCCTGCCGCTCGGTCAACGTCTCGCCGGCGCTGACCGGGATCACCGACTGCTGTTGCGCCGCGGCGGCCTTGTAGGCGGCGACGTCGCTGGCGTCGATCGATATGGACGGCCCGGCGGCTCCCGATGCCAGGGGATGGTCGTGCAGGATGATGTAGGCGGTCATCACCTTGGTGATGCTCGCAATCGGCACCGCCTGATCCGGGTTTCTTGCAGCTATGGTGCCAAGTCCCTGGACCGACACGAGGGACTCCCCGCTTGGAGGCAGTGGGAGCGAGGGAGGGGTGCCGGCCATGCGCAGTGAGGGCGGCACGGACCACGAGAGGGCGGCTGCCGGTACCGGCCGGAACCACTGCACCCCCGTGTAGACCGCCGCCACCACGACGACGACCGCGACCACCCACGCCGCCCGGCGCAAGCGGTGCGGGGTTCGGCGCTGCAAGCGGTACGCCGACCGAGCATGGCGCATCGACTTGACCGACGACGACCCGCCTGGCAAATCCAACCTCCTGTTCGACCCAGGGTCCGGCCGGCATGCCGGCTCCTCCGAGGTTATGCGCCGGAGCGGGTGGGGTGGGGGCGGCCCAGGCTGGCTGCGCTCGTGGGCTGGTAGAGCTGGCGGAACAGCTCTGTCACTGCAAGTGACGCGAACCGTTGGGAGCGTGTGGCCGCCTCCGCGCGGGAGCGCTCGCGTCGCCCCTCCAGATCGGCGAGGATTCGCCGTGCGGCCGGCGCGGCCGGGTGGTCGGTCAAGCTGGCGACGGCCGAGAGCAGGTGTGCCTGCACCTGGCAGTCCTGGTACTCCCCGAGGGTGTCCTGGAGGCTTTTGAGCTCCCCTACGGCGGCTTTCCACGGGACGGCCGGGTACAAGGCCCGGAAGTTCTCCAGCAGGTAGCGTAGGGCCTTCGCCCTTTTGCGCAGCCGGTGCAGATCCTCCGGGCTCGACCCGGGGTGGATGGCGGCGGCGAGGTCGAGGACCCGTCCGTGCGCCGCAGATATGTAGGCGTCCACGACCGGGCCGGCCGGGCGACGCGCCTTGCCGTGCCGGGCGGGGGCATCCGCGGCGAGCGCCGACCAGCGGCGGATGAGGGTCTGGTAGCGCGGGGAGTCGAGACCGCCGAGCAATGCTCCTCGGGCGGCGTCCCGGCGCCCGAGGAGGAGAATCCGAAGCGGGTCGAGGTCCTGATCCTGGGGAAGCTGCAGGAGGTGCACATCGAGGTCCCGGGCCGGGCCGGTCAGCGTGGCGAGCCAAGCCAGGCCAGCCGAGACCTTCCCCGCCCGCTTCGCGGGGAGCGTGTCGCCGGCGTGGCGGAGGACCGACCTGGCGGACCGACTGGCCACGCGGAACTGGTGCAGGGGTTCTTCGTCGCGGCCATGGCGTGTCCCTGGCTCGTTGGCGACCATCTCGTCGAGCAGGAAGCGCAGGACGATCCTCACCGCCGCCCCTGCAGGCATGGACCGATCGAGGCTCGAGCGCCGAAGGCGGTCCGGGCGCTTGGCTGGTCGGCCCATCCTCGCCGACGATAGTTTCGCCCGGCGGTGCTTGAAGCCGGTGCGGCCTGTCGGTGTAGCGTTTCCAGACGCCTGTTCCAGGAGGCGGAGAGAGAGATCCCGTGGCTGCCGACGTGATCAGCCGTATCGACGCCGCCCCGGGCGACCTGCTCGGGGAGCAGAGGCAGGGCTCGAGGGCGGCGCTGTGGTGCCTGCGCGCACTCACCCTGGCAGCGGTCGTGCTGGTGGTCCGCACAGGGCACGCCCAGATCGACCGGGCTGCCGTCGCCGCCCCGGCGTACGCGGTGGCGAGCGGGCACCTCGGCGCCGCCTACCCCTCCGCCGTGGCCTCAGCGCGCGACTCGGTGGCCTTCCAGGCGCCGGGGTTCTCCCTGCTCGCCGGGGCCGTCGTCGCCGCGTGGGAAGCGGTCGTGGGACCGCCGGGCGCGGCGGGAGCCCTCACCTTCGCCGCCTACTGCACCGTCGCCCTGGTCGTCTGGGCGGGAGGCCGCCTGGCGAGGAGGCACAGCTCAGGTCCCACCGCCGAGGTCATGTTCCTGGTTGCCGTGGCCCTGAGCCCGTGGTTCCGGGAGTCGTTGTCCAACTACTTCCATCCAGGCGACGTCATGGCGCTCGGCTTCCTGCTCCTCGGCCTGTACCTCGCCTCGGAGAGCAGGTGGGCGTGGGCGGGCGCGGCGGTCGGTTTGGGGATCGCGTCCAAGCAGTGGGCGGTCCTGGCGCTTCCGGTGCTGGCGGTGATGGCTCCGGACGCCCGCCAGCGGGGTCGGCTCGGAGGCGCGACCTTGGCCGGCGCGGCGCTCCCCTTTGTCCCCTTCTTCGTCGTGGCACCGCGTGCCGCCTGGGATGTGCTGCGCGGCCCGGTGCCGGTACCGGGCGGACTCGTCCCCCAGACGACCGTCGTGGGGATGTTGAGGGAGTATCCGTTCCACGTCCAGGTGTCCCACGTCGACGACCTCGCCCGGGCCCTGCCCCTCGTGTGCGCGGTTGCCGTCGCAGCCTGCTGGTTGCTCATGACCCGCCGCACGCACGGCGCCTTCGTCCCCGCCAGCCTGGAGGAGGGGGTATGGCTGCTGGTCGCGTGCTTCGCGCTGCGCCTGGTCGCCGACTGCATCGCCCTGTCCTACTACGCGCTGCCGTTGTTCACGCTCCTGGCGATCGCCGAGGCCGGCAGGGGGCGGTTCCCTCTCTACACAGTGCTCTCGGGATTCGTGCTCGCCGCGTGGTACGGGACCGGTTTCGCCCGGCGGGTGCTGGATCCCTGGCACGCGGCCATCGTCTTCACCTTCCTGGTCGGCCTCGTAGCCGCCGGTGCCTTTGTCCTCATCCGCAGGACCGGTGC
>DATGKR010000093.1:0-16233 GCA_035294565.1 Acidimicrobiales bacterium | reverse complement strand
CGAGTCCTCGGGGAGGAAGAGCTGTCGCCGGGGCTGCATGCTCTGCGGAACGACGAGGCGGCCCATGGCCTCGACCCCGAGCTCAGGGTGTGCATGCGCAAGCCTGTCCACCGGTTCGACGCCAAGCCGGCAGGCTCGCTCAGACCTCTCAACGACCCATAGCCACGTCTTCAGACGGAAGCCACCCTGCCCGGCTGAGCACTTCGAGGGCGACTTCGCGTATTGGTCGATCCCCGTTTTCCACCTCGAAGTCCTCGCAGGCGCGATCCGCGAGAATGCCTTCCAGTTCGACGGTGCGGGCCAGGTGCCAATCGCGTGACGGTCGCGGTGGCATGCGCTCGTGCAAGCGTTCGAGACGGAGGGGTTCGGGCGTCGTGAGCCGGCAGACGGTGATAGCGGCGCCGGGCACGGCGGCGCGGTAGCGGTCGAGTTCGGCTCGGTCTTCCAGCACGCGGGCAAGGATCAGGTGAGTGGCGCCGTGGGCCTGGTAGTTGGGCCAGAGGGAAGCCAGGTTCTCGAACATCAAGTCGTTGTTCCACTTGCTGGTTGAGGGCCACTGCCACACCAGCGTGTCGAGGTCGACCGCGGCGTTGGGGACCTTGAGCTCGGCCAGGGCGTCGTTGATCTCGGCGGCCACGATGGACTTGCCCGAGCCGACCGTCCCAGTGAGGGACGAGGGTCGGTACCGGCACCTTCTGGTCAAGCTTCATCCGAGCATCTCGACGAAACGGGAGCGGTTCTGGGCGAACCAGTCCCGGCGGCGGTCGAAGCGGGCTTGGCCGCCCATCTGTTTCCACATCTCCACGAACGCCGGTTCGCCCCGCTCCGCTCGCCGTCGCACGAACTCGCCGCCGTGCGCCATGGACTTTTCGATGATGTGCACCAGTTGCTCACGTCCGGGCGCAAGCCCGTAGCTGTCGGCGACCAGGCGGAGCCGCCCGAACGGGTCGAACGGCCCCCGCCCCCATACGAGGGCGTCGGCGGGGGTGTCGAGCGGGATGCACATGCGGGCCATGGCCGCCAGGTCGTAGAGCGGCCGGCCGGGGGCCGCGAAGTCGAAATCCAACAGGGCGACCGCGGCACCGTCTCGGAACACGACGTTCTCCAGGCACACGTCGTTGTGGCACACCACGCTGCCGCCCGCCGGGTCGGCCAGTTCCCGATTCCAGGTCGTCCCCTCCGGCGCCTCGAAACCGCCGGCGGCGTCGTGGAAGCGGGCCAACAGCTCTGCTACCGACGCCAGCGCCTGGTCGGTCTGCGACCAGGCCGGGAACGGCGGCACGGCCACGTCATCGGGGATGAACACCAGCCGCTCTCGCCCGTCGGGGGCGATGCCCGCTGGCTCGGGCACGCCGTCGAAGCCGGCCGCTCGGACATACCGGAACAGGGCGTGGACCACCTCGGTGTGCGTGTTCGCTGGCCGCAACACGTAGTCGCCTTCCCGCACGACCGACCCGGCATTCGCCACGCCTCCCTGGAGCACCTCTCGCTCGACCACCCGACAACCATGCCAGTTACCAGGCCGAGGCCGTTGGCAGAGAGACCGCACTGCGCCTCGCAAGTCGTAAAAATTTCGGTCGAACCCCTTGACTTCGCGGCGCAAGAGGCGTACCCAGTTTTCCCCGGGCGCGCTTGTCCGGTCATGGGTACACAGCTCATGCCCCGGAACATCTGGTCATCAGCAGATTTCTCGCGTCGCTGCACGCGGCCGAAACCTAACTCATCCCGCAATCTCGCCATCGCCGACGCCTTCGAGGCCCGACAGGCCGACAACGAGCGCCGCCAGCGCGCAGGTCTCCCTCTACGGACCCGGCGTCGCCGGCGCACCACCCTCAGCGACCTCGTCGGTGCATCCCCGTAATCGCCTGCACGTTCCCGCGGAAACGCCGTGCCGAGCTTGTCTCGGCGCGGCCGAGCTCGAGCATCCCGAGCGTCAGCACGTCCAATCGCGCTTCCGGGCGCGTCACACCCCTATGGGACCATGACGGCAAGTCGAAACGTGAAGTGGGTCCTCACTGAAACGTGAAGACCTCACGGTGGAGCTGACGGGAATCGAACCCGTGGCCTTCGCCATGCCATGGCGACGCTCTTCCAACTGAGCTACAGCCCCGAGCGGGGAGGATCACTGTAGCATCCGCCCGACAGCGCCCTGCAGGCGCCTGCCGGCCCGAGGCGACGGGTCGCACCAAGGGCGACCGGCACGTCGAGGCCGCCGCGGGGCCCGCGCGGAGGCCCGCCGCGGGGTGTCACGTCGGGGAGGCGGCCGCCGCCGCAAGTACCCTGTAGCGCCATGGCCGACCCCTACGATCCCCAGGCCGTCGAGGCGAAATGGCAGCGCCGGTGGGAAGAGCAGGGCGCGTACCAGGTGGACAACGACGACCCCCGCCCCTCCACCTACGTCCTCTGCATGTACCCCTACCCGAGCGGGCCGGCCCACCAGGGGCACGTGCGCAACTACACCTTCGGCGACCTCCTCGTCCGGCAGCGGACCATGCAGGGCCACGCCGTGCTCAGCCCGATCGGCTTCGACAGCTTCGGTCTGCCCGCGGAGAACGCCGCCATCAAGACTGGTGTCCACCCGAGAGAGTTCACCGACGCCCGCATCGGGGAGCTCCAGTCGAGCCTGCGCCGCCTGGGGGCGAGCTACGACTGGCGACGCGAGATCCGCAGCCACGACCCGCGCTACATGCGCTGGAACCAGCTGATCTTCCAGAGGTTCCTCGACGCGGGCCTGGCCTACCGCAAGAAAGCCCCGGTCAACTGGTGCCCCGGCTGCCAGACCGTCCTCGCCAACGAGCAGGTCCTCGCCGACGGCACCTGCGAGCGCAGCGGCGACCTGGTGGAGAGGAGGGACCTCGAGCAGTGGTTCTTCCGCATCACCGCCTACGCCGACGAGCTGCTCGACGCCCTCGACGCTGTCGACTGGCCGGAGAGGGTCAAGGTGATGCAGCGCAACTGGATCGGTCGCTCGGAGGGCGCCGAGTTCCAGCTGCAGGTGGACGGCACCGGGGAGCAGATCACCGTGTTCACCACCAGGCCCGACACCGGTTTCGGGATGACCTTCGTCGTCCTCGCCCCGGAGCATCCGCTGGTCGACGTCATCGTCGACGACGAGCACCGGCCGGCGGTGGAGGAGTTCCGCGAAATGGTCCGCCGCCAGTCCGACTTGGAGCGCCAGGCCGGCAAGCAGGGTGTGTTCACCGGCGCCCACGCCGTCAACCCCTTCAACGGCAAGCGCGTCCCGGTCTACGTCGCCGACTACGTGCTGATGACCTACGGCACCGGGGCGATCATGGCCGTGCCGGCCGAGGACCAGCGCGACTGGGAGTTCGCCGTCGAGCACGGCCTCGACATCGTCCGGACGGTGCAGCCGCCCGAGGGCTGGGAGGGCGAGGCGTGGACCGGCGACGGGCCGAGGATCAACAGCGAGTGGCTCGACGGGATCGTGGGCACCGCCGAGGCCAAGGCGCGGGCCGTCGAATGGCTAGAAACCCAGGGTATCGGCAAGCGAACTGTCAACTACAGGCTGCGCGACTGGCTCCTCTCCCGCCAGCGCTACTGGGGGTGCCCGATCCCGGTCGTCTACTGCCCCGTTGACGGCATCGTGAAGGTGCCCGAGGACCAGCTGCCGGTGCTGCTGCCCGACGACGTCGAGTTCCTGCCCACCGGCGAGTCCCCGCTGCGGCGCCACGAGGGTTTCCTTCGGACGACCTGCCCGGTGTGCGGCGGGCCGGCAGAGCGCGAGACCGACACCATGGACACTTTCGTCGACTCGTCGTGGTACTTCCTGCGATTCTGCGACCCCTGGACGGACGCCGGCCCGGTGGACGCCGAAGCGGCGAGGCGCTGGATGCCCGTGGACCAGTACATAGGCGGGATCGAGCACGCCATCCTCCACCTGCTCTACGCACGCTTCTACACCCGTGCCCTCGGCGACGTGGGACTGGCCCCCGCCGAGATCCGCGAGCCTTTCTCCCGCCTTTTCACGCAGGGAATGATCCGCATGGAAGGCTCGAAGATGTCGAAGTCCAAAGGCAACCTGATCTCGCCCGAACGCTACTTCGACACTGTCGGTGCCGATTCACTGCGGCTGTTCCACCTCTTCGTCGGCCCTCCCGCCGACGACTTCGACTGGAGCGCCCAGACCGACGAGATGATCGAGGGGTGCCACCGATTCCTCGGCCGGGTGTGGCGCCTCGCCCAGTGGCCCGACGCGCACGCGCGCGAGCCGTCCGCCGAGGACGTGTCTTTGGAAAAAGCGGTGCACCGTCTGATCGACAAGGTCAGCTCCGACTTCGAACGCTGGGCGTACAACACGGCGGTCGCCGCGTGCATGGAGCTGGTCAACGACGCCTACCGCTATGTGCAGTCGGCGGCGGGCCCGCGTCGCGCCACGCTCGACTTCGCCGTGGACAGCCTGCTGCTGCTGCTCGCCCCGATGGCCCCCCACCTGGCGGCCGAGCTGTGGGAGCGGCGCCACCCCGGCGAGCCGTCGGTGCACGAGCAGCCCTGGCCGGTCGCCGATCCTTCCATGCTCGCCACCGACACCCAGACGATGGTCGTGCAGGTCAACGGCAAGGTCCGCGACCGCCTGGAGGTCCCCACGTCGATATCCGAGGACGACGCCGTCGCCGCGGCGCTGGCCTCCCCCCGCCTGGCGGGGGTCGAGCCGAAGCGGGTCGTCGCCCGGCCTCCCCGGCTGGTCAACTTCGTCGTCTAGCCGCCCGTCTCGCCCCTGAGGAACCTCTCCAGCTCGGCTGCGATCTCGTCGCCGGTCGGCAGCTCGCCGAACTCGGCGAGACCGGTCGGCGCCTCGTTGTCGTGGTTGGCCTCGAGCTGGCGGACCAGGGCGGTGTGCTCCTCGCTGGCGGCGATCAACCGGCCGATCTGCTCCTCGGTGGCCGCCGCGGCGGCGCGCAGCGCCGAGGTGTCCACCTCGATCTCGGCGAGGTGGGCGAGGCCGTCGAGCAGGGCCGCCGACGCCGCCGGGTAGGGCATGGCCGCCACGTAGTGCGGCACCCGCGCCCAGAGGCCCACCGCCGGTATGCCCGCCTCCCCGAAGGCGACCTCCAAGGCGCCCTGCATGCCCGCCGGCACCTCGATGCTCGCCGGCAGGAAGCCGACTCGCGCGGCGAGGGCCCCGTCGGTGGAGGTACCCACCAGGCGGACGGGCCGGGTGTGGGGCACCGGGGCGGGGAAGGCGCCCAGCCCGAAGACCATCTCCACGCCGAGGCGGCTGGCGAGCGCGACCACCTCGGCGACGAAGCGGTGCCAGCGCATGTCGGGCTCGGGGCCGGACAGGACCAGCACCGTCCTGCCCGTCCGGTTGGTGGCGGCGTGCAGGCGGATCTCCGACCAGCGCAGCTCCTTGTCCACCCCGTTGACTATGCGCAGCACCGGCCGGCGGGCCCGGAAGTCGATCAGCTCGTCGGGGTCGAAGGTGGCGACCAGCTCGTGGGGCATCGCCGACAACAGGTGGGCCAACGCGCTGCTGGCGGCGAGCCCCGCGTCTATCCAGCCTTCGAGGCAAACCACCAGCACCGGGCGCTCCACCTGCGGCCAGGCGTGGACGGTGGAAAGCTCGCTCATGTCTCTACATAGTGGCCCATGCGGGCGTCAAACACCGATCTTGCGGGCGGCTTCGTCGGCCAGCGAGGAGAGCCACGAGATGGTGTCGACATAGCCGCTGAAGTCGAACTTGTCGTCGCCCATGACCCCGGCGACGTATCGCGAGTACACGCCCTCGAGGATGGCCGCCAGCTTCCAGTAGGCGAAGGCGACGTAGAAGCCGAGCCCGTCGAGGTCGCGGCCGGTGGTTTCGGCGTAGCGGGCGGTCAGCTCCTGCCTCGACGGGAAACCTGGCATCGTCGTCGGGGCGTGGCCGAGCGCGCTCTTCTCACCCGGTTCGGGCCAGTACACCATCAGCTGGCCCAGGTCGGCGAGGGGGTCGCCGAGGGTGCACAGCTCCCAGTCGAGCACGGCGAGCACGCAGGAGCCGTCGGGCGCGAGGATGCAGTTGTCGAGGCGGTAGTCGCCGTGAACCACCGTGGCCGAGCCCTGCTCGGGGATGGCCCGCGACAGCCTTTCGTGCAGGTCGTCCATGGCCTGCAGGGAGGTGCCGCCTCGCGCCTCGTTCGCCGCCTTGTAGTTGGCGTACCAGCGTTTGAGCTGGCGGGCGATGTAGCCGTCCTTGCGGCCCAGGTCGCCCAGCCCGGCCGCGTCTGGGTCCACGCCGTGGATCTGGGCGAGGGTGTCCACCAGCGCCAGCCCGGCCCGGCGGCGGGCGCCCACGTCGAGGTAAGCCTCGACGTCCTGCTCGTTGCGGGCGATGACGCCGTCCACGAAGCCCATCACGTAGAAGGGGGCGCCGGTCACCGACTCGTCGAGGCACAAGCCGAGAGCCGGGGGCACCGGAACGCCTGCAGGGCCGAGGGCGGAGATGATCTTGTGCTCGCGGGCCATGTCGTGGGCGGTTGGCAGCACGTGGCCGGTCGGAGGACGGCGCAGCACGTAGCGCCGCCCGGCGGCGTCGGTGACCACGTAGGTGAGGTTGCTGCGCCCGCCGGCGACCAGGTCGAAGCGAAGCGGGGTGGCGACACCGGGCACGTGCGCTTCGAACCAGGCCGCCACGCCGCCCGGATCGATACCACGCGGGGCGTCTGTAGCCTGGTCGTGCGGGTCGCTCATGGCCCTGAAAGCTAGCCTGCCGAGAAGGAGATCCCCCCGATGACCGCCGTCGACGTCACAGACGCCACCTTCGAGACCGCCGTGTTGGAACGCTCGTCCCAGGCGACCGTCGTCGTCGACCTGTGGGCGTCGTGGTGCGGCCCCTGCCGGGTGCTCGGCCCGATCCTGGAGAAGGTGGTCGGCGAGACCGAAGGCGTCGAGCTGGCCAAGATCGACGTGGACGCCAACCCCCGCTCGGCGGCGACGTTCAACGTGCAGTCGATCCCCGCCGTCTACGCCATCCGGGACCGCAAGGTGGTGGACAGCTTCGTCGGGGCCCTCCCCGAGCCGGCGGTACGCCAGTGGGTGGCGGGCCTCGCCCCGGCGCCGAGCGAGGCGGACCAGCTGGTCGCCAAGGGCGACGAGGCGTCACTGCGGCGCGCCCTCGAGCTGGAGCCGGCCAACGAGAAGGCGCTCCTCGCCCTGGCGAAGCTGCTCGTCACGGACTCTCCCACCGAGGCGAGGCGCGAGGAAGCCCTCGGGCTGCTGGCCAAGGTCCCCGAGTCGGCGGAGAGCCGCCACATCGCGGCCCTGGCCCGGGTCGGCTCGGCGGCGGGGGAGGCCGATGGCGCCGGGGTGGAGGCCAAGCTGGACGCCCTCCTCGAGCGGGTCCGCGGCGACGACGCCGCCCGCCAGGAGTTCCTCGACCTGCTGGAGCTCCTCGGGCCCGACGACCCGCGCACCGCCGCCTACCGCAAGGCGCTGACCACGCGGCTTTTCTGACCACCCGGCGTTTCTGGGATCATCGCGCCCCGTGCGCCTGGAACTCGGTGAGCGCTGCTACGACCTTGCCAGCCGCGCCCTGGTGATGGGCATCTTGAACCGCACTCCCGACTCGTTCTACGACCGGGGCCGCTACTGGGACATGGACGCCTTCTTCGAGCGCGCGGAGCAGCTCGTCGCCGAGGGGGCGGACATCCTCGACGTCGGTGGCGTGAAGGCCGGGCCGGGTCCGGAGGTGTCCGAGGCCGAAGAGGCCGACCGGGTGATCCCGGCGGTGGCCGAGCTGGCGAGGCGCTTCGACGTGCCGATCTCGGTCGACACCTGGAGGGCGTCGGTCGCCCGCGAGGCCTACCGGGCGGGGGCGGTCATGGGCAACGACATAAGCGGCTTCGCCGACACCGCCTACCTGGACGTCGCCGCCGAAGCGGGCGCGGCGGTGGTCGCCACCCACATCCGTCTCGCCCCCAGGGTGCCAGACCCCGAGCCGGAATACGGCGACCTGGTCGGCGAGGTGTGCGCCTTCCTCGCCGAGCGCGCCGGGCGGGCGCGCGCCGCAGGAATCCCCGACACCAGGATCGTCGTCGACGCCGGCCTCGACCTGGGCAAGACAGCCGCCCAGTCGGCCGAGCTGCTGCGCGCCACGGACCGCCTGGCGGCGCTCGGATGGCCGCTGCTGCTCTCGGCGTCCAACAAGACCTTCCTCGGCGTCCTCTTCGGCCTGGAGGTGGGGGAAAGGGCCGAGGCGACCGTCGCCGCGCACGCCGTCGGGGTGTCCCTCGGGGCGAGGATCCTCCGGGCCCACGACGTGCGCTCGGCGAGGCGAGTCGCAGACACCATCGCCGCCGTGCTGGAGGCGGCGTGAGTCTTCCCGTGGTCCTCGTCGAGGGAACCGACACGTCGCTGGTCGCCGACGCAGCGGCCCGGGCGGTCGACGAGGCGCTCGGCGGCGCCGAGCGCTCCCTGGCCCTCGAGGAGCACGGCGAGGAGGTGGACCTGACGGCGGTCGCCGACGGATGCGCCACCCCCCCCTTCCTCGGCGACCGGCGGGTGGTGGTGCTGCGCGAAGTGGGACGGTTCGGGGACGAGGAGCTCCAGCCGATCCTCGAATACCTGAAGGACCCGCTGCCGACCACCACGCTCGTGCTCGTGGCGGGGGGCGGCCGGACCTCGGCGAAGCTGGTGGCCGCTGCCAAGAAGGCAGGTGGCGTGGTCACCGCCGACGTCCAGCGCGGCGCTCAGCGGGCCTGGCTGCGGGAGCGGCTCGGCGGGTCGGGCGTGAAGCTCGACGCCGAAGCTGAGGCTGCTGTGGTGGCCCACCTGGGCGAGGACGTGGGCCGGGCGGTCCCGGTCCTGGCGGTGCTCGAAGCCGTCTACGGCGCGGGGGCCAGGCTCGGTCGGGCCGACGTCGAGCCGTACCTGGGCGAGGCGGGGTCGGTCACCCCGTGGGAGCTCACCGACGCCATCGACGCCGGCGACGCCGGGAAGGCCCTCGTGCTGCTGCACCGCCTGCTCGAGGGGGGCGCCCGCCACCCCCTGGTCGTCCTCGGGATCCTCCACCGCCACGTGGCGTCCCTGCTGCGCGTCGACGACCCCTCCATACGCGGCGAGGCGGACGCCGCCCGCGCCCTCGGCATCCCCCCGGGGCGGAGCGCCTACCCGGCCAAAAAGGCGCTCGCTGCAGCCCGCCGGATGGGCTCCGACGGCGTCGCCGAGGCGGTGGGCCTGGTCTCCGACGCCGAGCTGGACCTGAAGGGGGCTAGCGCCTGGCCGGCGCCCACAGTGCTCGAAGTGCTCGTCGCCAGGCTGTGCCGCCTCGCCAGGGCCCGCCCCCCGGCGCGGCGCCCCTGAAGCGATGAGCCTCACCGCCCTCGGCTACGCCGCGGCCGGCGGCGCCGCGGTGGCCGCCGGGGTGGTCAACGCCATCGCCGGAGGCGGCACCCTCATCTCCTTCCCGGCGCTCGTCGGCCTCGGCGTGCCGGCGGTCACGTCGAACGTGACCAACACCGTGTCGCTCCTGCCCGGCTACCTGGCGGGCTCGTGGGCGCAGAGGCAGGAGCTGGCCCCCCAGATCGAGCACGCCCGCGGCCTGGCCTCCCTCGGGGGCCTCGGGGGCCTCGGCGGGTCGGTCCTGCTCATCGTGCTCCCCGCCAAGGACTTCCGGCTGGCCGTCCCCTACCTGATCGTGCTTTCCTGCGCGCTGCTCCTCGTCCAGGACCGCCTGCGACGGGCGCTGCAGACGCGGTCCCTGCCCGATGACCAGGCCGCGCCTTGCGGGCTCGGCTCGCGCCCCGAGTCGGGCGGCCACAGGGCGCTGCAGGCGGTGCTCGTCTTCGTCGCCTCCGTCTACGGCGGGTTCTTCGGCGCGGGGCTGGGCATCATGCTCCTCGCCGTGCTCGGCGTGTTCCGGCGCGGCCCGCTGTCGGGGGCGAACGCGTTGAAGCAGGCGCTCTCGTTCGTGATCAACCTGGTGGCGGCGCTGTTCTTCCTCTTCTCCGGCAGGGTGGCCTGGGCCGTCGTGCCCGTCATGGCCGTCGGCAGCCTGGCGGGAGGCCTGCTCGGCGGGAAACTGGTCCCGGTGATCCCCGAGCGGCTCCTCCGGCAGGTGGTGGTTCTAGCCGGCGCCGCCGTCGCCGCCAGCTTCTGGGCCGGCTGAGCCGCTGAGAGCGTTTATGCGCCGGAACAGGCGCGACTTGCGGTTGGCTGCCTGGTTCTTGTGGATGATCCCCTTGGCCGCCGCCTTGTCGAGCCGCTTGGCCGCCATGCGCAGCGCCTCGACCGCCTGCTCGGAGCCCGGCTCCGATCCGGCCAGCGCCACCGCCTTCTTGATGCGCGTCTTCACCTCCGAGCGCGTCGACTTGTTGCGAAGGCGCGCCTTCTCGTTGGTCCGGTTGCGCTTGATCTGGCTCTTGATGTTGGCCACGGGGCGCAGATGCTACCTGATGCGCGCCGGGATGCCCACCGCGGTCGCCCCGGGCGGGACGTCGCACACCACGACGGCGTTGGCTCCGATGCGCGCCCCGTCGCCCACCGTGACCGGGCCGAGGATCTTGGCGCCGGCACCGATGAACACGTCGTCGCCGATCACCGGCAGGCGGTCCCCCCGGTAGTCCCAGCCCACCGTCACCCCCTGGTGCACCTGCAGGTTCGCCCCGATCCGCTCGGCGGAGAGCACCGTCCCCTGGCCGTGGGAGACGAACAGGCCGGGGCCGATCGGGGTCCGGCAGAAGTCGATCCCGGGCACCCCCTTCCACAAGCGGGCGGCAATCCGCCCGGCGAGGGCTCCCGCCGCGTTGCCCGCCCGGAGGCGGTGGTAGTAGACGGAGCGGAACTCGGGGAAGGCGAAGAGCAGCCTTCCGAGCAGCCGCGAGCGGTCCCCCAGCCACAGCAGATCCGCCCAGCGGAGCGTGTCGGCGTCGACGACCGCCTTCTGGTCGGTGAGACGGTATGTCCAGAGCAGCGGGTAGACGGCCAGCGACCGCCAGTTGTCGAGTTGCGAGAGGACCCACGCCGCCGGGCGGTCCAGCCGGCCGCGCGGGAGGCTGCGGCCCCTGCCGGCACCGGACGTCACGAGACGCGGCCGAAGAAGCGCTCCGCCGCGGCGACGATCACGTCTATGGTCGCCTCGACCCCAAGGACCGTTGGGTCGATCAGCAGGTGGTACAGGCACGGGTTGGCAGGGTCGGCCCGGTAGAGCCGCTTGACGAACTGGGTGCGCGCCCGGTCGGTCTCCGCCTGTCGGCGGCGGGCGGCGTTGATGTCGAGGTGCTCCCACTCGGCCGCCCAGGCCACCCGCCGCTCGACCGGCCCGTCCAGGCGGACATGGTAGGTGCGCGGCCGGGAGCGCAGCACGACCGCTCCCGCCCGGCCGAGCACGACCGCCGGCTGGCCGGCCGCCACCGGGCGCAGCGCCTGCTCGGCCCGGTCGCGGATGGCGTCGTCGTCTAGGAGCGGCTCGGCGGGGATCATCTCCGGGGACATCACCGTGCCGATGTTCGCCGCCCGGGCGAAGTAGCTGAGGAAGCGGCCCGGGGGCGTGGTCTCCTCCTCCCCTTCGGCGAGGCCCTCCTGCGAGCGGGCGGCCTGCTGGGAGGCGTCGGCGCTCAGCAGGCGGTCCACGAACGGCAGGCCCAGCCGGTCGGCCAGGCCCGGGGCGATCAGGGAGCCCCCCGCGCCGTAGGTGGCGGAGACGGTGACCACCCGGCCGAAGCCCTCCTGTGCCATCGCGGCGAAACACTAATCGGCCAGACTGGTAGGTCTTGTGAATCTGGCCACCATCCGGAACCTGTCGATCGTCGCCCACGTCGACCACGGCAAGTCCACCCTCTCCGACCGCATCCTCGAGCTGACCGGCGCCGTCGACGCACGCGACATGCGCGAGCAGTTCCTCGACTCGATGGACATAGAACGCGAGCGGGGCATCACCATCAAGGCGCAGAACGTGCGGGTCGTCTGGAAGGGCCACACCATCCACCTGATCGACACGCCCGGACACGTCGACTTCGGCTACGAGGTGAGCCGCAGCCTCGCTGCGTGCGAGGGCGTCGTCCTGCTCGTCGACGCGGCGCAGGGCATAGAGGCACAGACGCTGGCCAACGCCTACCAGGCGCTCGATCACGACCTGGAGATCGTCGCCGCCCTCAACAAGATCGACCTCCCCGCGGCGGACCCGGACCGCTACGCGGCGGAGATCGAGAAGGTCCTCGGCGTGCGCGCCGAGGAGATACTTCGCATCTCGGCCAAGACCGGCGAAGGGGTCCCCGAACTGCTCGACGCCATCGTGGAGCGCATCCCGCCGCCTACCGGGGACCCAGACGCCCCCCTGCAGGGGCTCGTCTTCGACTCGTACTACGACCAGTACCGGGGAGTGGTCAGCGCCGTGCGGGTGGTCAACGGTCGGCTTTTCGCCGGCCAGCGCATCCGTTTCATGCAGGCCGGGCGCAACCACGACGTCGAGGAGATCGGGCTCCGCACCCCCGCCCCCCAGCCAGTCGCCGAGCTCGGCCCGGGCGAGGTGGGGTACCTGATCGCCGGAATCAAGGACGTGCGGGAGGCCCGTTCCGGGGAGACCGTGACCTCCGCTGCGACGCCTGCGGCAGAACCGCTGTCGGGCTACAGGGATCCGAAGCCGATGGTGTTCTGCGGGCTCTATCCGGTGGACGGGGACGATTTTTCCGACCTGAGAGAAGCACTCGAGAAGCTCCGTTTGAACGACGCGTCCATCAGCTACGAGCCAGAGACGTCCGGCGCGTTGGGCTTCGGGTTCCGCTGCGGCTTCCTCGGGCTGCTGCACATGGACATCGTCCGCGAGCGGCTCGAGCGGGAGTTCGACCTTTCGTTGATCGCAACGTCTCCGAGCGTCGAGTACCGTGCCCACCTCACCGACGGTCGGACGGTCGAGGTGCACAACCCCTCGGAGATGCCCGAACCCCAGAAGGTGGACTGGATCGAGGAGCCCTACCTGCAGGCGACGATCCTCACCCCCACCGAGTACACCGGCACCTTGATGGACCTCTGCCAAGCACGGCGGGGGGAGATGGTGCGCATGGAGTACCTCTCGCCCGAACGCCTCGAGCTGGTGTACCGCCTGCCGCTCGCCGAGGTGGTCCTCGACTTCTTCGACGCCCTGAAGAGCCGCACCAAGGGCTACGCCAGCCTTGACTACGAGCCGGCCGGGTGGGACCGGGCCGATCTGGTGAAGATCGACGTCCTCCTGAACGGCGTCCCGGTCGACGCCTTCAGCGCCATCGTGCACCGCTCCGAGGCGGCCGACTACGGCCGGCGCATGACCGAGCGGCTGCGCGACCTCATCCCCCGCCAGCTCTTCGACGTGCCCATCCAGGCCGCGGTGGGCGGCAGGATAATCGCCCGCGAGACGGTGAAGGCGAAGCGCAAGGACGTGCTCGCCAAGTGCTACGGCGGCGACATCACCCGCAAGCGCAAGCTCCTGGAGAAGCAGAAGGAGGGCAAGAAGAGGATGAAGAGCATCGGGCGCGTCGAAGTGCCCCAAGAGGCGTTCATCGAGGCGCTCCGGCTGGAGGACTAACCCCCGACCGGGATGGCACTCGGTATCTTTGAGTGCCAGCGATGCTGGACGAACGCAAGGCCGCCATCCTCCGCGCCGTCGTGGAGGAGTACATCCGCACCGCCCAGCCGGTCGGCTCGGCGGCGGTGGCCCGCGCCCGTGGCATGTCGGTCTCCCCGGCGACGGTCCGCAACGACATGGGCGCCCTCGAGCGCGAAGGCTACCTCGCCCAGCCGCACACCAGCGCCGGGCGCGTCCCCACCGACAAGGGCTACCGCTTCTTTGTCGACAGCCTCGCCCCGACCGGCCGGCTCGACCCGTCGCAGTCCCACCAGGTCAGGGAGTTCTTCGCCCGCGCCCACGGCGAGCTGGAGCGGATGCTGGCCGACACCAGCCGCTTCCTCGCCGGCCTGACCCACTACGCAGCGGTGGTCGTCCGCGACGCCGAGGACCCGGCGCGGATCCGCTCGGTGCAGCTGGTGTCGCTCGCCCCGAAGCTGGTGCTGGTCGTTGTCGTGCTGGCCAACGGGGCCATCGAGAAGCGCTCCCTGGAGCTCGCCGTCGAAGCGAGCCCGGCGACGGTCGCCGCGGCGTCCGCCCACCTCGACGCGGCCCTGGAGGGGCGTTCGCTGAGCGGGCAGTTGGAGGTCCCGCCCACCGGCGACCCCGCCCTCGACGGCCTCGCCTCGGCCGCGGTCGCCGCCTTGGGACGGCCCCACGACGGCGCTGAGCCCGAACCCCAGGTGTATCTCGGCGGGGCGGCGAGCATGGCCGCCGCCTTCGACGCGGCGGCGACCATCCAGCGGGTCCTCGAGACCTTGGAGCAGCAGTACGTGGTGGTCACTTTGATCAAAGACGTCCTCGACCGGGGCCTGTCGGTGGCGATCGGCGCCGAGCACGGCGTGGAGCCCCTCGCCGACTGCTCGGTGGTCGTCGCGCCCTACGAGGTGGAAGGTGAGCAGGCCGGTACGGTGGGGATCTTGGGACCGACCCGCATGCACTACGAGCAGACCCTGGCGGCGGTGGCCGTCGTGAGCCGGCGGCTCGGCCAGGCGCTCAGCAAGGGCTCCGAGGAAAGGTAGGACCGTTTGCCCCCCCACTCCGCCCGGCCCGGCGCGCCCGAGGACTTCTACGAGGTCCTCGGTGTGTCGAGGAACGCCTCCTCCGAGGAGATCAAGAGGGCCTACCTGCGCCTCGCCAGGGAGCTGCACCCCGACGCCAACCCGGGCGACAAGCGCGCCGAGGAGCGCTTCAAGGCCGTCAACCTCGCCTACGAGACGCTCAAGGACCCTGAGCGGCGCCGCCAGTACGACATGTTCGGGACCGCTCCCAGCGCGGCGCGCGGCCCCGGTGCCGGCGATCCGTTCGCCGGTTTCGCCACCGGCTTCGGCGACATCTTCGAGGCTTTCTTCGGCGGCGGGACGGGTGGAAGCAGCACCCGCAACCGCACCGGTCCCCGCAAGGGCGAGGACGCCGAAGCGACGATCGTTCTCGACTTCGCCGAGGCGGTTTTCGGGGTTCACCACGAGCTGACCGTGAGGTTGCCCCAGACCTGCAGCACCTGCGGCGGCTCCGGTGCGCGCCCTGGCACGACGCCGGTCAGCTGCGGGCAGTGCCACGGCGCCGGTGAGTTGCGCCGTGTCCGCCAGTCCCTGCTCGGCCAGATGGTCACCGCCAGCCCTTGCACCCGCTGCGGGGGAACCGGCGAGGAGATCGTCTCGCCGTGCCCCGACTGTCGCGGGGAGGGGCGTCGCCGGGAGGAGCGGACTTTCGTCGTCGACGTTCCCGCCGGTGTGGACGAGGGCTCCACGCTGCGGCTTCCCGGGCGCGGCGCGGGGGGCTGGCGGGGCGGGCCGCCTGGCGATCTGTACGTGCACCTGCGGGTGCGGCCGCACCCGACGATCACCCGCCGCGGCACCGACCTGCTCACCGTCGTCCACGTGGCGGTGACCCAAGCGGCGCTGGGAGCGACCGTCGAGCTGGAGACCCTCGATGGCACAGAGGAGCTGAGCATCCCGGCCGGCACGCAGAACGGGCGGGAATTCCGCCTCCGCGGGCACGGCGTACCCCACCTGCAGGGCCGCGGCCGGGGTGACATGCTCGTCACCGTGGTCGTCGACACCCCCGAGGACCTGACCAAAGAGCAGGAGGAATTGTTGCGGCGGCTGGCCGAGCTGCGTGGCGAGCCGGTCTCCGGTGACGTTGGGCTCATGTCCAAGTTGCGCAGCGCGTTCAAGTAGTTGACCGCGGCGCACGTCGTCGTCGAGGACATCGACCGCGACGTCGTCCGGCTCGGCGCCGGCGACGCCCACCACCTCGGCGCCGCCCTCCGGCTCCGCCCCGGCGAGGAGGTGAGCGCCACCGACGGGGGCGGCGGCTGGCGGCTCTACCGCTGGGAGGGCGGGGGGCTGCTCAACGCTGTCTCGGCGCCGACATTCTCGGAGCGACCCAGCCCGCCGCTGACCGTCGGGTTCGCTCCGGTGAAAGGCGAGCGTCCCGAATGGGCGGTACAGAAGCTCACCGAGCTGGGCATCGACCGGATCCTGGTTTTGCGCACGGCCCGCGGCGTGGTGCGCTGGGGTCCGCCCCAGGTGGAGCGGATGCGACGAGTCGCCCGTCAGGCGCTGATGCAGAGCCGCGGGGTGTGGCTGCCCGCGGTGGAGGGCCCGGTCGACTTCTGCGAGGCGATACGCCTTCCGGGCGCGGCGCTCGCCGATCCGGGGGGTGGGCCTGTCTGGGTGGGGTGCACCGTTGTCCTGGTG
>DATGKR010000092.1:0-10109 GCA_035294565.1 Acidimicrobiales bacterium | reverse complement strand
CCTACCGGCCGGGGGACTGGCTCCAGGCGTGCCTCCGCTCCGTGGTGGACCGGGTGGACGAGGTGATCGTGGTCGACAACGGTTCCCCCGGAGGAGCCGCGGCAGCCATAGCTCGCGAGGGCGGGGCCCGCACCGTCGAATGCCGGGAGAACCTCGGGTTCGCCGGGGGCGTCGCCGCCGGCGTGCGAGCCGCGCGCGGCGACCTGATCGCGCTGCTCAACGACGACGCCACGGCCGGCAGCGGCTGGCCGCACTCGGCGGCCCCGCTGCTCGAGGACCCCACCGTCGGCGCCGTCACACCCAAGGTCGTCTTCGCCGGCGAGTTCGCCGAGATCGTCCTCGACGACGAGACCTGGTACGCGCCCCGCGACCGGCGCCCCCTCGGTCGCCAGGTGAGGTCGATCACCGTGGGCGGCGTGGAGGCCCTCGCCACGGCGGTCGGCGCCGGCCTGCACGAGCTCGAAGAAGGCGAGGGCGGCCACTGGCGCTGGACTTCGGGGCCCAAGCCGTTCTACGTCCCCTGGCGCGACGGAGCGGACGTGCGCATCGACGGCGAGCCGGTCGAGCCGCGCGCCGTTGTCCCCGTGATCAACCACGCCGGCTCGTACCTGCGGGCGCACGGGACCGCCGGCGAGTTCGGCCTCGGCGCCCCCGACGATGGGCGCTTCGACCAGCCCGCCGAGCGTTTCGGTTTCAGCGGCACCGCTCCCGTCTTCCGGGCCGAGACCTTGCACCGTCTGGGTGCGTTCGCCCCCGAGTTCTTCGCCTACAACGAGGACACCGACTGGTGCCTGCGCTGCCGGCTCGCCGGCCTGAAGGTGATGTACGACCCCGCAGGGACAGTGCGCCACCGTTCGTCGGCGACGAGCGGGGGCACCTCCTCGCTCGCGGTGAGACGCCTGGCGCAGCGCAACGCGCTGTTGTGCCTGGTGAGGAACGCCCCCGCCGACGTCGCAGCCCGAGAGGTGGCTCAGCGGCTCAGGAGAGACTGGCGCGGGTGGGTCGGGCGTGAGGTGGCAAAGAAGCTGCCGTGGGCGGTGGCGTCCAGACGCATGCTCGCCCGCGACTGGCGCCTCGACCCCCGCCGGGTTTGGGAGCGCTGGGCCGAGCGGGACATGACCTGGGAGGACCGCCCCGCTATCCCGGCCGCCCGCCCGCCCGTACCACGGCCGCCAGCCGGCGGGCCGCCCGGCGGCCTCCCGGGCCGAGGAGACGGCGCAGGAGCCGCCCGGGCATCTGGCTGAGCGGGACGTCGCGCGGCCCGGCGGGGGTCACCCCCGGCGGGCCGGCGGCCACCTCGACGGTCACCGTCTCGTCCGCGCCGGCGGAGAGGACGCGGTCGACCACACGGCCGTAGGAGCAGGTGCGGACCAGCCGGACGTGCTCGAAGCCGCGGAAGGCCCGGGACAGAACCCACGCCGCGGCGAGCCGGCGCAAGAGACCCCCCCGGGGGACCGGGAAGTCGTGCTCGGCCACCATCACGAGGCGGGCCGAGCAGGTGTGGCGCCTGACGTTGTCGAGGCGCCGCCCGGCCAGGATGCCTCGCACCGAAACAGCGAGATGGGCGGCGCTGCGCCGGGGCGAGCAGACGGTCACCCCCATCCCCTCGGCCCAGGCGCGCTCCACCTCGGCAACCGTCACTTGCGCTGACGGCAAGGGGATCGGCGGGTAGGACCCGACGACGAGGGCGGGGCCTCCGCCGCCGGGGGCGGGGAGCGGGCCGCGGCGCGGCACCGCCAGAGCGGCCAGGTCGGCCTCGATGCGGTCGAGCACGACCGGCCAGCTGTACTCGCCGAGCACGTAACGTCGCCCGCGTTCGGCAAGCGCCGAAGCCCACTCGACGTCGGCGAGGAGCCGGTTCAACTGGGTCGCCAGGCTCGCCCCTTCGCGGAAGGTCACGCCGCCGCCCGAGCGTTGCAGGTGCCACCCGACCACCTCGCTGCCCTCGACGGCCAGGACGGGGGTCCCGGCCAGCCACGCCTCCATGATGGTGCGCGAGAAGCTCTCCATGCGACTCGGCTGCACGTAAGCCAAGGCGGCGGCAAAGCTGTCATTGCGGTCATCGTCGCTGACGAAACCGAGGTCTTTCACCCGGCCGGACAGCGACTCGGGTATCTCGGCATTCCCGGATCCGATGGTGAGCAGGTCGACTCCGTCGAGGCCGCGGCGGGTGGCGTCGGCGAAGACATCCAGCAGCCAGGACCATCCTTTGTCCTTCTCCCTTCTACCGGCGTAGAGGACGAAGGGCCGGTGCAGTCCGAACCTCGCCCGGAACCGCTCGGGCCGGTAGCCAGTCGGCACGTGCACCCCGGCACCGGTGACCGTGTGGTGGTCGGCGACCTCGCCGAGACGGTGGGCGAGGGCGTGCTCGGGTTCGGAGAGGAACCACACGCCCCGGGGGCGGGCGAGCACCGGCCGCATGACCTCCATCCGCGCGTAGGACTCGTCGTGCAGGCACGGCATCGTGACGGCGTTGTCGACCGCCCCCAGGCAGGCGGTGGCGTTCCAGAACATGTACGGGGAGAACACCACCGAGTCGAACGTGCGGCCGTACCTCAGCAGATGATGAAAAAGGTCGGGCGCGCGCCAGCGCCAGCTCACCCACGACCACTGCTCGTCGCGGTCGGGGAGGACGCCGTCCTGAATGAGCCGCTGGGCCCTCAACCCCGCCTCGGACCATTCGGGCACGACCGTGAAACGCCTGACCACCACCCCGTCCTCCAGCGACGTTCCCTCGGGGAGGTCGTTGGCCCAGGTGACGTGATCCACGACCCGGGTGGTGAGCACCTCGACCTCCCAGGAGCGCTCGGCCAGCCCGACGGCTATCTCCCGGGTCACGGCCTCCGAGCCGCCGACCACCTGTGGCCCGAAGCGGACCGGGACGAAGGCGACACGGCCGGGCACGGCCCGGCAACGTACCAGCCTCCAAGAGCGCGGCACGGGTGACACTATCTGCCGCTGCGCGTGCAATAAGGTCTTGCCCGCATGTGGAAGGGGATCGCTGCGGCGGGGATCGGTTCGTTGTCCTTGGTCCCGTTCGTCGCGCCGTCCCCGGCATGGGCCGCTACGAGGGCCGGGCCCGAAGAGACGGTCGTGGTGCAGTTCTCCCCCGGTTCGGGCCGGCCTTTCCCGTTGCTCGCCTCCCTGCCCTCGACGAAGACTGTGGGCGCCCCCGCCGACCGTTACCTGATCAGGGTCGACTCCCTCGACGCCGGCCGGGTGGTCGCCGCGCTGCGCTCCCATCCAGGCGTCCGCTACGCCGAAGTCGCCCAGAAGGTGCACGCGGCTCAGACCACGCCCGACGACCCGTGCTACCTGGGCTGCCCGACGACCGACGACAACGGCTCGCCCGTGGTCGCCGACGAGGACTACCTCGACACCATCGGCGCGCCTCAGGCCTGGTCGGTGTCCAAAGGGAGCGGTGTGACGGTCGCGGTCCTCGACAGCGGCGTGGATCCCAACCAGCCCGACCTCGCCGGCAAGATCGTCGGCCAGCACGACGTGTGCGCCGCCGACGACTCCCTGTGCTCGTCGCCGGAGGACCAGCTGGGGCACGGGACGCACGTGACGGGCATCCTCGCCGCTGACACCAACAACAACCTGGACGTCGCTTCGCTCGGCTGGGACGTGACGGTGGACGAGTACAAGGTCCTCGACTCGCAGGGCAACGGTGACACGGCCGACGTGGCCACCGCGATCTACGAGGCTGTCGCCGCGGGCGACCGGGTCATCAACATGTCGCTGGCCAACTTCTCCTGCCAGGCGGACCCCACCGACTGCGGGCCCGATCCCGACGAGGAAGCAGCGGTCGAGTACGCGATAGCGCACGGCGTGGTGGTCGTTGCCGCCGCCGGCAACGACGGGTTCGACTCCGACACCTACCCCGCGTCCTACCCGGGTGTGCTGTCGGTCGCCGCAACTGACAACTCTGGTTCGGTGCAACCGTTCTCCCAGTGGGGCTCGGCGGCCAACATCGCAGCCCCCGGGCTGAACATCGTCTCGACCTGGCCCACGTACGCCGTCGCCGGTTCGGCGTGCCAGGACCTGTGCGTCGAGAGCGGAACGTCGATGGCCGCCCCCCAGGTGTCGGCTGCAGCAGCCCTGCTGATCTCCGCCGACCCGTCGTTGAGCGGGGCCCAGGTGACGCAGCTGCTGGAGTCCACGGCTCGGCCGACGACCGGCGGCAACCCGATCAACGGGGGCCTGCTCGACGTGCCCGCCGCGCTGGCGGCGGAGTCGAGCCCGCCGCACCTCTTCGACGGCTACGAGCTCGCCGGGGCGGACGGGAGCGTCTACTCGTTCGGTTCGCTCGGCCATTTCGGTGACGCCGCCGGTGTGCACCTCGCTCAGCCGGTCGTGGGCGACGCCGTCGATCCAAACGGCGAGGGGTACTGGCTCGTCGCCAAGGACGGAGGTGTCTTCTCCTACGGGCAGGCGGCGTTCCACGGTTCGACGGGGAACCTGCGCTTGGCCAAGCCGGTGGTGGGGATGGCTCCGACGCCCGATGGCGGTGGTTACTGGCTGGTGGCTTCGGACGGTGGTGTTTTCAGTTTCGGCGACGCCCGTTTCTACGGTTCGACGGGGAACCTGCGCCTGGCCAAGCCGGTGGTGGGCATGGCCCCCGCGCCCGGCGGAGCGGGCTACTGGCTGATCGCGTCCGACGGCGGCGTTTTCACCTTCGGCGAAACCCGCTTCTACGGATCGACCGGGGGAGAGGCGATACCAGCGCCTGTGGTCGGCGGCGCCTCCTGACACCGAGGGGGGCGGGCCCTGGCCCTCCTCAAGGAACCGGCGATTCCCGCCGATACCACCGTCAGGGCGGACGGACACCTTGGAGCTGGAACGCGTGCGAAAATTTCTGACAGGAACCCTGTTGGCGGCCCTGGTTGCGCTTGCCCCCACCACGCCCGCCCACGCGGCCGGAGGCCTGCCGTCGACCCTGACGATCACCGGCCACGGCTGGGGCCACGGGCGGGGGATGGGCCAGTACGGCGCCCTCGGCTACGCCCTCGACGGATGGACCTACCAGCAGATCCTCGCCCACTTCTACGGCGGGACGGTGCTCGCGTCCACCAGCGTGCCCACCATGACCGTCGACCTGACCGAGCTCGACGGGGCGTCGTCGATCACCGTCGCCGCGCCGTCGGGTTCCCAGCTCGTCATCGACGGCAAGACGGTCAGCTCGCCCACCGCCACGGTGTCGAGGAGCGCCAGCGACCAGACAGTCAGCGCAACCGGAGACGCCGACGTCATCGTCGACGGGCCGTGGTCCACCGGTTCGACGCGCTATTTCGCCGGGACGATCGTCGTCAAGGCCAGCCCCGCCGAGGTGTGGAACGTGGTCCCGCTCGAGGACTACGTGGAGGGGGTCGTCCCCCGCGAGTCGCCTGCCAGCTGGCCCCAGGCGGCATTGGAGGCGCAGGCGGTTGCCGCCCGGTCCTACGCCATCGCCGACACCGCCGGGGGCACCCAGCCGATCTGCGACACCTCCGCCTGCCAGGTGTACGGCGGCGACCCCACCCAGTACGCAGGTGGGGACGCGTCGAACAGCAACGCGGCTGTGGCCGCGACGGCCGGGCAGGTGCTCGAATGCGGTTCGGACTCGGCGTGCGGGTCGCCTAGCCAGGTGGCACTCGCCGAGTACTCCTCGTCCACCGGTGGCTACACCGCAGGTGGCGTGTTCCCCGCCGTGGTCGACGCCGGCGACGCCACCCCCTCCAACCCCAACCACGACTGGACCGTCCAGGTGGCAACCTCGTCGGTGCAGGCCGCCTTCCCTTCGGTCGGGACGCTCCAGTCGGTGACCGTCACCCAGCGCAACGGTCTCGGCGACCTCGGCGGGAGGGTCCTGCAGATGGTCCTGTCCGGCTCGGCCGGCACCGAGACCGTCACCGGCGACCAGTTCGCAGCCGCTCTGGGCCTCGATTCCGACTGGTTCGCCATAACCAACAACGACCCCCCGACGGGAACTGACAGCGGCTACTGGGTCGTGAGCAGCGCAGGCGCCGTGTACCCCTTCGGCGACGCCCCGTCCTACGGGTCGATGGCCGGCCAGACGCTGAACGCACCGGTCATAGGCATGGCGCCGACGGGCGACGGCAACGGGTACTGGTTGGTGGGGGGGGACGGGGGCATCTTCAGCTTCGGCGACGCCAACTTCTACGGCTCGACCGGCAACCTGCGGCTGTGGGCACCGGTCGTCGGGATGGCGTCGACGCCCGACTCGGGCGGCTACTGGCTGGTCGCCTCCGACGGGGGCATCTTCAGCTTCGGCGACGCCCGCTTCTACGGCTCGACCGGCGGCATGCGGCTGTGGGCGCCCATCGTCGCCATGGCCCGGACGCCCGACGGCGGGGGCTACTGGCTGGTCGCCTCCGACGGGGGGGTCTTCACCTTCGGCGACGCCCGCTTCTACGGGTCCATGGGAGGGGTGAAGCTGGACGCCCCGATAGTCGGGATCGTCCCCACCTCGGACGGAAAGGGGTACTGGCTGGTCGGTGCCGACGGCGGGATCTTCACCTTCGGCGACGCCGGCTTCGTCGGCTCCCTCGGCGGCAGCGGGGTCGACAACATCGTCTCGGTGTCGCCGACCCCCGACGGCGGCGGATACCTGCTCGTGTCCTCGTCCGGCAAGGTGTACACCTTCGGCGACGCCACCTACTTCGGCGACCCCGAGACCACCGTCGCCGGCTGGTCCGGCCAGGCGATCGGCGTCTTCACCCGGTAGCGCGCGCCGGTTCCCGGGCGGCCTGCCTCTCGGGCCGGCTTGTTTTCGGGCGGCCTGCTTTCGGGGCCGGCTTGTTTTCGGGCGGCCTGCCTCCTCAGGTCTCGCTGAGTGCCCGCAGGTCGGCGTCGACCATCATCCGGATCAGCTGCTCGAAGCCGACCTCCGGCTTCCACGCCAGCTTCTCCCGGGCCTTGGACGCGTCGCCGATGAGCAGGTCGACCTCCGCCGGGCGGAAGAACTGCTGGTCGACGACCACGTGCGACTCCCAGTCGAGACCGACCTGGTCGAAGGCGATCTGGCAGAGCTCCCGCACCGAGTGCGTCTCGCCGGTGGCCACCACGTAGTCGCCCGGCTCGTCCTGCTGGAGCATCAGCCACATGGCCTGCACGTAGTCAGCGGCGTAACCCCAGTCGCGCTGCGCGTCGAGGTTGCCCAAGGCGACGGATTTCTGCAAGCCGAGCTTGATCGCCGCCGCGCTGAAGGTCACCTTGCGGGTGACGAACTCGAGACCCCGCCGGGGGCTCTCGTGGTTGAACAGGATGCCCGAGCTGGCGTGCAGCCCGTAGCTCTCCCGGTAGTTGACCGTGATCCAGTGGCCGTACACCTTGGCGACCCCGTATGGGCTGCGGGGGTGGAACGGGGTGCGTTCGGTCTGCGGTACCTCCACGACCTTGCCGAACATCTCGCTCGAGCTCGCCTGGTAGAAGCGGATGGCCGGATCGACGAGCAGGATGGCGTCGAGCATGCGGGTGACCCCCAGCGCGGTGACCTCCCCGGTGAGTATCGGCTGGCCGAACGAGGTCTGCACGAACGACTGGGCGGCGAGGTTGTAGACCTCGGCTGGCCGATACTCGCGGAGCGCGCGGATAAGCGACGCCTCGTCGAGCAGGTCGGCGGCGACGAGCGTCAGCCTGTCGGTGAGGTGGTCGATACGGTCGAAGGTCACCGTGCTGCTCCGGCGGTGCAGGCCTATCACCTCGTAGCCCTTGCCCAGGAGCAGCTCGGCCAGATAGGACCCGTCCTGGCCGGTGATGCCCGTGATCAGGGCTCTCTTCGCTGCCATCCGCCCGAGGTTAGATGCTCCGGCGCCCCTCGGTGGCGCCTAACGGCGGAGGCCGGCGTGCGGCCGCCTGGCGGCGGGGATGTCCCGACGGCGCGGGTTCGATCGGTCGCGCTCGGAGAGGACCGGCTCGGAAACGCCCCAGTCGGCTCCTACATCGGGGTCGTCCCAGGCAACCCCGAGCTCGTCGTCGGGGTTGTAGTAGGCGTCGACGAGATAGGTGAGGGTCAGGTCGGTGAGCGACGCGAAGCCATGGGCCACGCCGGGCGGGATGAAGACACCGCGGCAGTCGGCCTCGCCGATCTCGAACACCTCCGTCGCTCCGTCAGTGGGGGAGCCTTCGCGCAGGTCGTGCAGGACCACCCTGGCGGTGCCGCGCGGGCAGAGCCAGTAGTCGGCCTGATGCAGGTGGTAGTGGAGGCCCACCACGGCACCCGCCGCCTTGTCGGAACGGTTCCCCTGGACCATCTCGCGCCCGAGAGGGAACCACGAGCGGCGATAGGTCTCGAAGAAACGTCCCCGCTCGTCGCCGTGGCCCTCGGGTTCGACGATCCACACGTCGGCGACGACCTGGGAGGGGATCAGCTTGGCCATCCGCCGAGAGTAACCCCCAAAGCGTCACCGGGGCTGAGGCGGCGCGCGGCTGAGCCCTGGCGGGGGGCAGCCAGGCTCAGGCGGCCTGGCCGACCTCGGCGAGCTGGGCCACCCCGGCGGCGGCCGCACCGACCACTGGCGCTCCTGGCGCGGCCATGTCGGCCTCTTGGGCCTCGCGGGCGGGGCCGGGAGCCGGGATGCCTGCTCCGGCGTCCCCGGCGTAGGGGTGATCAGCCGTGGCGACAGGCCCCAGCTGGCGGGCCTCGACGAAGGCGGAGAACCACAGCAGCGCCGCCATCGCTGCAAGCACGGCCAGCACCTCGAACGTCGTCGTTACCAGCGCCACGGACGGCTCCTACCCATGAGCGACGGGTTCCTAGCATTCGCCGGAGGTATTTTTTTGCGCGGGGGAACCGCCGGTCGTAGTGGGTAGAGGAGCTACTGCATGAGCGTCGCATCCGAGGAGTCGAACGGGTCCGCCACCGCCCCGCAGTTCGCGCACGCGGTGCGTGGCTACGACCGGGTACAGGTGGACGAGTACATCGAAAGGGTCAACCGGTGGGCGGCGGAAACCCACGCCCGTGCCGCCGAGGCGGAGAGGCTCGCCAACAGCTGGGCTGAGCAGGTCCAAGCCCTCCAGGCGAAGGTCCGCGAGCTCGAGGCCGAGCGGCCGTCCCTGCCCGAGGAGGCGGTACAGAGCGCCGCCGAGCGGGCGGCCGAAACGTTGGCGCTCGCCACCCGGGACGCCGAGTCTATCCGGCGCCGTGCATCCGAGGAAGCGGAACGTCAGCTGGGCGAGGCTGGGAGGCAGGCGGTGGAGATCGTGGAGGCGGCCCGCGCCTCGTTGTCAGAGCTGGTCGAGCAGGGCCGCCGGGAACGCGACGCGAGGCACGAGCGGGCGGACAACATCGTCGCCGAGGCCGAGGCACGCGCCGCGGAGGTCCTCCGGCGCGCCACGTCGGACGCCGAACGGATCGTCGCCGACGCCAAGGACAAGGCGGAGGAGATTCTCGCCGAGGCTGCCGAAGTTTCCAGCCGGGTGCGCGAGCAGACCGAGAGCGCCCGGCGCGAGGCGGAGGAGTCGATCCGTCGACTCCAGGTCGAGCGGACCCAGATAGTCGGCGACCTCGGGCGGCTGCGCGGAGCCATCCAGTCCCTGATCGACACGTCCGAACCGGAGCTCGACGTCACCCGCGTCCTCGACAGTCCGGTCATGTCGGCGTTGCCCGCCGGCGACGCGGGGAGCGAGCCGGAAGAACCAGCGGGAGGCTGAAGGCGGCGGCTCGTCTTCGGCTGGCGCGGTCGGCGCTTCTATCCGCCCGACGCGGCCAGGCCTGCCGGTTTCAACGTCCTGGCTGGTGCAGCTCCACCGTGTTGCCCGACGGATCCCGGGTGAAAGCCTGAAGGCTCCGGCCCACCGGGACGGCGTCACTGACCTGCAGTCCTTGATCGCGCAACTCGGCCACGACCGCCTCGAGGTCGTCGACCGCCAGGGCGAAATGCTGCCCGCGGTCGGGTGGAGGCTCGCCTTCGATCAGGTGGACCTGCTGGTCGCCGGCGTCGAGCCAGGCCCCGCCGAACCCGAAGTCGGGCCTGTCCGAGCGTGGTTTCAGGCCGAGCAGGTCGACGTAGAAGGACAGGGCCGAGGGGACGTCGGCGACGTTGAGCGAGACATGGTGGACGCCGAGTGGTCGCATAGGCGGCGATTGTCGCGCGCCTGGCCGGAGG
>DATGKR010000091.1:0-6294 GCA_035294565.1 Acidimicrobiales bacterium | reverse complement strand
CTGGAGGACCGCCTCGCCGAGGTGCCCCGCGGGGAGGTGTGGGTCCACTGCGCCGGCGGTTTTCGGGCTTCGATCTCCGCGTCGATCCTCGATCGCGCCGGCCGGCAGGTCGTGCTGGTCGACGACGATTGGGAAAAAGCGGTAGCCCTCGAGTTGCCGATGGCCTGACCCGAGCAGGCCGCGGAGCCGGGGACCGCGAGCCGGGGACCGGGAGCCCGGAGCCGGGGACCGGGAGCCGGATGCCGCCCACCACGAGAGGTGTCGACGAATCCCGATTTGTGAACGAAACTCGATTTGTGTGCATATACGGTCACTAACTCGCGCTTCGTACACAACTCGGGATTGTTGACGTGTCCTAGAGGAGAGGTCGGAGATGGGGGGTGGTGAGCCGACGGCCCCATAAGGGGACGCCCCGGCGCTAGGGACCCGCCGGCGCTAGGAACCCGCCGGCGCTAGGGACCCGCCGGCGCTCGGGACCCGCCGGGTGACACCTTCCTCACCGCCGGCTCACACTTTCCTAACACGGCGGTTCGATGATGATGGCGTGCCCGGGGACACGCTGAGCGACGTCGCCTTCCTCTACCGCAGAGCCGGCTTCGGGTTGCGCCCCGACGAGCTCGAGCGGGCGGCCGCCGGCGGGTACGACAGCGCGGTGGAGAGCCTGCTCGCCGGGCTCGGCGACGCACCCGACCCCGGCGCGGCGGGTCTCGCCGAGCCGACGTTCACGTCCGGGCCACCTCCCCGCGGCGCCGGCGCCAGCCAAGCCGAAAGGGCCGCCTTCGCCAAAGCTGTCCGCAGCGACGTCGTCGGCCTGCAGCGCTGGTGGATGAACCGGATGATCACCACCTCGACGCCGCTTCGCGAGAAGCTGACGCTCTTCTGGCACGGCCACTTCGCCACCGGGGTGTCGAAGGTGCGCGACGCCCGGCTCATGTACATGCAGAACCAGCTGTTCCGATCGGCGGGCGCCGGCAGCTTCGAGGCGCTCACCCAGGCCGTCGCCAAGGACGGGGCGATGATGATCTGGTTGGACACCTCGACCGACAAGAAGGCGCGTCCCAACGAGAACTTCGCCCGGGAGATGATGGAGCTGTTCACGCTGGGGATCGGCAACTACACCCAAGACGACGTGACCGCAGCGGCTCGCGGCTTCACCGGCTGGACGTACGACCGGTCCCGTTACGAATACGTCTTCCGCCCTGCCCAGCACGACTACGGCTTCAAGACCTACCTGGGGGAGACGGGTGACTGGAACGGCGAGGACATCGTCCGTATCGCCGTCACCCGCCCCGAGTCGGCTCGGTTCGTCGTCGCCGCCCTGTGGAGCCACCTCGCATACCCCGTCGCACCTTCCGATCCGGTGGTGAGCGACATCCTGCCCGGCTACGGCGAGTCGCTGAGCATCGCCGGGGCCGTGAGGAGCGTGTTCCTCCACCCGGAGTTTCGCTCCACCCAGTCGAGGACCGGGCTCCTCAAGCAGCCCGCCGAGTACCTGGCCAGCGCCGCCCGGGCGCTCGGACTCGACGCATCCCTTGCCTCCTCGGCCTCCGGGGACCAACGACCCGGGCCCCGCTCGGCGCCGGATCTGCCGGCGCTCGCCGGCGCCCTGGGCCAGACCCTCTTCAACCCCCCGAACGTCGGGGGATGGGGCCAGAACGGCTACTGGTTGAGCACCGCCACCGCCCACGTCCGGATGCAGGCGGCGATGCTGCTCGCTCGAAAGGCGGACCTGTCCGGACTCTCGTCCCTGCCCGTGCGGCAGCGGGTCGCCGCTGCCGGCGAACTGCTCGGCCTCGTCGACGGGTGGGGGCCGAGCACGGCGGCTGCCCTCTCCCGGGTAGCGGCCGACCCTGTGGCCCTGCTGGCGCTGGCCCTCGTCTCGCCGGAGTTCGTGCTGGCATGACGAACGACACTGCCCGTTTCACCCGCCGGCGTTTCCTCATCGGCGCCGGGGCTGCCGGCGCGGCGGTCGGCGCCGGTGTCCTGCTCGACCGGCTCGCCGGCCCAGGCTCCCCTCCGGCCGCGGAGGAAGCGGCCGGCCCACTCGTGCTGGTCACGCTGTATGGGGGAAACGACGGTCTCAACACCGTCGTCCCCTACGACGACCCCGCCTACCACAGGGCCCGGCCGACCCTCGCCTACACCCCCGGCGAGGTTCTCGACCTCGGAGAAGGGCTCGGGCTCAACCCGAAGCTGGCGGGCCTCCACTCGCTGTGGCAGTCGGGGCACCTGGCGATCGTCAGGGGCGTCGGCTACCCCCAGCCGAACCTCAGCCATTTCGCGTCGATGGACATCTGGCAAACGGCCAACCCACCAGACGGCTCCGGCGCCGGATGGGTGGGCCGCTGGCTGGACCTAGCCGACGACGACCCGATGAGAGCGATCAGTGTCGGGGCGACGCTGCCACCGTTGATGCGCGGGGAGCGCCGGTCGGCCACAGCGGTGACAGCCGCTCGGATCACCCTCGCCGGGGCGCCTCCCCTGCGGGAGGCTTACGCGGCCCTGCAGGCCCCGGCGGCCGACCGGGAAGGCCTGGCCGCAGCCGTGGCCGCCTCCGGTTCCGACCTGCTCGCCGCCGCCGCCGACCTCGACCGCCTCTCCACCTCGCCGGGCGGGCAGGCCGCCCCGGCGGGAGCCTCCGACCTGCGCTCCCAGATGGCCGTCGTGGCCGAACTGATCAACGCCGGGGCGCCCACCCGGGTCTACGAGGTGAGCCTTTCCAGCTTCGACGACCACGCTGACGAGAAACCCGATCACGAGCAGCTCCTCTCGGAGCTCGACTCGGCGATAACCGGGTTCCTCGACTCGGTATCAGGCCATCCGGCCGGCCGGCGGGCGGTCGTGATGACCTACTCGGAGTTCGGCCGTCGCCCGGCCGAGAACGCGAGCGGGGGCACCGACCACGGCAGCGCCGCCCCCCTGTTCGTCGCCGGGCTGGGGGTCAAGGGGGGCAGGTTCTACGGTGAGGAGCCGTCGTCGACATCCCTCGACGCCGACGGCAACCCGCTGCACAACGTCGACTTCCGCTCGGTCTACGCCACCGTCCTCGACCGGGTGCTCGGCGCCGACCCGGACAAGGTCCTCGGCGGGAAGTACCCGCCTCTCGACTTCGTCTGAGCCGGTCCGGGCGCGGGCTGCCTGGAGGAACGCTGCCGGGGTCGGGTAGACCTCTCTGGCATGACTGCCTCCAAGGCGGTCCGGACCGAGCGGGCCGCGCCGTCGAAGCAGGCGCAGAAGGCGTGGCGGCTGTGGTTGTCCGAGTTCGCCGGCACCGGGATCCTGGTGGCGGTGGGGCTGTCCATCGTCATAGCCATCAACTCGCCCTCCGGCCCTCTAGGCGGCGACCTCGGGCAGGGCCCCCGGCTGGCCGTCACCGGTTTCCTCTTCGGCACGACGGGAGCGCTCATCGCCGTGTCCCCGCTCGGCAAGGTGAGCGGCGCCCACATCAACCCGGCCGTGACCGTCGTGTTCGTCCTGCGGCGCGGCATGAAACCGTGGCTGGCCGGCGGCTACATAGCCGCGCAGCTCGCCGGGGCCGTGGCCGGGGCTGCTCCCCTGCTGGCATGGGGCCGGACGGGGGAACAGGTCCACCTGGGCGCCACGCTCCCCGGCCGTGGCTACGGCGCGACCGGGGCTCTCGTCGGTGAGGTGGCCACGACCGCGACCCTCGTCGTGCTGCTGTTGGTGTTCGTCGGAACGGAGCGGCTGCGCAGCTACACGCCCCTCCTTTTTCCATTTCTTTATTGTCTCATGGTGTGGCTGGAAGCGCCGGTGTCGGGGACCAGCACCAACCCGGCGCGCAGCCTCGGCCCAGCGGTGGTGGCCTCGGTGTGGCAATCGTGGTGGGTCTATTGGGCGGGGCCGCTGCTCGGAGCTTTCCTCGGCGTCGGGATCACCCTGCTCCACCCGCTTCGCGAGTTGGAGATCGTCTCTTCGAAGGTGTACCACTTCGAGCAGGACCGCCACGGGCTGCTCCACTGAGCGCCCTCCGGGTCATCTGTGCAGGATCCTGCCGACCAGGATCGCCGCCTCGTAGAAGACGATCATGGGGAGCGCCATGGCGAGGAACGAGAACGGGTCGTTGCTCGGGGTGACGACCGCGGCGACGGCGCAGAGAAGCACGATGGCGTAGCGCCTCCAGTGGCGGAGCTTCGCACTGCTGACCACGCCGACCAGCTCCAGCCCGACGAGGAACACCGGGTAGGTGAAAACAGCGCCGAACACCACCGCCGCCAAGCTGTACAGGCCCAGGTAGCGCCCGGGCGAGAAGAGCGGGGCGACGCCCGTGCCGCTGACCGAGATCATCCAGGCGATCGCCTTGGGGAACACCACGACGGCGGTCGCCGCCCCGAGAGCGAACAGGGCGACTGCCGAGGCGGTGAACGAGGCGGCGTAACGCCGCTCGTGGCGGTGTAGGCCGGGGGAGACGAACCTCCACGCCTGCCATATCCAAACGGGCGCAGCCACGATCACACCCAGGTAGCAGGAGACCTTCAGCCGGGTGGTGAAACCCTCGAGCGGGCCGGTGGCCACCAGGTTGCCGTGCGAAATGTCGATCCGGGGGTGGTGGGCCAGGTACTCGCGGTAGGGGGCGATCATGAAAACGAGGGCCCGGTCGTAGAGGAACCACGCCACGATGACCCCGACGACGAGGGCGGCCAGCGAGATGAGGACCCTGCGGCGCAGCTCGCCGAGGTGCTCGAACCAGGTGAGCTCCGTCGACGGTGAAGCGGGCGCAGGAGCCGGGGGGGCTTCGAGGACGGTCACCGGTCAGTTGAGCGACGGGTCGCTCGGAGCCCGAAGCTCCGCCGCAGCTGTCGGTGCGGGGGGCGCGTCTGTCGGTGCGGGGGCCGGCGGAGCGGCGGCTGGCGGGGAGGCGGCGTCGACCACGGGCTGCACGACGGACTGGAGAGGATCGGCGATCACTGACTTCACGTCGGCGATGGTCTCCTCGAAGGCCCGGCGCGGCTCGGCGAGGCTGGCGTGGAGCGGATCGGTCAGTCCCGCTGCCAGACGGCGGGCGGCGACCAGGCCCTGCGCGAGACCGCGGGCCGCGGTGGGGAGCCTGTTGGGGCCGAGGACGATCATGCCGACGGTCAGCAGGACGAGAAGTTTTTCTGGGCTGAGATCCAGCACGGTGTGCCTTTCGGATTCGAGCTGCCGGGCGAGCCTTCAGGCGGCGTGACCGCCGGCCGGGAAGCCCTCAGCTGCGGGGGGTCGGTGCCTGCGAGGCTGCGCCGCCCGAGGCGACGAGCGCGTCGAGCTCGGCGCGGGTCAGGGTGACCACCTGCGCCGAGGGGTCGGCGGGTCCTGCCGGCAGCGGCAGGGCGGCGGTCGGGGCCGGGCGAGGGGTTTCCCCGTCGGGCTCGTCGTGCGCCTTCTTGAACTCCTTGCGGGCTTCGCCCAGGCTTCGGGCGAGATTGGGGAGCCGGCTGGCCCCGAAGAGGAGGACCACCGCGGCGAGGACGACGATCATCCCGGTGTCGTTGATGACGGCAAGCATCTTGTTCAGTTCCTTTTGGTAGACGGTTCGGTGCGGGATGCCCGGCGCCGGCCAGGGGCGACCGGCGCCGGGCGGGGCTTCAGGTGCCGCTGTAGTCCGACGCCGGCCTGGCCAGCGTGATCGGGTTGAAGGCCAGCGGGGTGCCGCTGGAGTAGTCGTTCGACATGTCGCCCTGCACGCCCGGGTAGCGACCGAGGGCGTAGTAGAGGATCGCGGCGTGCTGCATCTCCACCGGCTGGATGGTCGCCGCGACGGCGATGGCGTGGCTGGAGCTGAGCACTCCCACGCCAGCCTGGTAGGTCTGGGCGGCGACGTTCTCCAGGAGCAGGGCCAGCTCGGCGAGCCCGGTCACGTCCGTCACCTGGGCGAACTTGGACTGCACCGTCGGGGTGAGCGCGGGATCGGTCGCCGTGACGGCCGGTTTGCCGGCGCCGGTGAGGATGGAGTTCCAGGCCGAGGCGTGCTCCTGGTGCTGGGCCTTCGCCGTCTGGGCGAAGGTGGCCACCGCCGGGGGGACGGTGCCCAGCTTGCCCTGCGACGCTGCCTGGAGGCCGGCGTTGTAGGCGAAGACCGCGAGGTTCTCCAAGCTGGCGGCCATGGCTGCCACCGCCAGGTCGCCGGTGAGGGCGCCCTTCCCGGAGGAGGTCGCCGGTACGGTCGTAGCCGACGAGCTCGACTTGCTCGAGGACCCGCAGGCTGCGAGGAGGACCCCGCCCACTCCGGCGCCGGCCACGCCGAGGAGGAACGTGCGCCGGCTGGTCCGGCGGGCGGTGATCCCCAACTCGCTCTCT
>DATGKR010000090.1:0-52058 GCA_035294565.1 Acidimicrobiales bacterium | reverse complement strand
GGCCGCGGCCGGGATCCGCCTGGACGGCACCGGCGTCCTGCGCCTCGCCGCAGCCGCCGAGCCGGGTGTGCTGGCGGCCGCGGCCCGTTCGGCTGCGCCCGGCCTGCACGTCGAGGAGGTGCCCGTTGTCGGCCCGCCCGTCTCGCCTCACGTGCGGGCGGCAGGCTGGGCCGAGGCGGCGGTCCTCCTGGCGGCCGCCCGCTCGGCGGCGGCGGGTGGCGGGGCCGCCGGGACCGCGGCTGCGGCGGTCGCCTCGCCCGAGGGCGCCACGGCCGAGGCGAAGGTCGACCTCGACGGGCGGGGCTGGCCCCGCCTGGTCTGGCTGGAGGTGGACGCCGGGGAACCGCTCAGCGAGGTGACCCTGCGCTCCTACCTGGTCGGCGCCGCCCACATGGCCCTCGGCTGGGTGCTCTCCGAGGGGATCGCCGTCGGCGACGACGGCGTCCCCGAGGACCTGACGATCAGGTCGTTCGGGGTGCTCAGGGCGCGCGACACGCCGCCGGTCGAGGTGCGGGTCCGGCCCAGCCGGGAGGAGCCAAAACGGGCGTCGGACGCCGCCTTCGCGGCGGTGGCCGCCGCCACCTGGGTCGCGCTGGGGCTGCCGGCGCGCTGGCCGGCCCGGCGGGCGGATACCCTCGGCCGATGAGCAACGCAGCCAAGCCGGCCGGTCCCTACACCCCCGCCGTGCGGGCGGGCGACTGGCTGATCTGCAGCGGCCAGGTGGCGCTCGCCGACGGCAAGCTCCAAGAAGGTGGTGTCCGCGAGCAGACCGCCCGTTGCGTCGCCAACCTGCGGGCCCTCCTGGAGGCGAACGGCGCGACCCTCGGCCAGGTCGTCAAGACCACCGTGTTCCTCGCTGACATCGCCGACTACACGGCGATGAACGAGGCGTACGTGGAGGCGATGGGAGACCATCGCCCTGCCCGCAGCGCGGTGGGCGTCGCCGGGCTGCCCCTCGGGGCGAGAGTGGAGATCGAAGCGTGGGCGTGGCTCGGCTAGACCACGTCGACACCTCCCAGGTCGTCTCCGAGCTGGAGGCGCTCGTCAACGCCGAGTCGCCCTCCGACGACCCGGCGCTCCTCGAAGCCTGCGCCAGCGCCGTGGGCTCCCTCGGCGCCGAGCTCCTCGGCGAGGCTCCCGAGCAGGTCGCCGTCGAAGGCCGCACCCACCTGCTCTGGCGTTTCGGAGGCCGGACCGGCGTCGTCCTCCTGGGCCACTACGACACGGTCTGGCCGGCGGGGACGCTGTCGCGTTGGCCCTTCCGGGTGGACGGGTCGGGTCGGGCCACCGGCCCGGGCGCCTTCGACATGAAGGCCGGCATCGTGCAGATGTTCCACGCCGTTGCCTGCCTCGACCGTCGGGAGGGGGTCACCATCCTGCTCACCGCCGACGAGGAGATCGGTTCGCCGACGTCGAGGCGGCTCATCGAGCGGACCGCCGCAGGTGCCCGGGCTGCCCTGGTGCTCGAGCCCAGCGCCGGGGGCGCCCTCAAGGTCGCCCGCAAGGGGACCTCCATGTACCGCCTGGTCGTTACCGGCCGCGCCGCTCACGCCGGCCTCGAACCGGAAAAAGGCGTCAACGCCACCGTCGAGCTGGCCCACCAGGCGCTCGCCGTGGCCCGCCTGGGCCGACCCGAGGTCGGGACCACCGTCACCCCGACGGTCGCCTCGTCGGGGACCACCACCAACACCGTCCCGGCGTCCGCCTACCTCGACGTGGACGCGCGCGCCTCCAGCGTCGCCGAACAGGAGCGGGTCGACCGGGCGCTGCGGGAGTTGCAACCCTGCCTGCCGGGCGCCTCCATCCGCGTCGAAGGAGGCATCAACCGCCCTCCCCTCGACCGGGCCTCCTCGGCGGGCCTCTACGCGCTGGCTCAGCGCGTCGCCGAGCGCCTCGGGATGCCGCCTCTGGCCGGTGCGGCCGTCGGCGGCGGCTCCGACGGGAACTTCACCGCCGGCGTCGGGGTCCCCACCCTCGACGGGCTCGGCGCCGAAGGCGACGGCGCCCACGCAGAAGGCGAGTACGCCCTGGTCGGCGGCATCGCACGCCGGGCGGCGCTCCTCGCCGGCGTCGTCGCCGAGATCCTCGCCGCCTGACTCCCCCGGGGATCAGGGCGGCGAGGCTCGCAGCGGCCGGCCGGGCATGGCCTCGGGGACCAGATCCCCGTCGCGCACCACCGCCTCGCCGGCGACGAAGAGATGGCGCACGCCCACCGACGGCCGTGTCGGCTCCAGATAGGTCGCCGCGTCGCTGACACAGCTCGGATCCAGCACCACGACGTCGGCGTCAGCCCCTGGGCCGAGGTGGCCTTTGCCCCGGGCGCCAGGGACGAAGTCGAGGACGCGCGCGGGGAGCCACGAACACCGGCGGAACGCCTCGAGCCAGGACCATTCGCCGGACTCGACGACGAGGGTCCTGATCGCCTTGGAGAACGTCCCGGCGGTCCGGGGGTGGGTGCTGCCCCCAGGCGGGAGGGGCCACTCGTGGGTATCGGCGCGCCCGTCGGCCCACAGCACGGGCATGGCGTCGCTGGCGACGATGCTGTCGGGAAAGGTCAGCGAGCGGCGCAGCAGGGCGAGGTCGGCCGGGTCGGACTCGTCGAGGAACTCGACTATGCACGTCGTCGCCGGCGCGCTCGCCCGCACAGCCCGCAGGTGCTCCTCGTCGGCGATGCGCTCCCCGGAGGGCAGCAGCACGATCTGATCGGGCCGCTGGGCGGTCGCCGCCAGGCGCTCAGGGGCGAGGAACCAGGCCCCGACCGCCGTCGACCCCGCTCCGTAGGGGTAGGCCTCGACCGTCACCGGGGAGCCCTCGGCCCGGGCCCGTTCGATCGTGGCCAGGACCCGGTCGATGTGGCGCCGGGAAGTCGAGTTCACGTGGCAGTGGTGCATGTGGGCGCCGGTCTCGCCCGCGGCGGCGACGACCTCCTCCGAGCCGTCCACCGGGGTGGCCGGGTCGTTCTCGACCAGCTCGCGCACGTGGGTCCAGGTCGGCACGCCTGCCTCCGCCGCCAGCCTGGCGACTGCCAGGTACTCGCCGGGGTCCGTTCGCGGCGCGTAGCCGACGAGCACCCCCACCCCCAGGGCTCCCTCCTCCAGCTCCGAGCGCAGGAGCCCGATCCAGACGTCGAGCTGCTCGCGGCTCGACGAGCGCGTCCAGCGCTCGTCTGCCAGCAGGGAGAAGGCACCGCCGATGTCGGCTTCGGGATGCACCCCCGCCAGGACCTGGCCGCGGGCCTGCGCCCACGAGGCCGAGAAGCCGTAGTGGAGAGGTCTGCCCTCCTCCGCGCACCGGCGGTAGGCGTCGGCGACGGGCATCAGACCCGCCTCCAGCTCGAGGGAGGTGGTCACCCCGTCCAGCGCTTGGAGCCTCTGGCCGGCGACGCCGTGGACGTGGCTGTGGAGGTCGACGAACCCCGGGCCGACGACCAGGCCCGACACGTCCAGCGTCCGATCGCCTTCGAGGCCGTCGCCGACGGCGGCGACCCGGTCGCCGTCGATGAGCAGGTCGGTCACCCGGTCGGTGCCGCTCCCCGGGTCGACGACCCGCCCGCCCCGCAGGACCGTCGTGGCCATCGGGCGATCTTACGCAGGTATCGCGCAGTCTCGACCGGTCTTGGTGGACTCGAGCGGGCCCGGCCGATCGGCATCGCCGAGGAGGCCCAGGATCGGCAGCCGGACAACTCCTGCGGGCCGGTCGTAATCGCCGGCCAGGGCCGGGGCGCGATCATCGACCGAGCGACAGCAGGTGCTCGATGCGTTCGTCGTCGGCTCCCAGGAAGCCCGCGAGCACTCCGGCCACGGCGGAAACGTCGAGCGACCCGGCCGCCACCATGGCTTCGAGGTCGGCCCAGTCCCTGGTGCGGTTGAAGAACGCCTTGAAGACGGCGAGGTCGTTACAGGCGAGGAAGGGCAGCTGTTCGCCGGCGAAGGGCTCCAAGTGGACCCGGGTTGCGACCTGTTCGTGGAACTCGGTCGTGTCGAGGAAGAGGTCGACTGGGGTGTCCTCCCACCACAGCCGCGCCTGCCCCTCCCGTTCGAGCAGGGCGCGATCATCGTCCGTCGCGACGATCTCGGGCGGAAGGGCGGCGAGGACCGAGGGCGTGCGCTCGGGACTGACGAACACGTTGACGTCGAGGTCGATCGTGGCCCGCGCATGTTGTGTGCACCAGGCCAAGGCGAGCGCGCCACCGAAGGCGTGGCTGATCCGGGCGGCAGCCAGGCTCTCGTGGATGGCCATCATCTTGTACGGAAGGCCCGTCGGGTCGAGGCTCATGGGCGAGCACCGGTCGGGAACGGCGGGAAACTGAGCACGCGATCGTGGCGGGCGGGGAAATGAGCGGCAAGATCCAGGACCTGCAGGAACTCTCGACCTTTGGCGTCGCGCTCCTCGTCGGTCGCATCGGGTCGACCCGACGTGGTGATGTCCGACGCGTAGCCCGCGGCTCGGAGGATCCGGTCGAGGGTGTCGACGCGTGGGATCGCTCGCCCCGCCTCGTAGGCGGCCAGAGTCGCATGTGAAGTGTTGGCGCGCTCGGCGAGGGCCCGGAGAGACAGCCCGGCGCTGAGTCGGACCCGACGGAGCGTGCCGGCAGCATCCATTCCAGCAAACCCTACCACAGTGGTATCAGATCAGATACCATCATGACTGGACGAACGGTCGGACCGCTCCGGCCGTCACGATTCCGTCAGCCCGTCCAGCGAGCCTGGCCGAAGCGGTAGCCGACGCTGCGCACGGTGGAGATGAGGCTGGCGTGCTCCTCGCCGAGCTTGGCCCGGAGCCGGCGGACGTGGACGTCGACGGTGCGCGCCCCGCCGTAGTACTCGTAGCCCCACACCCGCGACAGCAGGGTCTCCCGGCTGTGCACCCTGCCCGGATGGGTGGCCAGGAACTTGAGCAGCTCGTACTCCATGTAGGTGAGGTCGAGCGGCCGCCCCGACAGTGCCGCCTGGTAGGTCTCGAGGTTGAGGACCAAAGGCCCGTACTCGACGAGGTCGGGCCGGGTTCCACGGCCCGTCTTCCAGAAGAGATGGGCGAGCCGGCACTCGAGCTCTCCTCCCCGCGGGGGCAGGACGCAGAAGTCGTCGAAGAGGTCCTCGCGAAGCTCCAGCTCGCCGAGCTGGTCGGTTCGCACGAGCAGCAGCAGGGGCGAGAGCGGCAGTTCCCGCTTGCGCAGCGCCCGGCACATGGCGAACGCCGCCTCCGGCTCGGCGTCGGCGCACACCAGCGCCCCGGGCCACCCGTCCTCGGGTTCGACGCCCTCGGCCGCCTGCGGGGAGCCGGCCGCCTTCCAGGGGTAGCCGGCCAGGTCGAGCGCCTGGGCGACCGGCGGCGGCACGGGGTCGGGGAAGACCAGCAGCGGCTCCACTACAGCGAGGTCAGGTAGCGCCGCCATTCGAACGAGGTGACCTGGGCCTTGTAGTCGGCCCACTCCGCCCGCTTGTTGCGGATGAACCACTCGAAGACGTGCTCGCCTAGAGCCTCGGCCATCAGCTCCGAATGTTCCATCGCGTCCACCGCCTCCGAAAGCGACCCGGGCAGCGCCTCGATGCCCTCCGCCAGGCGCTCGGCGGGGGAGAGCTCGTAGAGGTTGGCGGCGGCCTCCGTCGGCAGTTCGTAGGCCTTCTCGATACCCGTCAAGCCCGCTGCCAGGACGACGGCGAACGCCAGGTAGGGGTTGGCGGCGGGATCGGGGGCGCGGTACTCGATGCGCGTCGAGTCGCGCTTGCCCTTCTTGGTGGGCGGGACCCGCACGAGGGCGGAACGGTTGTTCCGGGCCCACGATATGTACACCGGGGCCTCGTACCCGATTATGAGGCGCTTGTAGGAGTTGACCCACTGGTTGGTCACCGCCGTCATCTCGCGGGCGTGCGCGAGCACGCCGGCGATGAAGCGGCGGGCGACGGGGGACAGGTTGTACTCGTCGCCGTCGTCGTAAAAGGCGTTGGTGTCGCCGTCGAAGAGGGACATGTGCGTGTGCATCCCCGAGCCCTGGACGCCCGGCAGAGGCTTCGGCATGAACGTGGCCAGCACGTTGCGCCTGGCGGCGATCTCCTTCACCACCATCCTCACGGTCATCACCGTGTCGGCCATGGTCATCGCGTCGGTGTAGCGCAGGTCGATCTCGTGCTGGCTGGGGGCGTCCTCGTGCTGGCTGTACTCGACAGGTATGCCCATGTCCTCCAGGGTGAGGACGGTGTCGCGCCGCAGCTCGGCGGCCAGGTCGTTGGTGGTCAGGTCGAAGTAGGAGCCCTGGTCGAGGGGGACCGGCGGCTCGTCGGGCCCGCCTGGCGGGGCGAAGTAGAAGTACTCGAGCTCGGGGGCGGTGAAGAAGGAGAAACCGAGCGACCGGGCTCGTTCCAGCGCGCGTCGAAGGACGTGGCGCGGGTCGCCCTCGAACGGAGAACCGTCCAGGTTGACAACGTCACATACCACCCGGGCCACCGGGGAGCCGTCGGCGAGGTAGGGCAGGAGCTGGAACGTCTTGGCGTCGGGCATGGCCAGCACGTCGCTCTCCTGCACACGGCTGAACCCGTCGATCGTCGACCCGTCGAAGGTCATTCCCTCCTCCAGGGCGTTCTCCAACTCGGCCGGGGTTATCTGGAAGGACTTGGGTGTGCCGAGCACGTCGGTGAACCACAGTTGCACGAACCGCACGCCCCGCTCCTCGACGGTGCGCAGCACGTAGTCCTGCTGGCGTTCCACGCCGACAAGGTTAGGGCCGTCGCAGGCCGCCCCGGCCCCTCGTGGGCGGGTTCACAGACTGTTCACACAGCGGGGGGAGGTGGGGCCGGCGTCCGTGCCACAATGTCCCGGCAGATCCCCCCCGCCAAGGAGCGCAGCATGACCATCAAGGCCGAGTACATCTGGATCGACGGCACCGAGCCGACCCCGCTCCTGCGCTCCAAGACGAAGATCCTGGCGCACCCCACGACCGACCTGCCCATCTGGGGCTTCGACGGATCGAGCACCAACCAGGCCCCCGGCAAGGCCTCGGACTGCGTCCTCAGGCCGGTCTTCTCCTGCCCGGACCCGATCAGGGGCGGGTCGCACCTGCTGGTCCTCTGCGAGGTGCTCCTCACCGACATGACACCCCACCCGACGAACACCCGGACCCACCTGGTCGACGTGGCCGCCAAGTTCGCCGACCAGGAGCCCCTATTCGGCATGGAGCAGGAGTACACCCTTTTCAAGGGCAGCCGACCCCTCGGTTTCCCCGAGCACAATGGCTACCCCGCGCCTCAGGGGCCCTACTACTGCGGGGTCGGCGCCGACGACATCTACGGCCGCCCGCTCGTAGAGGCACACCTCGACGCCTGCTTGGCGGCGGGACTGTCGATTTCGGGCATCAACGCCGAGGTGATGCCGGGCCAGTGGGAGTTCCAGGTCGGACCGCTCGGGCCGGTCGAGGTCGCCGACCAGCTGTGGGTGGCGCGCTGGCTGCTGCACCGTCTCGGCGAGGACATGGGTGTCTCTGTCACGCTCGACCCCAAGCCCGTCCGGGGTGACTGGAACGGGGCGGGCTGCCACACCAACTTCTCCACCAAGGCGATGCGCGAGTCCTACGACGCCGTCGTCGAGGCATGCGAGGCGCTGGCGAAGAACGCAGAGGAGCACGTCGCGGCCTACGGCCACGGGATCGAAGAGCGCCTCACGGGCAGCCACGAGACGGCCCACTACAGCCAGTTCAGCTACGGGGTCTCCGACCGCGGTGCGTCTGTGCGGATCCCCTGGCAGGTAGCGGTCGAAGGCAAGGGCTACATAGAGGACCGCCGGCCCAACGCCAACATGGACCCCTACACGGTGGCCCGGCTCCTCGTGAACACCTGCTGCAGCGCCCTCGCCTAGGGTTTGCCGTCAGCGTTGAACGACCCCAGGGGGTGAAGACCGAATGGCAACCGTGAAACGAACTCCCGAAGAGGTGCTCAGCCTCGTGCAGTCCGAGGGCGTGGAGATCATCGACTTCCGCTTCTCCGACCTGCCAGGCCTGATGCAGCACTTCTCAATGCCCGCCCACGAGCTGACGCTGGACACCTTCGAGGAGGGCTCGGGCTTCGACGGTTCGTCCATCCGGGGGTTCCAGGAGATCCAAGAGTCGGACATGCTCCTGGTCCCCGACCCCAACACAGCGGTGATCGACCCGTTCCGCCAGCACAAGACGCTCAACATCAACTGTTGGGTGCGTGATCCCGTCACCGGTGAGTCCTACTCGCGCGACCCGCGCTATGTGGCCAAGAAGGCCGAGGACCACCTGGTCTCGACGGGTATCGCCGACACCGCCTACTTCGGGCCCGAGGCGGAGTTCTTCGTGTTCAACGACATCCGCTTCGACCAGAACGCCCACGAGGGCTACTACTACGTCGACTCCATAGAGGGCATCTGGAACTCCGGTCGCGACGAGGGGCCGAACCTCGGCTTCAAGCCGCGCCACAAGGAGGGCTACTTCCCGGTCCCGCCGATGGACCACTTCCAGGATCTCCGCTCGGAGATGATCCTCACCATGGAACGCCTCGGGATCGAGATCGAGATCCAGCACCACGAGGTGGGCACCGCCGGCCAGGCGGAGATCGACATGAGGTTCGACACCCTCGGTGTGATGGCCGACAAGCTGATGCTCTACAAGTACGTGGTGAAGAGCGTCGCCCGCGCCCACGGCCTGTCGGCCACGTTCATGCCCAAACCGATCTTCGCCGACAACGGCTCGGGCATGCACGTGCACTCGTCGCTCTGGAAGGGCGGCGAGCCGCTCTTCTACGACGAGCTCGGCTACGCCGGGCTTTCCGACATAGGGCGGTGGTACATCGGCGGGCTGCTCTCCCACGCGCCGGCCATCCTCGCTTTCGCCGCTCCGACGACCAACAGCTACAAGCGCCTGGTGCCCGGCTACGAGGCCCCCGTGAACCTCGTCTACAGCCAGCGGAACCGCTCGGCCGCCTGCCGCATCCCGCTCTACTCGAAGAGCCCCAAGGCGAAGAGGGTCGAGTTCCGTTGTCCCGACCCGTCCTGCAACCCCTACCTCGCTTTCGCCGCCATCCTCATGGCCGGCCTCGACGGCGTCCAGAAGAAGATCGAGCCTCCCGACCCGGTCGACAAGGACCTCTACGACCTGCCACCCGAGGAGCTGGCCCAGGTGCCGACCGTCCCCGGCTCGCTCGAGGAGTCACTTCGCGCCCTGGAGGCGGACAGCGACTTCCTTCGAGCCGGCGGGGTGTTCACCGACGACCTGATCGAGACGTGGATCGCCTACAAGCGCGAGCACGAGATCGACCCGGTCCGCCTTCGGCCCCACCCGTGGGAGTTCATGCTCTACTACGACATCTAGGGCAAAACCTCTGTAGTGGCTAGGTTTTTCCCGTGTCAGGCACTGCTTGGACACACCATGGGTACAGCATCGGGGAGGAGTACTCGCTCCCCCACTTCGTCGTTTCCTGGACGACCGTCACTGACGCCGCCGAGCGGATCAGCGTGGAAGCGTAAAACTGCCTCAAGTCGTGGGCGTAACCCAGGATGGCAAGCCGGACCCGCGGACGCCGTTGACGAAGACCTGCGAGAAGGGAAACTGCTGGATCGGACCACTTCGTCCATTCGTGAAGACGAGCCCGAGCTCACGGTTCGAGCCGAAGGTCTCGAGGTGGAGGGCAATCGCCCGAGCGACCGGCTCGGGTAGCAGAATCGTGCGGTACGAGCCGGTGGTCTTAAGCGCTCCTGTGAAGACCCTCGCGATACGATGGCTCCGTGTCGAGGATCGCCTCGGATCTCGAACCTATCGCCACTGCCGACCAGCTTCGGACGGCGCGCCAGCAGCTCAGGGAGATGGCGGCTCGACTCGAGCTGAGCAACCTCCGGGTTGCTGACGACGGCACGCTGCTCGTGCACGTGGACGTGGACGGTAACCCCGGCTATCGGCCTGTGATCAAGTTCGTGAACCAGGCAACCGACCTGCTCGGAGCGGTTCCCCGCGTGGTAGTGGACAGCGCTCCTGGCGCCGGTCGGTACCGCACCAAGCCGCTTTGAGCGATGGCGAGGAGTATCTCGACGCCCTCGCCAGCATCCTCGACCAGATAGGGGAGCTTCTGGACCGGGGGCGAGAGCGCTACGACGGTGATCTAATGGTTCGCCTGGCCCTTCAGCGACTGTGGATCGCCGCTGGCGAGTCTGCTCGCCTGTACTGCGGGGCCACGGGCACAGAGGTCGGGGTAGAGCCTTGGTCCTCCCTCTGGGGCTACCGCAACGTCTTGGTACACCACCTGCTCGACGACATCGACGACGACCTTGTATGGGTGGAATCCTCTAGGGACCTTTCCGAGTACCGCACAACGATCGGCGCGATACGCCAGGGTCGATGACCACGTCGGCCATGCGCCGGCGGACGTCAAGGCTCCCCGAGCTGGCGGGCGGCGCTGGAAGCGGCGGAACTGCGCTCCGAGGTAGCTGTGGTTCTTGCGCCCCCTGCCCATGCCGTTTCGCATAACGCGATCCGCAAGGCGGCGTTGCCTTGGCGGGCCCTTCCGCTGCGGGTCTTGCCGTCCGACTCGTGCCGGCCGGGCACAGCCCCGCCCAGGAGGCCAGAGATGGCCCGCCGTAGGGTGAGCGTCCCTGCCCACCCAGGCCTCGGCGATGACCACCTCGGCGCTTCGCCGGCCGGCACCGGGATGGTCGTGAGCCGGCGGAGCTGGTCACACAAAGGAGCGATAACCCTCTCCCCCTCGGCGTCGAGCACTGCGATCTGGGGCTTCGAGGTAGTCGATGGGCGACAGATGAGCTTTCAACATGACCGCGTGGTGGGTGCCGAAGCGGCCGACCAGCGCCAGGCGCAGGTCGGGGATCCGGGGTCGCATCCGGGTGAGAGCCATATCCGCGAGGATCCTCTGCACCCGCCAGGCCTTCTTGTTCCGGTCCTCGACCAGCTTCTTCCCATATCTGGCCAGGCCCGAAGCTCGGCGATCACCGGCGGCGTCACGAAACTGACGCGTAGGAGGCCGCACTCGGCCAACTGCGCCAGCCACGCCGCGGTCAACAGGTCGGTCTTGCGCCCGGGGAGGTTCTTGACGTGGCGGCCGTTGACGGAGAGAGTGGCTTCCGCCATCCTGCGTCCCCGCCACCAAGTCTAGCTATACTTATAGCCATGTCGATGGCTGATCAGATGCCGCTCGCAGATGTCAAGAATCGGCTCTCGGAGGTCGTCGAGCGCCTGGAGAAAGAGCACGGCCGTGTTGTCATCACCAAGCACGGACGTCCAGCGGCGGTCGTCTTGAGCGTCGAGGACTTGGAGTCTCTCGAAGAAACCCTGGACATTCTCGGAGATCGGGTCCTCCTATCCAAGATCCGCAAGGCCATGAACGAGCTCGCCGAAGGCAAGGCCCAGCCCCTCACGAGGGACGAGGCTCTGGACCTGGCGCGTGAGCGTTGAGCGGAGCGCCATACCAGATCACCTGGTCCCCGACAGCTCGCCGTGACTTGACCAAGCTGCCTGAGAAGGTGGCTATCGCCGCGATTGAGTTCCTGTACGGACCCGTTGCTGATGACCCGCACAGGACCGGTGCACCGCTGAAACTGGGGCTCGAGGGCCTCCACAGCGCCCGACGTGGCGATCATCGCATCCTCTATGCCATTGACGATGACGACCACGTCGTCCGAGTAGTGACTATCGAACACCGCTCCGACGTTTACCGCCGCCGCGCCAAGTAGTGGTCACCAACCGCAACGCTCCTGAGGTCGCCCGTACCCCTGGCGAGAGTCCACCATCTCGGGACCGTGCGGCAGACGAGGTGCGCTCAGTGGTCGTGGAGCAGCGCTTGTCCAACGAGCACCTCCTCGAGATGGGGCACCTCGACCGGGTCGCTCCATCACCCCCATTAGGAGACGCTGCGATTGCGGCCGCCGGCCGTGGCGAGCTCCCGCAAGGCGGTCGCCGACTTCGAGTTCGGCGGCCACGCCATCCCGGAGGGGACGATGGTCCTTAGGTGACCCACCGCCTCCCAGAGCTGTGGCCCGACCGACCGCTTCGCCTTCGCCACCCAGGAGCTCGAGGTGCTCCTCGTCCAGCTCCTGCGGCGCACCCGTCTGGTCCCGATGCGCCGAGGCGTCCGCCCGACGGGTGTCGCAGCCATGCATCCCCGTCAGGGCGCACCCGTGCGGGTCGGGCCGGTCTGGCCGAGAAGGCCGACGGTCGGCGCGGCTGTCCGGCCCGGGTGAGCGCCGCCGTGCAGGGGACGCCGGCAACTGCTGGCCTGCCTTCTGGCATATGGCCCAGGGCTCGCACTTCCTCGAGGCTCTCAACTCCGGGTCGGAGTCGCCCGGGCCCACCAGCTACACCGACGTGTGTTCCCTCACCGGCGAGCTGGTCCAGCCGCCGTCCCTGAGCCCACGGCCGCTCTTCGTACGGCGCCGAACGTGTCCAGCGTCGGCGTCCAGGCGGTCTGCGCCGGACTGTACGTGAACCACGCCGGCTTGCTGGCCGACGCCGTTGTCTTCGCCCTGGTGATGGACGCCCTCACCCACCAGGTCCCTGCCGACGCGGCCAGGATCCCTGCGTCGGTCTGCGCCCAGCAGATCATTCCCGGCGTCTCACCGCCGGCCGCCGTCACCGGCAACGCGGAGGTGTACGTGGACGCGGCCCGGGCCTTCGGGAGTCAACCCGGTGTCGGGCAGGCGCCGCCGCTGGCCCCCTATGCGGAGGGCCGGTAGTGGGAGCTCGGCCACCCTGCGGCAGCCGCGCCTCGAATTAACGACGCCGAAAGCCTGCGGAAACGCAACCGGGACAGCCTGCAGTGCTGTGGGTGACCTCATCGACGCCTACCGGCCGCGTCCGGGTGTGTACGACGAGATGTTCACGCCGCAGCGATCGATCCGCTCCCACTACGAGGACGTCGCGGCGGCCCTGGGGCAGTTCGGAGCTGACGACCTGACCGAGCGGGCCGAGCGGCTGGGCAAAGCGTTTCGCGACGAGGGGGTCACCTTCGACCTCGACGGGGAGGAGCGACCGTTCCCCCTCGACGTCGTCCCCCGGCTGTTCGAAGCCGTGGAATGGTTCACGGTGGCGCCGGGCTGGTGCAGCGGGTGAGGGCCCTCGAGGCCTTCACGGAGGACGTCTACGGCGAGTCGCGGATCGTGACCAAGGGGGTCATCCCACCGTAGGTGGTGGTATCGAGCCCCGGGTTCCTCCGGTCCGCTTACGGCATCGACCCGCCGAACGGGGTACGGGTGCACGTGGCCGGCATCGACCATCCGTGACGAGTACGGACAACTCCGGGTGCTGGAGGACAACCTGGCTGCCCCTCGGGTATCAGCTGCGTGCTGGCCAATCGGCGGGCCATGGCTCGGATCTTGCCCGAGGTCTTCACCGGGCAGGCGATCGGGACCGTGAGCGACTGTCCCACCCGCCTGGCTGCCGCGCTGCGGGCTCCCGCGCCGTCCGGGGTGGCCGACCCGAAGGTGGTGGTCCTCACTCCGGGGATCCGCTGCAGTTCCGCCCGGACTCGGTCCTCGGTTGTCCGGGCATCGTGAATGCCGCTCGGGCCGGGCGGGTGACCATCGCCAACGGGATCGGCAACGGTGTGGCCGACGACAAGCTGGTCTACACCTACGTGCCCGAGATGATCCGTTTCTACCTGGGGGAGGAACCGATCTTCCGAAACGTGGACACCTACCGCCTGATCGACGACGAGCGTCGCGAGGCTTTGAGCCGCATGCGGGAGCTTGTGTGGAAGAGAGTGGACGGCTCGGGCGGGAAAGGTCTGGTCATCGGACCCGAGGCCGGAGTCGAGGAGCTGCGAGCGCTCCGGGCCGAGGTGGAGTGTCGGCCGAGGAGCTGGATCGCCCAGGTGCTCGTTCGGTTCTCGACCGCCCCGACCTGGACCGGTCGGGCCCTCGAACCCGGGCACGTGGACCTGCGCCCGTTCTTCGTGAACGACGGTGAGCGTATCTGGACGCTGCCGGGATGCCCGACCCGGTCGAGACCGTCGAGGCGGTGTGCGAATGGGTTCACTCCGCCCTCGAGTACCGGCCAGGGGTCACCGGCGCGCACACCTCGGCGGCCGGGGTCATCCAGACCGGCCAAGGGGTATGCCAGGACTTCGCCCATCTGGCTGTCGCCTTCCCGCGCAGCATCGGGGTCCCTGCTCGCTACGTGTCAGGCTACCTGCACCCGGTGCCCGAGCCGGAGGTCGGCGTGACCGTCGAAGGCCAGAGCCATGCCTGGATAGAGGTCTGGACCTGTGGCTGGTGGGAGCTCGATCCGACCAACCTGGGCGCAGTCGGTCCCCGCCACGTGGCGGTCGGGAGGGGCCGGGACTACGGCGACGTACCCCCGCTGAAAGGGATCTATGCAGGCGGGAGCCAAGACAGCACGAGCAGGACTGTCTCCATACAGCGAACCCGCTGAACGCCGCCGACGAGTCGCCCAAATGATTGGTCTCGTCGGGGCTCGTCAGTGAGTGGCCGGCGTCAGATAAGTCCTCGGTCCCCGGTTCAGAACCTGTCGCTCATCCCCACCACCGGGGCGTTCAGGTGGGTGCCGCCCTCGGAGCCGAAAAAGGCGGCGTCCCCGAAGCTGAAGATCCCTCCGTCGGCGCCGACCAGCCAGTAGCCGCCGCCGTCGGGGGTGGAGGCGATGCCGACGACGGGCGCGTTCAGTTTTTTGCCTCCCATCGACCCGTAGAAGGCGGCGTCTCCGAAGCTGAAGACGCCGCCGTCCTTGGCGACCAGCCAGTACCCGCCGCCGTCGGGGGTGGAGGCCATCCCCACCACCGGGGCGTTCAGGTGGGTGCCTCCCTCGGAGCCGTAGAAGGCGGCGTCTCCGAAGCTGAAGACCCCCCCGTCTGCTGCTGCCAGCCAGTAGCCGTTGGCGGGCGGCGGGACCTCGAGGGCGTGGACGGTGTTCGTGTTGTCGTTGTCGTAGTAGATGACCGGGGCGCCGGAAGCGTCGGAGCCAACCGCCAGCCCGAACAGCGCTCCTGCCGGCTGTCCGGGTGCGAGCTGACGGCTGGCCACGACCTGGCCGGCGGGGGTTATCTCAACCAACGTGTTGTTGCCGGCGTTCGCCACGAGCAGGTTGCCGTTGGAGGGGTCGACGACCACGTTCTCGGGCGTGTCGAGGGCCGGTCCCTGGTACACCACCGTGGCTGCGTGCGGCCCGCTGGAGGTCGCCGCGGCGGGGATGGCGTAGAGGACGTTGCTCGCGTCGTTGGTCTCGTAGAGGACGCCGGTCGCCTGGTCGAAGGCGAGGCCCTGAGGGCCGGCTGCGGTGGACGCGTTGCCCCCGGCGGGGGTCTCGGCTTGACCGGTGGCGATCTGGGCGTAGGTGGAGCACACCGGCTGGCCGCTCTGGCCGTTGGAGCAGGTGGGGTTCTGCGGGGTGCCCGAGCTGATGGCCCCAGGGTCGGGTGTCAGCCTCCACACGTCCCCGCCGCCGCTGCCCGTGGTGGCGTTGCCGGCGTTGCCCCAGTAGAAGGAGACCCCACCCGAGTCGCTGACGCCTTGGCCCCACACCCCGGTGAAGTTGGCCTGCCCCGAGGTGGTCGAGTTGGTGAAGTCGGCCATGAGCGCTCCGGCGGGGCTGATGAGCAGGTCGTTGGCGGCGGTCCCGTTCTGAGAGGAGCCGTAGTCTCCGATCCACACCCCGTCGTTTACCGGGTTGATCGCCACCCCGACGGGTCCCGCCACCGGGGCTCCCTGGAAGAACACGCTGGTCCGGCCGGTCTGGGGATCGATTTGCAGGACGGTGGTCCCCCCGGCTGAGGTCCCCGCAGCATCGTTGAAGTCGACGACCAGCAGGTTGCCGGCGGTGAGCTTGCCCATGGTCTTCGGAACCACGGCGATGCCATAGGGGTTGTTGTCACCGTTGGGTGCCACCGCCGAGGCGATCGTGATGTCGTGGAGACCCGAGAGCTGGGCCTGGGGGGTTGCGACCGCTGGGGTCGCGGCTGTCGCGCTCGGGCCTGTCGGCGCGAAGAGCCCCAAGAAGGGGAGGAGGGCGGCGGCCGAGATGGCCGCCAGGCGGCGAGGGCGGGTCGCCGGCTCGGTGCACGACCCGCAGGGTCGAGCGTTCAGCAGTAAATGCTCGGATCTTTCCACGTCCACTCCTCGATCGACTGGCAACAACGGTTTCAACGATCAGAGTGGGCGATCGGTTCAACGCGACCAGCCGCAGCTCAGCCGGAGCCCAGGTCGGCCGCGCCGCTGACCACGTCTATGAGCAGCGCCCTCCCCCCGACGATCACGCCCCTCGTCGAAGTCGAGTAGGGGTATGCGGTGCCCGCGGTGCCGCTGTCGGGGGTGGCCAGGTAGGTCGCCCAGCCGGTCGCGTCGCCCGGGGCGTCCCCCACCCGTATCACCGAGCGGGAGCCGCCCGGTCCGACCACCTCGACGCCGACAGCGCCGGTGAAACCCTGGCATCCGGTGACCCACGAGCCGGGGGTCGCCGGGAAGGGGCTGTCGCAGAGCCTGCCGGCGGCGTCGACGAACATGCCCGGCACCACGGTCGTCCCGCGGCCGTCGGCTGCGAGCAGGCCGGAGAGCGCCTGGGTCACGGCCAGCCCCGCGTGGGGGCCGACGCTCTCGGCGTCGTCGGCGTGGCCGTAGCCGAAGCGGTCGTTGCCCGTCCCCGACGTCTCCTCGTACACCGACCACGGAGGTTCGATCGTCTCCCCCTGGCTGCCGACGAAGTTGCTCGGCGGGAACATGTAGCCGATCATGTCCTCGCCGAGCCCGGCGAGGAACCTGAACGGCCGGCTCATCTCAGCCGCCACGTCGGGGGTCATGGGCAGCGCGGCGCCGCACGTGTAGTCGGAGGGAGGCAGGTAGCAGTCCGTGGGGAACGGCATCTGGGCGCTGTCGTAAGGCCCGCCTATCTCGGTGACCGGAAAGACCTCACCCGGCGAGTAGGCGACCTGAACCGGTCCCACCGTGAGGACGCCCACCTCGGTGCGGATGAACGCCGGGGGGCTCGGCTGGACCGACGAGGGCGCCGACCCGCCTCCCGCCGAGACGGCGCCCGAGGCGGAGACCCCGACCGTGCAGCCGGGGTCGGCGTAAGCGGGCCGGTCGGGGAACAGCCCCGCGGCGAACGCTGCGGCGAAGAAATTGTTCTCGAGCTGCACGCAGACCGAGCGGGTCTGGCCGGCAACGGTCCGGGGGACGACCGTGGTCGCGCCCGGCCCGTCGAGCGCGGCCTCGGCGGCCGCGGCGACGCTCGCCGCGTAGCCGTCTATGAACCGGAGCGCGTCCGTCTCGGGGCTGGCGCCGGCGGGCTGCGGGTAGACGCTCGAGCAGCCGTCGACCGGGCTCCCCGGCACCTGGTGGAACGCGCCGGGCACGTCGAGCACCTGGGTTCCCTGCGGGTAGAGGGCGGGGGTCTCGACGCTGCCGACCAGCCCCGCCATCTCCATGCCGACGCTGCCCGGGTATTGCGATTCGAGCAGCTGGCTGAGCCGCCCGGTCCAGTCTCCGCTCAGCATCGACGTGTAGGCGGGGTTGCCGGAGAAGGCGAGCGTCTCGTCGTGGGTCCCCACGTTCGCCAAGGTGAAGATCACCCTGCCCGGCGACGAGCCGGACGTGGTCGCCGCCTGCATCACCGGCATGAGGCCGGTGTCGATGAACGGGTAGGAGGACCAGCACGACTGGATGTTCCCTGGCATCCTGGCCACGGCGAGTCGCAGAGCCGCCGGCTGCGCGCTTCGGTCGGCGGCGACGATGGCGGCGGCCACCCGGTCCACCAGGTAGCTCATGTAGTACTCGTCGACGCCGGAGCTGACCCCCGCCGGCAGGGACCCGTTGGCCTGGTTGACGGGCGGCGGCTCGCCCGACAGATCCGGCCCCCAGAGGCCGATCGGGTCGGGCGCCGACTCGTCGTGGGTGGACGAGATGAAGATGTCAGCCGGGTGCAGAGCGGGATCCTGCCTGACCGCCTCCGCCCGGATGCGGTCCATCGTCGTGTCGAAGATCCCTATCGAGTTGACCGTCACCATGGCCGCGCGCCGTCCTCCCGCCCGGAAGACGACCGCCTGGGCGCTTATCGGGTCGTTGGACAAAGCGGGGCTCGGAAGGGTCGTGGCCGGCGTGTTCATGCCGGCCTCGAGATCGGCGGACGTCAGGGGCCAGTGGTTCTCCCCTGACCCGCCGGCGATGTAGGGGGCCTCGTAGCGGTGCGTGTGGTCGGCGTCGCAGTAGGGGTCGCCGGGCACGTACTCGCCAGCCCCGAACAGGTCGATGTAAGGCTTCTCGAAGGCGAAGAGCCGTTTGCCGGGCCACAGCTGGTGGACCTGGGTTTCGGACAGCCCGCAGGCGGGGACGAAGTCGGCGGCGTCGAGCGCCTGGCCCGCCGGTGTTGCCAGCGCCGGAGGGGTGATGTCCACCTGCGCCGCGCCGACCTCGAAGGGGCCCGCGGAGGTGACCGACGCCACGGCCGGGTAGGCGGCGAGAGCCGCCAGGAGAACCCCGGCCGCGACCACGCCCAGCGGTCGCCGGCTGCTCACGAGCACGAGGGCCGAAGAGCGGCGGCCCACTGGAGGTCGTTCGTGTTGGAGAGGTCGTGGTGCTGGCGGGGCCACGGGCCGCTCCCGGCGCAGCGGGGGGTGGGGGTCGACCACACGAACAGGTCGCCGTCCCTGGTCCCGGCGACCACCACCTGGTCCCTCAGCGAGCCCAGCGGGCCGAACGAAGGGCTGTTGACGATCCACCCACCGGTGAACTTGGGGAAGCCGGGGGCTTCCTGGCCGTAGGAGTTGACGGCGCGGAGGTCGGCGTTGGCGCTGCCCTCGACCACGTAGGCCCCTCCGGCCGCACCACCGACGTCGGCGACGATGGGCTGGTCGAAGAACTGCAGGTCGTTCATCACCTGGGGGAAGGCGGCCTGCATGGTCGCCGTCGAGGTGTTCCACGCGTCGAGCTGGTTGTCGTTGGCGTACTGCTCGGCGGGGAGGGCGGCGTCGAGCGCCTTGCCGAGCGAGGCGGCCGGCGCGATGAAGCTCGTCCCCGGCGCCGCCCCGCCGAGCGGGGCGAAGACCGGCATGCCGAGGGCGGGGATGCTCGGGACGTCCTGGGAGTTGGCGAGAGGCCCGACCGCCGACATGGACAGCCCGATCGGTTGCCCGTCGGGCCCGTCGCCGTAGATCGACTTGCCGTTCGGTCCGAAGATGTACGCCGGTCCGACCGATGTCATGTCGCCGACGTCGAGCGTGCCGTTGCCGGACAGGTCGGCCAAGGCCGGCGGGGCGGTGGTCCCGTCGGCGACGTCGGGCAGGAGGCCGGCGTCGAGGTCCACCATCTCGGCCGGCCAGCCGGGGAGGATGGCGCAGGCGTCGGGCTGGGCTGTCCCTTCGGAGCAGTCGGCTGAGGCGCCCGTCCCAGCCGGGGCGAGGGCGTAGACCATGCTGTTGGCCGGGTTGAGGAGCGACGCGCCGGCAGCGTCGAGGGCCCAGTTCAGGGCGTTCACCTCGCTGATCGCGCACCCCGGCTCGCCGGGCTTCTCGGCGAGGCCCGCCCCGGGGAGGCTGGCGGGGTTGCAGCCGTACTCCTCGTCGGTGCCGATGACCAGGTCGGGTGGGCCGCCGCCGCCGGACAGCCGGCCGACGGCCGGCGTGTCGAGGATCATCGAGCCCATCTGCACGTTCACGCCCGTTTTGAAGTCGACGTGGTTGGTGACGGGGTCGACGCTGGCGACCTGCGCCGGGTCGACGACCAGCACCGGATAACCGGGCACCGTCTGGCCGCCCGGAGTCCACGCGTACACGTGGCGGTCGAGGGAGGACACGACGATGTCCAGCTGGCCGCTTCCCGTCAGGTCGGCGAGGGCCGGGGCGCCGAGGATGCCCGGGAGCAGCCGGTTGTCTGGGTCGCGCGGGTCGACCGACGGGTCCGTCGCGGTGGCGGTGCCGGCGTAGGGGGCGGGGTCCTGGGAGTAGACAGGGTCGGTGTGCACCGGGAAGCCGGCCAGCAGGGTTCCCGCCGCGTCCCAGGCGTAGACGTTCCCGCACATGTCCGACGCCACGACGTCGGGCGGCGCGTGCGCGCCCATCAGCCTGCCGACGGCCACCCCGCCGACGATGCTGCAATGGGGGATGGCGGTGACCTGCCCGCTGGTGTAGGCCGCCTCGTGGGCGGACAGCTCGGCCTGGCCGGGCAGGAGGGCGGTGTGGACGGGCCAGCCGGGCAGCTCGGAAAGCGTTCCGTCGGGCCCAGCGGTGTAGGCGTGGATGGTGCCGTCAGCGGTCGCCACGATCAGGGCGTCCGTGCCGCCGGGGCCGATGGGGGCGAGGGTCGGAGCGGCGTCGATGGACCCGCCGAAGCTCGTCGCCGGCTGCTGGTTGCCGGCGACCCCCGCCCCCACGCCGGGCTGGAGCACCGTCTTGGTGACCAGCGTGGGGTCGTGCTGGAGGTACTCGGTCCGCCGGTCCATGCCGACCAGCCCGTGGGAGTCGGCGACGAGGAGCCGGAGGGTGAACGAGTCGGCGTCGGGCTCGGGCCTGCCGTCGGGCCCGGTGCCGTGGTCGGAGGGCGGCAGCTGCGAGGCGATGTGCGCCAGCAGCGAGGGGCTTAGGGTGTAGTTCTCCTCCAGGGCGCTGCCGCGGGGCCCGCCGCTGCCGCTGCCGCCTGTGATGTCGTACCAGGCCCCCGGTTCGGGCTGCGTGCCGATCCCGTACTGGAGCTTCCAGTGGTAGGGACCGGGCGTGCGGACTGCCGCGGCGAACAACGGCACCGAGAGGGCCTGGGCCGGGTCGTAGGTCTGGAACCACTGCATCTCGCCGAAGGAGGCTTCGGGGGGGATCTTCCCCGCGGCGAGCCAGTCGAGGATGTTCGCCGCGTCGAGACGGCCGTAGCCGGTGTACATGTCGAAGCCCGGCTGAGTGGGGTAGCGGGTCGTCGGTACCGGCGCCACGACCGCGTAGTTGTCGGGCGGCGCGGCGAACGGCGAGCTCGGGCTCGGCAGCACGGGTGTCTGGAAGTCGACGTCGTCGGCGGACATCTCGATCAGCTCCCGCACCTCTGTCGCCGACAGGGCGACCGGAGCGCCGCCGACGGTCTTCAGCCCCGGGTAGGGAGCCAGCCGGCCCGCCTCGAGAAGGTTCTTGGCCTCCGACTCGATGAGCCCCGTCACCCCGCCGGTCTTGCCGGTCGCCTCCGACGAGCAGCTGGCGCTCTCCACGCTGACGGCGATGTTGGCCCCGTAGTTGGTGCAACCGTTGAGGTACAGGTAGCTGGGCGGCTGGTAGAGGGAGACGGTCTGGCCGCCGACAGTCTCCGAGGGGGCCTGGGTGACGCTGTTGACGACGATGGTGCCCGGGAGGTCGGCGGGCTCGTTGTGGTGCTCGGCCTCCTCGTCGGCGGCGCTGGAGATGACCGGCACCCCGTGGGAGTTGGCGTAGGCGATGGCCTGGGCGGCGGTGGTCGTCACGTCGAGGGTGCCGAGCGCCTCCTGGACGACGGAGGCGCCGCTGTCCACGGCGAAGAGCACGCCGCGGGCGAAGTCGTTGGACGAGGCGATGAAGCTCTCGCCGACCCGGATGGGCAGGACCGTGCAGCTGGGGCAGGTGCCCACCTCCTTGCCCACGGCGTCGGCGGAGCCTGTGGCGTCCTCGGCCTCGCCGGTGCCGTGCCCGTAGAGGACGTCGTCGTAGGGGTCGTTGGTGTCGTCGACGAAGTTCCAGCCGGCGATCGCCTCGGTGAACCCGGCGGGGACCTGCCCCGGGTAGGGGGGAGCCTCGGCGCCGGCGGTGGGGTGGGGGTAGTAGTAGGGCGACGACGGCGAGCCGAAGGTGCGGATCAGGTCCTCTGGTGAGATGTACTTGCCGCAGAAGAAGCCGTGGGAGGGGCTGGAAGCGACGACGGCGGCGACGCGGGGATCCGACGCGTACTGCTCGGCGTCGAGGATCCCGCTGTTGTCCAGGTCGTAGGGGTCGCTGTCGGCGAAAACGACCCCCCGCGCCTCCAGTTGCGGCTTGGTGAGCCCGGCGGCGTTCTCCGGGTAGGGAAGGGCGTAGCGGTTCAAGGCGATCTTGTCGACGACCGACGGGTCGCACCACTCGATCCCCGAGTCGGTGATCGCGATGACCGTGTCGGGCCTTCCGGTGGTGACCTGCCAGGCCTTGTCCACCGAGTTGCCCTCCACGCCGCACAGCTCCTGGGGGTTGTCCGCAACCTGGGGGTCGGTGCTCCGGGCGCTGGTCAGCTTCCAGTCACCCCCGCCGTCGGCCCAGTTGGCCGGACGGAGGGGAGGCGTGACCTGCGGCGTGTGGAGATACGAGGCGTAGTCCTCGGGGTTGGTCCCGGGGGGCGCGGCAGGCCACAACGGGACGCCCGTCGTCGTCTGCGCCTCGCTGTCTGGCCCACCCTGGTTGGAAGGCACGGGAGGGCACGACGCCGGCCGGGGATTGTCGGGCGCCACCGGCGGGGCAGGCGAGGCGGCGACCGTCGAGAGGGCCGCTCCGGGCGTCGAGTCGGCCACCGCCGGGCCGGCCGCCAGGGCGAGGGCCGCCAGGCAGCTCCCGCCGAGCAGGAGCCGCGTCCGCAGCCGGCGCCTGCTCCCTGGCCGGCCCCTACCCGAAAATCCGGAAGTTTCGGTCATTCCAGGCGTCTCTATTCGCCGCCGGCGGCCGTGTCACCTTCCAGGATCCGCACCGGAGGGGTCTCCCCTGGCTGGCGCCGGGGCGGCGGGCGCCAGGCGAACAGCGCGGCGTAGAGCGCGGCGTTGACGCACTGGAACACGGCGGCCAGCTCGAAGGGCAGCGACAGGCTCACCTCGTCGAACAGGTAGCCGGCGAGCGCCTGGCCGCCCGCCATCGTCGCCTGGGCGGGCACGGTGGAAAGGGCGGCGACGGTCGAACGCTCGGCGGGGTCGGCCAGCTGCTGGGTGAAGGACTGGCGCAGCGGCAGACCGACCCGTTGGGCGGCCATCCGCACCAGGAGGAGCCCCCCGGCCACCCAGAACGACGGGGCCAGCACCATCGGCACGAGCAGCACCCCGCTGACGGCGCGCACGGTGGCGATCGACCGCACCGTGCCGAAGCGCCGGCCGATGGACGCCGCGGCCAGAGTGGAGAGAAGCGACGCGGCGTTGACCACGGCGAACAGGAGGCCGATCCTGCCCGGCCCGGCCCCGTAGCGGCGGAACAGCCAGTAGCTGAGGAAGGGGGCGAAGAGGCCTATCGCCATCCCGTTGGTGGCGTTGGTCACGACGAGCCGCCACAGAGCCGGCCACGAGCGCCGGGGGAAGACGAACGTCGGCGTGCTCTGGCTCGAGCCGCCCCCGGACCTTCCCCGCGACGGCTCCACTATGACCAGAGCCACCAGCCCTGCGACCAGCGCCAGCGCCGCCGAAGCGATGAACGCCGGGCGGTAAGCCGCTGTCGCCGCCGCCCCGTGCAGGCCTGGCTCGGTGTGCACCAGCTCGGCCAGGAGGCCGCCGGCGAGCCCTCCGAGCGTCGAGGTGAAGGCCACCAGCCCGAACGCGGCGGTCCGTCGCCCCCCGGGGGTGCTCTCGGCGACGAGCGCCGACTCCGCCGGCTGGTACGGCCCGACGTTGCCGCCGCCGGCCCCGGCCCCCCTGCCGAACGTTCCCAGCGCGGCGAAGACGAAGAGGACCACGACGCTGCGAGAAATGGCGTAGGTGCTGGCACAGGCCGCCACGACGAGCGGGAGCGCGACGAGGAACGGCTTGCGCCCCGCCCGGTCGGACAGAAAGCCGATGCCCGAGGACATGACCGCAGAGGCGAAGGTGACCACGACGAAAAGCACGCCGAGCTCGAGACCCGAGAAGCCCAGTGCGGCGAGATAGAGCGCTGTGACAACCGACAGCAAGGCGCGGGCGACGCTCATCGCGAAGCGCGCGGCGAGGACCGCCCAGAGGTTGCGGCCCACCCAGCCGACCCGGCCTTTCCCCAGGTTCCGCGAGAAACTTCGCACCGTTAACTATGTACTACAGCGGCGAGTCAGCGCTGCGATCGGCGGGGAGCCGAGCGCGGGTGAGGATCCGACGAGCGCCGGGCGCGCGGCCGAGTTGGCCGGTAGCATTGCCGAGTCCGACGAGGGGCCGGTCAGAGCACCTCGAACAAGGGTAGGAGAGCGTGGTGAGAGTCGAGGCGCCCGGCGAGGTCGCTGCTCCGCCCGGGAGGATCGGAGCCCACGGCATGTCCGGGCCCGGCCGGGGAAGGCGGTTGCGGAGGTGGTGGCCTCTCGGCGCGCTGCTGGTGGTCGCGGGAGCGGCGGCGCTGGCCAGTTACCTTCTGCGGCCCCGGGTGTCGGTCACGCCGGGAGGGGAGCAGCTGGCGTCCTTGTCGACTGGTCCGGGAACCACGATCACCTCGGCCACCGCCCGGGTGGCCGGCAGGGCCGTCGCCCTGGCAGACCGCGGCGGCGTGCTGCAGGTGTCGTCCCCCATTCCCCCCGGCGCCCCGGTCGAGGTGACGGTCACGGCCCGCAGCCCGTGGTGGGAGTCGTGGTGGGCCGGCTCGCGCATCGAAAAGACGGTGTCGGTGCCCGCCCCTTCGGCGGAGTTGTCCGTGCCCGTCGCCCGCTTCGCCCCGGGCGGCGCGCCCACCCTCCGTTTCACCCGGCCGGTCCGCCAGGTCCGCTGGACCTATGACGGCGCCACCCACACCCGCCGGCTTGGCGCCCCGTCGCGCACGGTCACCGTGGAGCTTCCGAGCGGACACGGCACCTACGGTGTCGTGCAGGTCGCCGCGGCTCCCTACCTCTGGGAGACGCTCCCCCAGCCCACACCGCTCACCTTTTTCCAAGGAAACGGCAACCTCGCCGAGGTAACGCCCTCCGGCGGCGACCCTTCGCCGACCGCGCCGATCACCATGGTGTTCTCCCGGCGGGTCAGCACCCTCTTCGGCGGGCGCCGCCCTACCGTCGGCGTGGCCCTGCTCGACACTCGGCCAGCGGGCAGATGGACCTCGCCGAACCCCTACACGCTGGCCTTCCAGCCTTCCCCCGGCGCTCTCTGGCCCGGCCAGGACCTCCAGGTGCACCTACCCGTACCCGTGGGCGTGAACGGGGCGGCGCCTGCGCGCACCGTGTCGTTCCCCGTGGCGCAGGGGTCGGTCACCCGCCTTCAGCAGGAACTGGCCGTGCTCGGCTACCTGCCGTTCAACTGGACGCCCGCCCCCGGCGCCGCCGGGCCGCCGACCAGCGTCAGCGCGGCGCAAGCCGCCGCCTACGTCACCCCCGACGGCAACTTCACCTGGCGCTGGGCTCCGCCCGCCCGCCTCGCCGGCCTGTGGCAGCCCGGCCAGGACAACGTCATGACCCAGGCGGCCGTCAAGGCGTTCGAGCACGTGTCAGGTCTCGCCACGGTCGGCGAGTCCAACCCGCTGCTGTGGCCCTACCTGGCCAAGGCGCTCGCGGCGGGCAAGGCGAACCCCAACGGCTACACGTGGGTCGACATATCCAAGACCCTGCCGGAGACCCTCACCGTCTGGCACGACGGCAAACCGGTCATCTCCTCGCCGACCAACACAGGCATAGCGCAGGACCCGACCGCCGACGGGACCTTCATCGTCTACCTGCGTTACAAGTCTCAGATCATGAGGGGCACCAACCCTGACGGCTCCCACTACGCCGACCCGGTCAAGTGGGTGTCCTACTTCAACGGCAGCGACGCCATCCACGGTTTCGTCCGGGCCAGCTACGGCTACCCCCAGAGCCTCGGCTGCGCCGAGCTTCCCTACGCCACCGCCCAACAGGTCTACCCCTACACGCCGATCGGCACCCTCGTAACCGTCCACTGAGCCGACGGTCGGCTGGCGAGCGGCCTCATCCGGTCGCCGGCGGCGCTGCGAAGGCGAAGTGCTGCACCTCCACCGTCAAAGGCAGCAGGAAGCCGACGTAGAAGCTGGTGAGGGTGAGGCCGGGATGCTCTTCCGTCGAGATGTCGGTCAGCCGGACCCGGGGGTCGCGCCGTTGGTAGGCCTCGGCGCGGCGATGGAGCTCCTCGAGCTCCTCGACGGTGTCCACCCCCATGCCGAAGTGGTCGCCCTCGGGCGCGCTCATCGGCTCGTCGCCGGCGACCAGGAAAACGAACTGGTCGTAGCGGTAGGCGGAGAGGACCAGCTTCTGGCGGTCGACGGTCTCGGTGGGCAGCTCCTCCCAGCCGAATACCTCGCTGTAGAACGACCCGATGTCCCGCCTGCCCTCCTCGCCGAGCAGGTCGGCCGGGACGCTCATCGCCACGTGGTTGAAGCGGGGCGGGCGCCTCCTGCCCGGGTTCTCAGGCACGAGGGGACACCATCACCTTCCCCGCGAGCAGCCCGGACGAAAGCTGCTCCATCGCCCGCTGAACCTGGTCGAGCCCGCGGTCGTCGGGCTCGACCAGAGCCGCTACCGGCACGTCGCCCGACGCGAGCATCGAAATGGCCTCCCGGACGTCTTCTGGAGTGGAGTCGACAGTGCCGGTGACAGACAGCTCGTGGAGGATCATCCGGTTGGAGTCGAGGCGGGGCCGCCGCATCCCCGTCCCCGCCAGGACGAGGGTGCCCCCCCGGTCGAGGACGCCGAGCGCCGCCTCCGCCGCCTCGGCGCTGCCCGAGCACTCGACTGCGAGCCGGTATGGCCGCTCCGCCAGGGAGGTGGCCAGCGAAGGCCGCTCGAGCTCGTCGGGGGCGACGACGTCGACGCCGAGGCCGGCGGCCAACGCCCGGCGCGCCTCTGCCGGTTCGCTGACCGTGACCTCGCAGCCGGCCCGGGCCAGCGCCACCGCCGTGAGCACGCCGATGGGTCCGGCGCCGCTGACCAGCGCACGGTCTCCGGGGCGGGCCCCCGAGCGCGCCGCGCCGTGCACGGCAACGGCGAGCGGCTCGACGAGCGCCGCCGCCCGAAGGTCCAGGCCCTCCGGGAGCGGGTAGGCGCAGCCGGCGGGCAGCGCCTTGAAACGGGCGAACGCCCCGGGCGCGTCCGGTGCGACGTAGTCGGGGCGGGCCCGGCAGAGGTTGGGGCGCCCCTCTGCGCAGGCCGTGCAGGAGCCGCATCCGGGCCCCGGCCCGCCGGCGACCCGGTCGCCGGGACGCAGCCCGTCCACTTCGCGGCCGACGGCGACCACCGTGCCGGAGAGCTCGTGGCCGTAGACGGTCCCGGGTCTGCCCCACCCGTCCATGACCATGTGCAGGTCCGTGCCGCAGATCCCGCAGTAGGCGACCTCCACCACGACCCCGCCCGGGGAGGGGGTGGGGACAGGAATTTGCTCTACCTTCACCTTCCGTTCACCCACGTAGACCGCGGCGGGCATCAAAGCGGCCACGGCGAACCATACACCGGCGGGCGGGCGCCTAGCCTTGTGCGGTGCTCGCCCTCCTGAACTTCACCGGCTTCGTGTCGTCGGCCGGGTACGTGGCCGTTTTCGTGCTCTCGGTGCTGCAGTCCTGCTGCGTGCCCACCTCGTCGGAGCTGACCCTCGGTTTCGCCGGCGTGCTCGCCGCGGAGGGGAAGCTCAACCTGGGCGAGGTGATAATCGTCGGAGCGGCAGGGGAACTGGTCGGCGCCTACGTCGCATGGGTCATCGGGCGTTTCGGCGGTAGGGCTTTCGTCGACCGCTACGGCAAGTACGTGCTGCTCTCCCACCACGACCTGGACCGGGCGGAGGGGTGGTTCCGCCGCCACGGGCGCTGGGGTGTCTTCGCCAGCCGCCTTCTCCCGGTGCTACGCAACTTCGTGGCCCTCCCCGCCGGGGTGGCCGAGGTTCCCCTCGTGCGCTTCGGGATCCTCACCGCCCTCGGATCGCTGCTCTGGGACGGCGCCATGGCCTTCATCGGCTACCACCTCGGCAAGAAGTACGAGTCTGTCATGCATGGTGTCAGCTACGCCGGGTACCTGCTCGCCGCTCTCGCCGTGGCGGCGATAGCCCTCGTCATCTGGCACCGCTGGCGCTCCTTCCGGGCGCACACGCCGGCGCATGCGCCCGCCCACGCCAAGGGCAGGTCCCGCCGGGCGGCCGACGTGCCCGCCGCCGGCCTCGAGGACGCCTAGTCCCCGTCGGCCGCCTTCAGCGCCGCCGCCACCGTCGGGTCCAGCGTCCAGCACCCTTCCGGGCGGTGATGCTCGCCCGCCCAGGCGACGGTGATCGGGTCGCTGCCGGCGTCGCGCAGGAGCGACGCCCCGATCCGGTCGTGGGCCAGGTAGCGCTTCGCCCGGCGCCCGGGTACCCGGTCGCGCCCGACCGCCATGGCGGCGAGCGTCACCCACACCCTGGCGAAGGTGCCGAGACCCGAGTCGACCTTGCCGACGTCGTGGAGCAGGGCCGCCGCCATCACCTCCCTCGGAGCGCCCCCCAGCCTGCGCCCCACTTCCCGGGCGACGCCGGCGGCGTGCCGGCGGTCGGGGCCGGACATGCGCCGCCACAGCCGCTGCTCGCCCGGGAGCAGCCACCCGGTGGCCCAGTCCTCCTCGGCCTGCGAGGGTCCGCGGGGGTCGAGCGCGCCGAAGAAGCGCGTCGCCAGGTGGCCGAAGGAGCCGAAGCCCTGCACGGGGAAGAAGGTAGCCTGGGCGACCGTGTCCCTGGTCGTGATGAAGTTCGGCGGGACCTCGGTTGGCGACGCCGAGCGGATCCGCACGGTCGCCGACTACATCGGCCGGGCCGTTCGTCGCGGCGACCAGGTGGTGGTGGCGGTCAGCGCCATGGGCAAGGAGACCGACGATCTGCTGCACCTCGCGTCGCAGGTCTCGAGCACGCAGCCCGGGCGGGAGATGGACATGCTGATCACGGCCGGTGAGCGCAAGGCCATGGCGCTGCTGTGCATGGCGCTCCACGACATAGGCATCGACAGTGACAGCTTCACGGGCAGCCAGGCGGGGATCATCACCGACACCGACCACACCCGGGCGAAGATCGTCGAGGTCCGCGCCGACCGGGTGCGCGAGGCGCTCGACCGGGGCAAGGTGCCCGTCGTGGGGGGAGCCCAGGGCGTGTCCACCGAGCGGGACGTGACCTTCCTCGGCCGGGGCGGAACGGACACGACCGCGGTGGCGCTGGCAAGCGCCCTGAAGGCCGACGCGTGCGAGATCTACACCGACGTGTCGGGGGTGTTCACCGCCGACCCGAGGGTGGTGCCCGAGGCCCGCCGCCTGAAGAAGCTGAGCTTCGAGGAGATGCTCGAGATGTGCGCGGCCGGATGCCCCAAGCCGGCGATGCGATCGGTCGAGTTCGCCCGCAACCACCACGTTCCCCTGCACGTCCGCTCGGCGTTCACGTGGGAGCCGGGCACCTGGATCAAAGAGGAGGATCCCGAGATGGAACAGGCGATGGTGTCAGCCGTGGTGTCGGACAACTCGGAGGCGAAGATCACGGTGGCGGGCGTCCCGGACCGCCCGGGCATCGCCGCCCGCCTGTTCCGGGCACTGGCCGACCGTTCGGTGAACGTCGACATGATCGAGCAGAACGTCTCCCTCGCCGGCACCACGGACATCTCCTTCACCGTCCCCCACGAGGACCTGCGGGTGGCCCGGGAGGTGAGCGAGGGGCTCACCGGCGAGATCGGAGCGAGGGAGATCCTGGCGGATCCCGACATTGCGAGTGTCTCGATAATCGGCGCCGGGATGAAGACCCACCCGGGGATCTCGGCGACGATGTTCGAGACGCTCGCTTCGGAGGGGATCAACATCGAGATGATCTCCACCTCGTCGATCCGCCTCACCTGCGTGGTGCGGTCCGAGCTAGCCGACAAGGCGGTGGTGGCGCTGCACCGTGCGTTCGAACTGGAGGGCGAGTAGATGGTGACCGTCGGTGTCTACGGAGCGACCGGCCAGGTGGGAACCGTGATGCGGACCCTGGTCGGCGAGCGACTGCCGCACGCCAGCGTCCGCTATTTCGCCAGCTCCCGTTCCGCCGGGCGGCTCCTCGACGGCGTCCCCGTGGAGGACGTCGCCGGGGCGGACCACTCCGGCGTGGACGTCGCGCTGTTCTCCATGGGAGCGGCGGCTTCCAGGGAATACGGACAAAGGGTTGCCGCCGCGGGGGCCATCGTGGTGGACAACTCCAGCGCCTGGCGCATGGACCCCGAATGCCCTCTAGTCGTTCCGGAGGTCAACGCCGGAGAGCTGGAGCGCATACCGAAGGGGATCGTCGCCAACCCCAACTGCACCACCGTGGTCTGCATGCCCCCCCTGGCCGTGCTGCACGCGGAAGCCGGGCTGCGTAGGGTCGTCGGCGCCACCTACCAGGCGGCGTCGGGGGCGGGGCTGGCGGGCACCGCCGAGCTGGACGAGCAGGTCCGGGCAGTGGGGGAGAAGGCCGCCGCGCTGGCTTTCGACGGGACGGCCGTCGAGTACCCCGCTCAGCGGGTGTTCCCCGGGCCGCTGGCGTTCAACGTCCTGCCCGTGGCGGGGAGCTTCGAAGGCGACGAGACGACCGAGGAGCTGAAGTTCCGCAACGAGAGCCGCAAGATCCTCGCCATACCCGACCTGGCGGTGTCGGTCACCTGCGTCAGGGTGCCCGTCTACACCGGGCACTCCCTGGCCCTCAACCTGACCTTCGAGCGCCCGCTGGCCCCGGGGCGCGCGCTCGACCTGCTCCGCTCGGCGGCGGGGGTCGAGGTGGCGGACCTGCCCACGCCTCTCGGCGCGGCGGGGCGCGACGCCTGCATCGTCGGCCGGGTGCGCGCGGACCGCAGCGACCCGTCGGGCCGCTCCTTGGCGATGTTCGTCTCGGGCGACAACCTGCGCAAGGGCGCGGCGTTGAACGCCGTGCAGATCGCCGAGGCGCTGATCGAGCGGGGGCTCGTCGCCGCCTAGACGACGTGGGCGATCATCGTGTCGGGGTCGGTCGACTTCAACACGCTCACCAGGGTGCTCATGTTGGAGCCGACCTCGAGCGGCGTGTAGGAGTCCTGGCCTCCGACCCCGCCGACGATCGCCGCGGCCACCCAGTACGACAGCGCCTGGAAGGTGAGCGACACGTTGTACCCGGGCGCCGTCGGCTGCAGGGCGCCGCCGGCGCAGTAGAGGTTGTCGAACGCCCAGTAGCGGCCGTAGGGGTCGCACACCCCGTGGTCGCGGTCGAGCGCCATGCGGTGGGTGCCCATGATGTGGGCGCTGGCGGGGACGTCTGACAGGGGGAAGTTGTTGACCACGTTCTCCTGGACCTGGGCACCGGCTGGGGTCTCCAGCACGCTCGGCAGGCCGGGTCCCAGCTGGAGGACGAAGAGCGGCCGGATGGTCGGGTAGGCCGAGCCGGGGCCTCCGATGTTCTCCATGATCTCGACCATCTTCGGCGCGTAGTAGGCGGCGGCCGCCAGCTCGTAGGGGTGGTTCTTGTAGGTGACCCTCGGGATCGGCTGGCCCCACACGTCGACTATCGCCGGGTCGAGGTCGACGTAGTTGGTCAGCTGGGGCATGTCCTGTCCCTGCATGGTGAACGTGCAGAGGTGGTCCACGAACGGCCCGAGGGCCATCATCTGCTTGTGCGCCTCCCCGGAGAGGACCGAGGCGAAGTACTCCGCTTCGGTGACCGGGTTCAGGTTGCCGCCGATCTCCAGCAGCCCGGCCATCGGGACGGTAGGGTCGAACTGGTCGGGGCCCGGTCCGCTGCCGGCGAACGCGTCGAGCGTCTGGGTGCTCGTCCGGCCCCGGAAGGAGTGGATCGGCTGGTCGACGATGGTGATCGTCGCCGTCTGGTAGTGGAACATGAGGTTGCGGCCTAGGAGCCCGCTCGGTTCGGTCTCGGACCCCGAGGTCGCCGAGGGGTTGGGCTGGGCGGGGGCGATTCCCGACAGCAGCGACAGCCGGGTGGCCTCGATCGGCGTGTTGGCGAGGACGACGAGGTCGCCGGCGAGCGTCCCCGGGTGGCCTTCGGGGTCCAAGTAGCGAACCCCCTGCGCCTTGAACCGGCCGTTGGGCCCGCGGCTGTAGAGGATCTCCACTGCGTTGGCGCCGCTGAGCAGCTGGACCCTGCCGGTGCGCAGGGCGTCGTTGAGCGGCCACACGCCCGACGACTTGGCGTTGATGGTGCAGCCGTAGTCGAGGCAGAAGCCGCAGTCGTTGCAGGGGGGGCGGTCGCGGTAGGGGCGGGAGACGATCGAGGTGGGCACGGGGGCCGGGTGGTAGCCGAGCCTCCTGGCCGACTCGGCGGGGAGGAGGCTGTTGAGCTGCTGGACGCCGGGGGGCATGGCGAACGGCGTTGAGCGGGGCGACTCGTAGGGGTTGGGGTTGTACACCCGCCCGTCGCGCATGCGGGCCGGCCCCTGGGTGCCGGTGACCTCCTCGCTGACGGCGTAGAACGGTTCCAGCTGCTGGTAGGTCATCGGCCAGTCGGCGTAGGTCGTGCCGGGGATGGCCGGGCTGTCGGCGGTCCCGCCCATCAAGCTGTTGGCGACGAAGTCGACCTCCCGGTAGCGGCGGAACTTGGCGTCGTAGTGCAGGGTCCCCCCGCCGACCGTGGTCGGCAGGTCGTTGACGTCCCCGACGAACACCCGGTCGCCCTCGGAAGGGTCGGACCGGAACGACCTCGGCTCGGTCACCGGGTCCTGGTTGATCGGCGCCGTGCGGCTCTCCCAGCCGACCTCGTCGTTGGAGAACAGGTTGGTGACCGCGGCGTTCGAGCCGCCGAGGTTGGCGAACATGTTCCGGCCCTTCTCGAGGACCACCACCTCGTAGCCGTTCCTGGCGAGCACCCTGGCGAGCGTCGCGCCGCTGATGCCGCTTCCTACCACGATCGCCCTGGTCACTTCTTGCTCCTCGCCTCGACGATGGCCTGCTTGACGATCTCGGCGTCGGCGGCCGAGAGGACGGTGCCGCTGTCCCCGAGGGTGGACACCGGCCGGAACTCGCGGTAGCCGCCGAAGGGCACGTACACGCCCTCCATGCCGAAGCCCTCGTTGGGGCCCTCGCCCGGCCCGTACATGTTCGGGTCGAACAGCGAGTTGCCGAGCGGCTCGGTGTCGCCGTCGTAGGCGATCGCCCGCCACTGCGCCGTCCCCCCCAGCCTCTCCACGTAGGCGGGGTCGTCGACCTGGTTGAGCCAGGCGTACTCGGGCAGCCCGTAGGTCGCCTGGAAGGTGTGGAGGGTGATCGCCGGTACCAGCTCGCTGGCCGCCGCCGGGGGGGCGGGTGGGGTCGGCAGCGGCACGTTGGTCCACACGTTGGAGAGCACGACGTTCCCTGCGACGGCCAGCATCGCGTCCTGCTCCTCGGGGCTGGCGCCTGCGAAGGTCGTGCCGAAGGTCGACTTCGACCACGAGTCGAACGCGTCGAGACCGTCGTCGTAGAGCTGGCGCAGGCCCTGCGGGTAGGCGACGGGGATCAGGCTGGCGATCTGGGAGGCCCACTTCTCGCTGACCCACGGCGGCAGGGTCTTCAGGTAGTCCGGGCCGTAGAGCTGCAGCCGCCAGGACACCTCCTGCGTCGGGGTCAGCCCGAGGAAGTGGCCCGTCCCGCTGTCGGAGAGAAAAGCGTCCGGGGGGAAGTCGCTGGTCGCGTACCCGTCCCGGGAGGTCGGGTTGCGGCCGCTGAAGTTGCCCGTCACCCAGATCGGCGGGTTGTCCGCCACCGACGAGGGGAGCTCGAAGGCCGCCAGGAACCGGTCGATGAACGCGACGGCGTGCGCCTCGGTCGCCCCCGGGTCCGTCGCCGGGTCGCTGCCGGTGGGGACTATCCGGGAGCACAGGGCCTGGCAGGTCGCCCACCTCTGCGGGGTCAGGAAGAAGGCGGCCTCGGTGTCCGCACCGGCGGCCTGGCGGAACGATTCGAACACCGGGGGTATCGCCGCGGCCGCTCCGGCGACGACGGCCATCTGGATGAACTGCCGACGGCTCAGCATGATGAAACATTCTCTGCCCGGTGTGTCCAATCCTGCCTGGCTGGCAGTCGCCCGTCGCGGTCGCAGGCCGTGCGCTCGTTCGCTCTAGAAGCGGCCCATCTCCACCGAGGGCGCCATCACCACCGCCGGCGAGTCGGCCGGGTTGATCCAGCGCAGCACCTGGTCCAGCTCGCCCAGCGGGAGCGCCACGCTACCGTCGGTGGGGGTGCCCGTGTCGGCGTCCAAGAAGATGGCCGAGCCGGCGTCGGGCACCACGGGGGCGGTGTTGTAGTCGATCACCGCGAAGCTCGGGTAGGGGGCGGTCTCCTTCCACAGCGCCTCGCTTCCCCCTCCGAACGGCGGCTGCTGGCCGCACGCGACGTGCTGGAAGGTGTTGTACTGCGGGCTGGTCGGGTCCTCGTCCCACCAGTCGCCGCAGACCAGCCGGTGGTAGGTCTCCTGCACCCCGGGGTTCGGGGCGTTGCCGTACATGGTCGGGCCGATCGAGTACAGCCCCGTGGGCGTCGTCCCGTCGCCTTCGATGGGGTGGTCGGAGAACCCGTTCTCGCCCACCCGGGCCTGCCAGGGGCCCGCCACCGGTGCCCAGCAGGCCCCCTCCCGCTGCCAGGTCTCGAGCGTGGCCACCGTCGAGCTGTAGGCCGGCCCCTCCACGGTGATGAGCTGGCGGGCCGCGCCCGTGGAGGCCAGTGAGCTGACCAGGTTGGACGGACAGGCGGCGGCGGCCGCCACCCGCGAAGTGGTGGTGGTGGTCGCGTCGGGCCGGGTCGGCGCGGCCGGAGCGACCGTGGTCGGCGACGTCGCCGGCGGCGCGACGAAGGGCGGCGGAGCGCTCGGGAGCGATTGCGCCGAGCGGGCGAGGTTGGCCGCCCGGTGCGCGGGAGCCGCCGAGCAGCCGGCCACCAGCGCGGCGCCGAGCACCAACAACGCCGCCCTAGGCTGCGTCGCCATCGTTCTCCACCGCCCGCAACGGTATCTGGGGGGAGCCCTGGTCTTGTTGGCGGCCCTCGCCAGCGCTGAACGCAGTTTGTTGCCTATAGCCAACTGTTGCTATATACAATAATGTGCTGGTGGCCCCCCGCTCCACCCCCCTCGACGTCGAACCGCTGGTGGACTCGGTGCTCCACGCCAGCCGGGCCCTGGTCGCGGTGGCAGCCCGTTCGCTCGCCGCGGTCGCCGACGAGGTGACCCTTCCCCAGTACCGGGTGCTCGTCGTGCTGGCCGCCCGCGGCCCGCAGGGCCTCGCACCGCTGGCCGCGGCCCTGGGGGTGAGCCCCTCCACGGCGACGCGGATGTGCGGCCGGCTGGTTCGCAAGGGCCTCGTCCAGCGCAGGACGCCGAGCCGGGACCGCCGCCAGGTCCGCCTGGCCCTCACAGAAGCGGGCAGGGCGGTCGTCGCCCAGGTGACGGCGCTTCGGCGCGGCGAGATCGCCCGTATCGTCGCCGCCGTCCCGCCCGAGCGGCGGGCGCAGGTCGTCGACGCGCTCAGCGCCTTCGCGGAGGCCGCGGGGGAGTCGGCCGACCGCGACTGGACGGCGGGATGGGAGCTTTGAGCCAGCCCGCCGGCGGCCCTCCAGCTCCGACGCTGCCCGCCACTGCCAGGACTCACGTCCGTTTTCTCGCCACATCAGCGTCGAGGTGGCTGCGCTCGACGACCTACCTGCGCAAGTGGCTGGTGCTCGGCAGCCTGCTCGGCTGCATCGCCGGCCTGGGGGCGGTGACGTTCTACGAGGCGCTCACCCTTGCCACCCATCTCTTCCTCGGGGTCCTCGCCGGCTACCAGGTGCCCACCCCCGCCGGCGAGGGCCTCCTGGCCGGCTCGGCGTCGTTGCCGCGGCCCTGGCTGATCCCGCTGGTGGTCGGCGCCGGCGGCCTGCTGTCGGGCCTGCTGGTCTTCACGCTCGCCCCCGAGGCGGAGGGCCACGGCACCGACGCCGCCATCGAAGCGGTGCACGACAACCCCCGCGGTGTGCGGACGGTGACGGTAGGCGTGAAAATTGTGGCCTCGGCGTTGACGATCGGCTCCGGCGGTTCGGGCGGGCGGGAAGGCCCCACCGCCCAGATCAGCGCCGGGTTCGGCTCCTTCCTCGCCCGGGCGCTGGACCTCTCACCCTCCGACGGGCGCATCGCCGTCGCCGTCGGCATCGGCTCCGGCATCGGGTCCATCTTCGGCGCCCCCCTCGGAGGCGCCCTCCTCTCGGCCGAGATCCTCTACCGCGACGACATCGAGGTGGAGGCGATCATCCCCTCGATCATCGCCTCGATCATCGGGTACACGGTCTTCTCGGCCTTCATGGGCTTCTCCCCCCTCTTCGGCTACGCCGCCCCGTCCTACCACTACACCCAGCCCCTCCAGCTCGCCTGGTACGCCCTCATCGGGATCGTCGGCGGCTTCGTCGGGCTCGGGTACGCCAAGGGCTTCTACGGGATCACCGACCTGTTCCGCAAGCTCCCCCTGCCCCGCGCCACCCGCCCCGCCGTCGGCGGTCTCATGGTCGGGGCGATGGCCGTGGCGCTGCCCGAGGTGCTCGGCACCGGCTACGGGTGGATCCAGAAGGGGCTCGGCCCGCAGCTGATGTCCCTGCCGTTGTGGGTCGTGCTCGCCATGCCCGCCGCCAAGATCGTCGCCACGTCGTTCTCCATCGGGTCCGGCGGCTCGGGGGGGATCTTCGGGCCGGGAATGGTGATCGGCGCGTTCACCGGGGCGGCGGTGTGGCGGCTGCTCGAACCGGTGGCCCCGGCCATACCCCACACGCCGGCGCCGTTCGTGGTGGTCGGCATGATGGCCACCTTCGGCGGCATCGCCCGCGCCCCCCTGGCGGTCATGTTGATGGTCGTCGAGATGACCGGCTCGCTGGCCACGCTGGCGCCCGCCATGATCGCCGTGGGGCTGGCCACCCTCATCGTGCGGCGCGCCGACGACACGATCTACCGGAGCCAGCTCCACAACCGGGCGGAGTCCGCCGCCCACCGCCTGCAGGCCCGGATGCCGCTCCTCTCCTCGCTGCGGGTCGCCGAGTTCATGGCCCGCCCGAAGGTGATCTTCTCGGGGCGCAACACCGTCGGCGAGGGAGCCGGAAAGCTGGCCCGCGAAGGGCTGCCGGGGGCGCCCGTCGTAGACGAGCGCGAGGCGTTCGTCGGCGTCGTGAGGGCCCGGGAGCTCGCCGACATGGCCGGGCAGTCCCCCGACACGGAGCTCGGCCGGGTGGCCGATCCGACCGCCCCGACCGTTTCGGTGGACGCGACGCTCGACGTGGCGCTGGAATCGCTGATGCAGGCGCGCTCCAACTGGATCCCGGTCCTAGGCGACCATCGCGAGGTGGTGGGGATCATGACCACGTCCTCGCTGGTGCGCGGATACCGGGCGGGGTTGCAGGGCAACCTGCGCAGGATGTCGCAGGTTAGCGCCGACGCCGCCGTGGTCGACGGTACCGTCGGCGCCGGCGCCCCGCTCGCCGGGGTGCCGCTCCGATCCGCCGGGCTGCCGGTCGGGACGATCGTCATGACGGTGCAGCGCGGCACCGAGCAGGTGCTGCCCGGCGGGGACACCGTCCTCGAGCCGGGCGACCGCGTGGGGATCCTGACCCGCCGCGCCGACCAGCAGCTGATCGAGCGCTTGCTGGGCCGCGACAGCCTCGACCCCTCGGTCCGCGCGTCGTAGGCACCTGCAGCGGCCGGGGAGCCCTACGGGCTTCAGTGCCCCGCCCGGGCGACGACCAGGGCGACGCCGAGCGCGCACGTGGACCACGACAACGCCACCAGCGCAGCTTCCACCGGGCGGAGCAGCGCCTCCCGGCTCAACGACCGGCTGGTCCCGTCGCCGTAGCGCTTGGCGCCCGTCACCGTCGCGACGCGCCGTCGAAGCTCCCGGGCTTCGGTGCTCAACACCCGCTGAGCCCTGGAGAGGCCGAAGGCGAACACCGCGCCGAGGGCCGCCGAGGGCCGAAGCGTTCCCGCCTGGGCGTAGTAGGCGGTGAGAAGCGGGAAGGCCCCCCACGCGAGGGCGAACGTGACGTCGTTGTGCAACCCACCCAGCTCCAGGTTGTAGGCGACGACCAGCACCACGCCGGCGGCCATGAACCCGACCAGGCCCCAGCCGACCCTCGACACTCCCAGCGCGCCGACGACCACCGCCCCGGCGATGGACAGGGCCGAGACGGCCGCCAAGCGCGGGGCTGGGATGGTCGTGCCGAGCGGTCTCCCTCTGAGCTCGTCGAGGCCGTGCGCGCCGACCCCGACGGCGAGCCCGAAGGCGAGCAGCGTCGCCCCGAGGCGCCCCACGGACAGGTGCGGCGCCAGGCCCGCTCCGACGAGCACGTAGGCGAGGTGCCAGGCGGTGTAGGGAGGGTGCAGCACACCGAGCCAGTCGCGCCAGGTCCCCGGGCGGGGCGTGTACCACGCGGCGCGCCGGGGGTCTCCGCTCACCCCTTCCGGCCCCAGACCACGACGCCACCTCCGAGGCTCATCACCCGGGCCTGCACGCCTTCCACGCCGGCGGCCCGCCACGCCGACAGCTGCCACGACAACGGGTAGCGCCGGTAGTGCTCGGAGATCGACGGGCCGAGGAACCGCCCCACCTCCAGCCATTCCCGGCCGCCGAGCAGGAAGCCCGCTGCGGGGAGCAACGCCCTGGTGTAGAGGACCCAGAGCGGGTGCCACAGAGGCCCGGAGGGCACGTGGAACTCGAGGGCGGCGATCGGCCCGCCGGGCTTCACCACCCTGGCCAGCTCGGCGAGGGTCGCCGCGGGGTCGGCGACGTAGCGGAGCAGGTACGTGAAGGTGAGGGCGTCGAATGTCGCGTCGGGGAAGGGCAGCTGCTCGGCCCGGGCGACGGCGAAGGAGATCCGGGCGGAGTGAGGGCTGGCCGCGGCGTTGGAGGCGCCGGCGAGCAGCATCTCGGGGGTCAGGTCGACCCCTGTGATCTCTGCGTCGGTGCGCCGGGCGAGCTGCAAGGCGACTCCTGCCGGTCCGGTGGCGACGTCGAGCACCGATCGGGGCGCTCCCGCCACCACTGCGTCGACCATCGCCCGGCGCCAGCGCCTGTTCTGGCCCAGCGAGAGGATCTCGGCGAGGCGGTCGTACCTGGGGGGCAGCCCGTCGAAGAGGCTCCGGGCGAAGGACGCTTCTCCGGTCACTCAGCCCCCAGCCTCGCCCGGAAGGACTCGACGGTGGAGTCGACCAGGCGGTCGTGCCCCCAGCGCAGCAGCGGGTGGGCGACCCTCGAAGCGAGGCGCATCGCGGCCTGCCTCATCTCCAGAGTCCAGGCGACGTCGACGAGCGTCTCGCCGCGGCCGTCTGCGCCGATGCGCAGGCTGGCGGGCCCCTCGAGGTCGCCGCTCACCTCGGCGTCGACGAGCCTGGCCGGCTGGCAGCGGGTCACGTCCACCTGCACCGACATGCGGTAGGGGAGCGGCGGTGCGACCGTGCCCCGCAGCACCGAACCCGCCCGCAGCCCGTCGCCTTGCACGTCGAAGCCGCCGAGCCATCCCCACCAGCGCTCGAACTGGTCGAGCCGCTCCATGGCGGCCCAAACCGCCTCGGGGGTGGCGGCGAACCTGAACCGTCCGTCGTAGTCGATGACGTAGCAAGACCCTCCCACCGCGACCGAGGCTACGCCTCCCGGCCGGCGCCGGCTTCGACGTTGGGTACCGTCGTTGCCGATGGTGGAAGCCGCCGCGCTGGCAGCCGTGTCGGCGGCGCTCGTGGCGGCGCTCGCCGCCTTCCTCCGGGCGTCCCGGCGCGCTTCGGCCCTCGAGCCCGCCTCCCCCCAGGCCATCGCCCCGCTCCCCTCGCCTCCGCTCCTGTCAGAACCCGAAGCTGCTCCGCAGCCCGACCGGCTGGGCGAGCTGATGCTCGCCTTGGAACGGGTCCGGGTCGAACGGGAGTGGTCCGAGGTGGCCGGCCCCGGAGTCCCGCCGCCGGTCGCCTGGGACGGCACCCTGGCCGGCTTCGTCGCCGTCGAGCTGGCCGTCATACGCGAGGTCATCGGCACGCCCGGACAGCTCACCGGGCCCCACCCGGGCCCCGGCCCCGCCGGCGTCCCCCTCGCCGCCGCGGCCCGTCTCGCGTGCGAACTGCTCCGGGTCCTCGCGCGAAGCGGTGAGGAGATGAACGTGACCGTCGGGCCGTCCGCCCTCACCGTGGAACAGCCCGGCTCCCCGGCCGCGGAGGACCTCGCCCGGCTGGCGGCGCTCGCCCGCTCAGCCGGAGGGGACCTCTCGTGCGAGGCCGACGGCGAGGGCGCGACGACCCGCCTGGTGTACCCGGGCGGGCGCCGCCCCGAGGACCGCCGCCCCGGCGGGGGGCCCGAAGCAGAATAAGGCGAAAAAACCAGCTGTCGTAAAAGGTCCCAACCGGTTGCGAGGTGAACAAACCGGCACAGGGTCCGCTGAAAGGAGACGCCGTCGGGGGCTATCTTCGGGCCAGGAACCTGCATGTCGCAGAAGGGGCTCCACTTTGCAAGAGGCGTGCAAATCCCATCCCGGCGAGGCGAACCTCGCCGGTACCGCCCCGCCGGGGGGGGCTCCCGGCGGCCCGGCCGTCCCCGGTCCGTACGACACGGCCGCGCTGGAGAGGACCCTCAGGGCCCTGCTCATCGGAACCGGCCACCTCGTCGCCCTCGTCGAGGCCGACGGGACCATCGCCTACATCTCCCGCTCGGTGACCGCCCTGCTCGGTTTCCGGCCGGAGGACATGGTGGGCCACAGCGTCGCCGCCTTCATCCACCCCGAGGACATCGAGACGGCGCTGTCGGTCATATCGGTGGAGGTCGACCGCCCGCGTACCGGCAGCCAGCCGGCACCCGACGCCGACATAGCCGGCGAGTACAGGATCCGCCACCTCGACGGCCACTGGGTCCCCTTCGAGTTCGCCCGCACCAACTTCCTCGCCAACCCCGACATCGCCGGGCTGCTCGTCCTCGGGCGTCCCATCGTCGCCCGTCACGCCCTCGAGCAGGCGCTCGGCGTGCTCGCCTTCGACAGCGAGGGCACCGAGTCGCTCCGGTACCTGCTGGACTACCTCGAGGTGAGGATGCCGGGGACCGTCTCGTCGGTGCTCGTAACCGCCGAGGGGCGCGAGTGGATCGGCGGCGCCGCCACGGAGGGGCTCCGCTCGTGGGACGGCCCCTGGGAGGAGGCCGTCGCCTCGTCGCGGATGGTCACCGCCGCCGTCGGCGACCAGTTGGCCATGGACCCGCTGCTGTCGCGCGCCGCCAGGGCCGCGGGCTTCAAGGCGTGCTGGTGCCTGCCGCTACCGGTGCGCGAGCCGAAGCTGTACACCTACCAGAGGGCCTCGGCCCGCCGCGACGACCAGACTCTCGGGTGCCTCGTCGTGTGGTCGGAGGGCGAGGTGGAGCTGCCCCCCGGCTACCTGGGGGTGCTCGAACGCATCGGCGGCCTCGCCCACATCGCCCTCGAGCACCGGGTCGAGCAGCATCGACTGAGGCGGCTCGTCGACTACGACCAGGTGACCGGCGCGCTCACCCGGGTCGGCATGAGGTCGATGCTCGAGTCGCGCCCCAAGGGCCCGACGGTGCACCTGCTCTTCGACCTGGACGACTTCAAGGAGGTCAACGACCGTTACGGCCACGCCGTGGGCGACGAGGTGCTGCGCCTGTCGGTGGGCCGGATCATGTCGGTCCTGCGCCAGGGCGACCTGCTCGTGCGGATGGGTGGCGACGAGTTCCTCGTGGTGCTCGGAGCCGGCGACGTCGAATCGGGGGTGGCCGTGTCCCAGCGGCTCATCGAGGCTTTGAGCCAGCCGATCGGCGTGGGGTCGGATCAGATCACGGTGAGGACCAGCATCGGCATCGCCCCCTTCGACGCCCACGCGACCCTCGACGAGCTGACCGACCGGGCCGACCGGGCGATGTACGCCGCCAAGCAGGCGGGCAAGGGCAGGTGGCACGTGTGGAGCCCGTCCCTGCCGGAGGAGCGCCCCGCGTAGGCCCGCAGCTAAGGTCGGCGCATGGACGTCAACGGAACATCTGCGATAGTCACGGGCGGCGCTTCGGGCCTCGGGGAGGCGACCGCCCGGCTGCTCACCGAGCGGGGGGCGCGGGTCGCCGTGCTCGACCTTCAAGACGACAAAGGTGAGGCGCTCGCCAAGGAGATCGGCGGCGTGTTCGTCCACTGCGACGTGACCAACACCGAGGAGGTCGTCGCGGGCGTGGAAGCAGCCAAGGAGCTGGGCCCGCTGCGGGCCTTGGTCAACTGCGCCGGCGTCGGCAACGCCACCCGCACGATCGGCCGGGACGGGCGCTACGAGTCGGCCTTCCCGATCGAGCAGTTCAACCGGGTCGTGCAGATCAACCTCGTCGGGACGTTCAACTGCATCCGTCTCGCGGCGAGCGCGATGAGCCAGACCGAGCCGCTCGCCGACGGGGAGCGCGGCGCCATCGTCAACACCGCCTCCCTCGCCGCCTTCGACGGCCAGATCGGCCAGGCGGCCTACTCGGCGTCGAAGGGGGGTGTCGTCGGCATGACGCTGCCGATCGCCAGGGATCTCGCCGTCGTGGGCATCAGGGTGTGCACGATCGCACCGGGCCTCATCGACACGCCCATCTACGGCAGCGGCGAGGCCTCGCAGGCGTTCAAGGACAAGCTGAAGAAGGACGTCGTCTTCCCCGACCGGTTCGGCAAGCCGGAAGAGTTCGCCAGCCTCGCCGTCGAGTTGATAACCAACAGCTACATGAACGGCGAGACGATCCGCATCGACGGCGCCGCCCGGCTGCAGCCCAAATGACCGCCGTCGAGTACAAGGCCGACGGCCACGTGGCGGTGATGACGATCAACCGCCCCGAGGCCCGCAACGCCGTCAACGGCGAAGTGGCCGCCGGCATCGAGGAGGCCATCGACCGTCTCGAGGCGGACGACTCGCTGTGGCTGGGCATCCTCACGGGGGTCCCGCCCGTCTTCTCGGCCGGCGCCGACCTGAAGGAGATCAACGCCGGCCGGGCGGCGAGCCTGCAGACCGCGCGGGGCGGTTTCGCCGGCATAACCCGACGGGACAGGTCCAAGCCGATCATCGCCGCCGTGGACGGCCCGGCGCTCGCAGGCGGAACGGAGATCTGCCTGGCGTGCGACCTGATCGTCGCGTCCACCAACGCCCAGTTCGGCATACCCGAGGTCAAGAGGTGCCTGGTGGCGGCCGGCGGGGGCCTGTTCCGCCTGCCGCGAAAGCTGCCGTTCAACCTGGCCATGGAGCTCGCCCTCACCGGCGACCCGATTGACGCCGAGCGCGCCCACCACTTCGGTCTGGTGAACCACCTCTGCCAGCCGGGCGAGGCGCTGGCCGCCGCCAAGGACCTGGCCCGGCGGATCGAAGCCAACGCCCCGGTCGCCGTGCGGGCTTCCCGGCGGGTGATCCTGGCCGCCGTGACCGAGGACGAGGACACCGGATGGCGGCTTTCCGGCGAGGGCATGGCCGAGGCCATGTCCAGCGAGGACATGAAAGAAGGTCTGACGGCGTTCATCGAGAAGCGGCCGCCCAACTGGAAGGGCAGGTAGGCGCCGGCCCCCTCCGGGCGCGTTAGCCTGGTCGACGTGCCTCGAGGGGACGAGCACCGCATAAGCATCTTCAGGCGAGGCCGGGCGCACCGGGCCCGCTGCGCGTGCGGCTGGAGCGGCCACGCGTGGAACGAGCTGCGCCCCGCCGAGGCCGACGCGTGGCACCACGTGCACGGCGACGGCTGCATCGTCGACGAGGATGACCTGCCCACGCCGGCGCCCGCCCCGCCTCTCGCAGCCCAGCACGCCAGGTCCGCTTCGGTGGAAACGCTGGTGAGGCGCGCCAGGGATCTGGCCGACGGGCCGTCACCGTACAGCCGTCAGGCGGTCGGCGAGCTGTGGCACCTGGCCGGCGAGGACCCCGCCGCCGTGCGCGAAGCGCTCGGCGAGGTGGCCCGGCTGCTGCAGCGCCACAGCCGGCGCAGCGCCAGCACCGCCGACAGCGAGTGGCTGCAGCTGATCACCGCCAAACGCCTCCTCCAGGGCGCCCTGGACGAGGAAACGGCGGGGATCGCCTAGCCCCGGGGAAGGGGCCGGTCAGATCCGCTTCGGTGGGGCGAAGCGGGCCCTCGCGAAACGCCCCAGGCCGCCGACGACAGCCGGCTGCACGCCGCCCGCACCGTCGCCCGCCGAGGCGAACGCCCCGAGCTTGCGGGGCGGTCGCGCCGGCCGGCCGGCCAGCACGAACAGGGCGATCCCGGTGAGGACCAGCACGCAGACGGCCATTATCCTCGCGGCGCGGTCGCTGGGCTGGGCCACCGCGGCCGATTCCGCCGACGGGAGCTGCGAGGCGGGAGCGGCCGAAGCGTGGGGAACGGTCGCCGCCTGGCCGGCCGGGGAGGAGCCGGTTCCAGCGGCGAGACCCGAGAAGGACGGGGCGGCCCCGGAGCCGGCCCCGAGGGTGGCGGTCCCTGGGCCGACCGGTGTGGCGCCCGGCGCGGTGGATCCGCTGATGGGCCCCGGCGCCACGGCGGTCCCCGCAGCGGCGGCGCCCCCTGACGAGCCGGCACCGGCCGGCGCCGGCGACTGGCCCGGCAGGGGCTGCGGCGACGTCGCAGCGGTGCCTGCGCTGCTCGGTCCGAGGACCGACACCGACGCGGCCGTGGGGTCCTCGTACTCGACGGAGAACGGGGTCTGCGTGCCGGCGGTGGGAACCAGCGCCACAGACACGGTCCCCCCAGACGCCCACGAGGCGGGGAACGTCCAGGTCTCGCTTCCCCCACCCGACGCGACGACGCCGTTCGCGTCGTTGCCCCCGGTGCAGTCGTAACCCGGCTTGGTCGACGCCGGCTGGTCGCCGCCCGGTTTCCAGGCGCCGGTGGTCGGGCAGGCTGACACGGCGGGGGTGCCGATGGTCGTCGCCGATCCCGACGGGACGGCGAGGTCGAGCGTCACGTCGGCGGAGGCCGGGGTGCCCGAGGGGAGGGCGAAGCGGACGGCGGCGAAGGACAACGGGCCCTGCAGCCCGTTGCTGACCTGCAGGTCGTTGCTCGGGGTCGTCGACGGGGCGGCGACGGTTCCCGCCGAGGCCTCGTTCCACCAGCCGCTCTGCACGTCGGAGACGGCGGCCATGGCGGGGCCGCCGGCGAGCAGGGCGCCGGCACATGCGCCTACTGCCAGGGCGGTGAGCAGAGCGCGCCGTCTGGGCCTGCCCTGCGGTCCGGATCCCACCGTCACCCCTCCTCTTGTCCCTTCCGCCGCCCCCCGCTGGCCGCCCGCCGTTGAGTGCCCGCGCCGCCGGCCGCCGCCCGCTTGGTTGTGGCGGCGCCACCCGAGGCGGCCTTGGAGGCGCGGACCTTGGCGGTGCTCTTCCGGGTGGTGCTCGTCGCCCGCCGCCCGGCGGGAAGCTCTGAACGGGAGCCGCTGCGCTCGATCGCGGCGGGGTCGCCCCCCAGGTACGATTCGACGACCCGGGGGTCGCTGACCACGTCCTTGGGCGGGCCCACCGTCACCACCGCCCCCAGGTCGAGGGCGACGATCCGGTCGGAGACGGAGGTGATCAGCGGCATGTCGTGCTCGATGACCAGCATTGAGCAGCCGGTCTCCTCTTTGATGCGCAGCAACAACGGGCCGAGCGCTTCGGTCTCCCGCTGGGCTATGCCGGAGGAGGGCTCGTCGAGCAGCAGCACCACGGGGTCGTGGGCGATCGCCATGGCGAGGTCGACGATGCGGCGCGAACCGGTGGAAAGCTCCGAGACGAACTTGTCGCGAAACGCCTGCAGGTTCATCAGCTCGATCAGGTCGTCCACCGTGTAGGCCACGTCGCGCTCGGACTCCTGGATCGCCGGCAGGTCGAGGAGGGCGGCCAGGTGGTCGCGGGTCTCGATGTGGCGCTCCAGGCCGATGGCGATGTTCTCGGCGACGGTGAGCGACGGGAAGATCCGCGCGTCTTGGAACGACCTGCCCAGGCCGGCGGCCGCCCGGCGGTCGGCGCCCCACCCTGTCACGTCGACGCCCTTCAGCCGGATGCTCCCCCGGTCGGCGGGGAGGATGCCCGAGATCAGGTCGAAGATCGTCGTCTTGCCCGCCCCGTTCGGGCCGATCAGGCCGAGGATCTCGCCTTCGGCCAGGTCGAAGGACACGTCGTTGACCGCCCGGATGCCGCCGAACTGCTTGGTCAGGCCCTGCACCTGCAGGACCGACGGGGCCGACTGGGCGGACCGGCGGCTTAAGGGCTTGGCGGCGCGGGCTGTGCTCCCGTTGACCGACGCCGCCCCCTCCAAGAAGACGGAGCGCAGGATGTCGCCACGGCCGAGGAGGTCGGCGGTCGGCCCCGAGAAGCGGACCTCCCCTTTTTCCATGAAATAGGCCCGGTCGGCGAGGGTCAGCGCCACGTTGACCGACTGCTCGACGATGACGATCGAGCAGCCCTGGGCGTGGATGCGCCGCACGATGCCGAGCAGCTGCTCGACGATCGTCGGCGCCAGGCCGAGCGACAGCTCGTCTATGACCAGCAGGGTCGGCTTGGCGACGAACGCCATGCCGAGGCCGAGCTGCTGCTGCTCGCCTCCGGACAGGTTGCCGGCCATCTGGTCCCAGCGTTCTCTCAGACGGGGGAAAAGGTCGAGCACCTCTGCCACCCGCTCGTCGACCGCCTTCGCCGGCTCGCGGGCGTAGAGCCAGGTGGCGGCCTTGAAGTGCTCGGCGACGGTCAAAGTGGGGAACACCGCCTTGCCGCCGGGGACCTGGATGATCCCGAGCTTCGAGGTGGTCACGGCGTCGGCGTGGGTGATGTCCCGCCCGTCGAAGACGATCCGCCCCGCCGAGGGGTCGACCAGGCCCGAGATCGCCTTCAGCAAGGTCGACTTGCCCGCCCCGTTGGTGCCGAGGAGGGCGACTATCTCCCCCCGCGCGACGGTGAGGTCCACGCCGAAGAGGACCTTCACCTTGTCGTAGGCGACCTGCACCCCTTCGCAGACGAGAAGGGCGTCGCTCTGGGGGTTGTCCCGTCCGAGGGAGGGCATCTCCAGCGTGCGGTCGCGCAAATCGATCTCCAGGGTCGGCTCGTCCCGCCGGCGCAGCGAGATCATGGCAGGTCCCCCGCCTGCAGCGAAGTCGGGGCTTCGGTCACGTGGCGCTCGGCGGCCAGGACCACGTCGCCTTGTGCGATCTCGTCTGCCTTGCGGTCGGCGACGAGGGACGGGACGAGGATGTTCCGCCGCAGGGCGAGCCGCCTCAGCCACGCGTCACGGGTTCCGAAGACCTGCTCGGCCGTGCCACCGGGGTAGAAGTACATGTTGAGGAGCAGGAGCGGGCCGGTCAGCATCAGAGGGAGGGTCTGCGACAGGGTCGGGCCGAGCAGGTCGTACAGGCGGGGGCCGAAAACCACCGAGGCCTCGAGGGCCATGACGCCGAAAACCGTCCAGAACACCGAGCCCACGCCGGCGATGGCGGCGGCGAGGAACACGAGGATGCTCTGGGTGACGTCGAAGGCCTGGCCGCTCACCGTCCCGTCGGCGTAGGCGAAGAGCACCCCGGCGACGCCGGCCATCCCCCCCGACACGGCGAAGGCAGCCAGGCGGGTGCGGGCGAGGTTGATCGCATATGCGGGTGCGGCGCGCTCGTTGTCACGCGCCGCGATCAGGACCCGACCCGAGCGGTTCTTGCGGAACGAGTAGGCGCAGGCCATGCACAGGCCGAGGGCTATGAGGCAGACGTAGTAGAAGGCGCGGGGATCGCTCTGCAGGTTGAAGATCCCGTACAGCACCGGCCGGTACAGGTGGATCGCCAGGCCCGAGGGCAGGATGTGCCGTCCGATGAAGTAGTGGCTGTTCAGCACGTAGTTCTCGACGGCGTAGCTGAACGCCAGGGTGGTGACCGCCAGGTAGAGCCCCTGGATCCGCACCGCCGGCAGCCCGATGACGACCGCCGCCACCACGCCGGTGGCGATGCCGATCGCCAGGGCGGCGAAGAAGTCGATGTTGTGGTTGGCGATCAGCCCGCCGGCCACGCCGGCCGAGATGCCGACCAGGCCGAACTGGCCGAGGCTGATCTGGCCCGCCCAGCCGGTGAGCACCACCAGGGACACGCCGACTATCCCGTAGAGGGGCAGGAGGGTGACGTAGGAGATGTTGTCCGAGCCGGCTATGAACGGCAGGGCCACCATCAGCCCTACCGGCAGGAGCGGCAGGCCGTAGCGCAGGCGGGCCACCTCGGGCAGGTCGCGCAACTCGGTGGGTATGGGTCGGAACTGCTTCACCGTCTGCCAGGTGCCCTCACCCGCGGCCAGCGCCCGGGCCATCTGGCGGCGCTGCAGCAGCAGGGCACCCAGGATGATGACCAGCATCAGCGCCGAGGCCACGCTGCTGTCGCCGTAGTCGATGATCGACGAGGTGATCAACACGCCGATCGCCAGGCCGGCGGCGAGCGCCCTCCAGAAGCTCTCCATGCGGGCGACGACCGCTGCGGCGAGGCCGTACAGCAGCGTGTCGAAGCCCAGGGTCGCGTCGCTCGGGGTGCCGAGGATGGGCGCCTGGACGTAGATGGCGACCGCCGAGAGCAGTCCGGCCAGCCCCCAGGCGGTGGTGGCCACCAGCTTGACCGGGATGCCGAGAAGCAGCGCCCGGTCGGCGTTCTCCGCGCTGGCACGCAGCGCGATGCCGAGGCGGGTGTAGCGCAGGAAAGCGCCGAGGGCGGCCGTGAGCACGAAGACGGCGACGAAGGCGGCGATCTGGTTGGCGGTGAGCGTCGGCTGGCCGCGGCCGTTGTGGATCACGAGGTTCTGCCAGGGGGTCGGCACCAGCGAGCCCTGGTTGGTGGCCTTCTGGCCCATCCACACGGGGATGAAGAAGCCGAGGATGGCGAAGCTCTGGGCGAGGCCGATGGTCACCACCGTGGCTATCAGGCGGGGCGAGCGGGAGAAGCGCCGCATGAAGACGACCTCGGCGAGCACGCCGCAGAGCGGCCCTCCCACGAGGACGATGGGGAGGACCGCCAGGTAGTTGACGTGGTCCTGGAGGTCGAGGAGCAGGGCGACGATGGCAGGGACCGCCCCGATGGCGCCGGCCGCGAAGTTGATGAGGCGGGCGGTGCGATAGATGAGGATTATGCCGACGCCGATGATCCCGTAGAGCGCTCCGAGGGCGAGGCCCTGCACGAGGTTCGGCAGTCCGAGGGCCGGGTTGGGGAAGGAGAGGGCGTTGGAGCCGAACATGTAGTGGACCGCGACCCAGAAGACGAAGATGGCGAGGGCCCAGCGCACGGCGGCCGCCCACCAGGCGTCCTTCCCGGCGAGCGCCCGCAGTTCGCCGAGGGCGCTCCTTGCCCGTCCGGGGCCGGTCTCAGGTGGCTCCAGGCGGAGGTCGGGCTCGGTTTCGGTCAGGGTCATGTCGGCCTGGTGGCGGGTATCGGGGGCTCGGACATCGGCTGGTACTGGTTGGGCAGGTACCGGCCGCCCTCGATCTGGACGTAGGTGCCGGGCTGGCCGTTGTACGACGACGGCAGGTAGCGGTCCCAGTAGGCGATGCGGGCGTCCTGGATCCAGTTGTAGTCGCCGGGGGCGAAGCCCACCTCGTACTGGCCGGTGCTACCCCCCCCGATGGTCCCCATGCTCGGAGCGGCGGCCTGCATCCGGGCGGGGGTCAGGTCGGGGCCGGTGTTCTCGATGAGGCTGGCGAGCATGTTGTAGTTCTCCCAGATCTCCTCGGCCGTGATCCCGGTGATGGGCAGGTTGGTGCCGCCGCCCAGCTTGAAGGTGCGGGTGCCGGCGTTGTTGTTCTGCGGCTGCTGGGAAGCGGTGGCCATCAGCCCGAAGGCGTCGTCGAACTCGCAGCCGGTCGCCGGCGCCGGGCAGGCGAGGCTCGCCGAGTTGTTTGGGCCGGGCTCGTAGTTCTGGCTGGTCGAGTCGTAGGTCATTCCCTGCACGTCGGCGAGCACGTTCTCCGGCCAGTAGTTGTGCTGCTCCTCGCCCTCGTAGAGGAACTCGGGGGCGACCGGGTCGCACAGGCACAGGACGTCGGTGGCCGGGTTGGTGGGGGTGTCCATGGCCGAGATGCCCGCCTCGACCTGCTGGGCGGCGGTGTTGATGTTCTGCGAGTAGAAGTAGAAGTGGTTCACGCTGACCCCGCACTTGGCGAGGTCGGGCACGAGCACCTGCTTGACGGTGTTCTCGTTGTCGGGGTCGTTGGTCGAAATGACCCCGAGCACCCGGGGCTTGCCGTTGAAGTCCTGGGCGGGGTTCTTGTCCTGGGCGAACTGCACGGGGCCTTTCATCTGGTTGCACCACCAGTTGGCGAAGGCCTCCTCGATGTGGGTTGAGCTCTCGCCCGCCGAGTAGAAGTAGGGCTCGTTGGCCTGGGCGAAGGCGTCGCTGAAGCCGAGGCCCCCGAATGCGACCACCCCGTCGGAGGCGAGCTTGGCGAAGCACGCCGAGCAGAGCGTGGTGTCCCAGAAGACGGCATAGGGGTGGTAGGTGGACACGATGGAGTCCATCTCCGCCTCGAGGCACGAGTAGTCGGGCGGCACGCTCTGGCACTGCCCCTGGTAGGTGATGATGTGCAGCTGCCGCCCCCACAGCACGTAGTGGGAGTTGATGAAGTTCTGCCACGCCTTGTCGACGGTCACGGCGTCCTGGTAGGTCTCGAGGAGCCCCTCGGCGGAGAGGATGGTGTTGACCTCCGCCCCGTAGTTGCTGACGTAGTCGACGATTGTGATGGAGTTGGCGGTGACGCCCGAGTAGGTGGCGCCCCCGTTGTTGTACTTGGCGGCGCCTATCGGCCCGGGCGTGCACGGAGGGGCGTAGTAGTCGATGGACGTGCTGAACTCCCGTCCGCCGGAGCAGTGCGAGGTGTCACCTGCCTGGCTGGTCGACGAGCTGGATCCTCCTCCGCCCGTCCCGGTGCTGGTGCCCACCGAGGTTCCGCCCGCCGCCCCGCCGCCGCTCGAGGCGGAAAGAGCTCCGGTGGTTCCGCCTGCGCCGGCCGCCGAGGTGCCGACGCTCGTCGCCGCCCCGAGGGCGCCAGGCCCGGACGAGCCGGCCACGGAGCCTCCTCCGGTGGAGTAGCCCTGCACCGGGCCGCTGGCGGTCGCCACGTTGGACGATTTGCTCGCCGTCGAGGGCACGACGGCGATGATCAGCACCTGGACGGCGATGACCGCGGCGAGGGGCAGGTACCGGCGGGCGAGGGACATCGGGAATGTACGCTTTGCCTGCATTTCGACCTGTAGTTTCGCCGCCCGGGGCCGACTATCCTCCTCGCCTCCCGGTTTCAGCTTTCAGCGGCGCAGCGTCAGTGGTCGCCGCCCTGGTTGTTGTCGTGACCCGGGCCCTTCCCGGGCGGCCCGGGCCCATGGCCGGGCGGCTTGGTCGGCGCCGGCACGGTCGTGGTGGTCGTGGTGGTGGTGGTGGTCGTGGTGGTGGTGGTGGTGGGCAGCTCGCCGAGGCGCGCTGCGACGACGGCCGCCGCGGTGAGGATCGCCTGGGCTTTGGAGCCCGACACCTGGCCTTCTTTTTCCAGCTGGACGACGGTGGCGCGAAGCTCCGCCAGGTCAGCGCCGGCGAGCCCCGCGTTGTCGGCCTGCGCTGCGGCGCGCACCTGGCCGACCAGCGCCTGCAGCTGCTGCGCCGCGCCGGCGGAGATCGGTGGCGGCCCGCTCGAGCAGGCGGTGAGGAGCACGCTGAGGCCGGCGACGGTGAGGGCGGCGCGCCTCACCGGCTCACCTGGCTCTCCAGGTTCTGCAGGGCGTGGGCCAGGCCCGAGGGCAGCCCGGCCGGCAGCGTGTTCGACGGCCCGGTCTGGGTGTGCTTGGCGCCGGGGAGGCTGATCAGGACCACCAGCGCCACGGCGACCGCCCCGGCGCCGGCGAGCAGGGTCCGGCTGCGGCGGGTCAGGGGCACCCGGTGGGCCAGGTGGTGTGCCGCCGGGCGCGCCAGGACGTCGGTCGGCGGTGGGGGGCCGAACAGCGTCTCTTGGAGCGTCGGCGGCGGCCCCGGGGCGTCTGCGACCGTCGTGCCCGCGACCGTCGTGCCCGCGAGCGTCGTGCCTGCGGCCGACCTCGGCGCCGGCCCGGCGATGGCCACCTCCATCTCCGCCGCCGAGGCGAAACGCCGTTCGGGCACGGGGGACAGCGCCCGTTCGACTGCCGCGGCCAGCACGGGGTCCGCTCCGGGCTTGGCCGCCAGCAGCGGTGTGCCGAGCGGTTTCGCCCCTGCCAGCGATTCGTAGAGGACGACACCGACCGAGTAGATGTCCGAGGCCGCGGTGGCCGGCGCTCCGTGGAGGCGTTCGGGGGCCAGGTAGGCGGGGGTGCCGAGCAGGGCGACGGTCATGGTCGGGTCGCCGCCCACGTCCATGACGGCCTTGGCGATGCCGAAG
>DATGKR010000089.1:0-9844 GCA_035294565.1 Acidimicrobiales bacterium | reverse complement strand
GCCTGGGCGGGGCTCACCCCCAGCTCGGCGGGCGGCACCGGCTCGTCGACCTGGACGACGGCGGCGACGAGCTGGGTGGCGAGCACCAAGAGGCTGCCCACGGAAGCGGCGGCGGCCACCCCGCGGTCGCGCAGGCGGGTGGCGGCGGCGGGCACGGCGAAGAGGGCGACCGCGGCCAGCACCGAGCCGACCACCTCCTGCCAGGGCGCGGAGAAGGCGTTGCCCAGGTTGCGGGCGACGCTCCTGCCGGTGACCGAGCTGACGGCAACGGCGTGGTCCCAGGGGGGCAGGAAGGCACCGGCGACGACGGCCGCCAGCACCACGACGAGCATCGCCCACGCGAGACGCTCGTGGGCGTCTTGGGTCGCGGCCGGGTCGGCCTCATGGGTCTCCGAAGCGGCGGCGGCCGGTTCGACAGCGGCAGGCTCGACGGGCGGTTCGACGGCGGCAGGCTCGGCGACGGGCGGCTCGACGGCGACGGGCGGCTCGACGACGGGCGGTTCGACGGCGGCAGGCTCGGCGAGGTCCGGCGCGGCGACGTCGGTGGCCCGGGAACGGCCGTGGCGGGCGCGAGCCGCGACAACAGCCACCCCCGCGCCAGCAGCGCCCACCACCCACGAGGCCTCCATCACCCACAGGCCGGCGCCGGCGGTGCTCGACCCGTATCGGAACACGTCACCCAGGTCGGACACCCGGAAACCGAGCTCGGTGAGGGCGACGCCGACCGCCATCGCGGCAGCCAGATGGGTGCGGTGCGGCCCCGTCAGGCCGATGGCCAACGCCAGCGCCCAGGACGCGGCGAGAAGGGCGTACAGGGCCGCTTGGTCGGGCTGGGAGACCAAAGACCCCTGGCCGGAGAAATAGGTCGGGAACATGGCCACGACGTGGAGCACGACCGTGGCGACGAGGAGCGCCCCGGCGAGCAGCTCCAGGCTTCCGGGCACCCGGTGGCTGGTGGAGTCGCCGGCAGCTGAGGCTTCGAAGGAGATCACTGGGCAACCCTCATCGAGTAGGAATGGCGCCAGTCGGCGAGCAGCGCCCGCAGCGCGGCGACGAGCGCTATCGGCTGGTCGAGCATTACATGGTGGTAGGCGAGGGGAACTTCGATCACCGGTGCTGTCCGGCCGAGCAGGTCGTACATGTGCCGGCCGATGTCAGGGGTCACCAGCCCGTGCTCGGGTCGCAGCACCGCAACCCGGCAGGCGATGGCGGCGAGCGTGTCGGGCCCGACGTGGCCCGAGGCCGAGGTGAACGTCGGGTCGAACTTCCAGGTCCAGCCTCCCTCGACCGGGCGGACCGAGTGCCGCTTGATGTGGTCCACCACGTACGGCAGCACCCGCGGCTGGTCGGGAACCGGATGAAACCTGGCCATCGCCTCCTCGGCGCTGGCGTAGGTGCGCAGGGGGCCGAAGGCCTCCCGCCGCCGCGCCGCCTCCTCTTCGGGGGAGGGCTCCCGCACGGGCGAGTCGATGATCACCACCCCCTCGAAGTCGGGTCCGTGGCGGGCCCCGGCGCGGAAGGTGGCAAAGCCGCCGAGGCTGTGGCCCACCACCACCGGAGGGTGGGGCCCTGCGCTGGCCGCTGCGACGGCGGCGATCTCGTCGGCCCACTGGTCGAAGCTGTAGGCGGGCCTCCTACCCGAATCGCCGTGCCCTGACAGGTCCAGCGCGCTCACGCAGCATTCTCTGGAAAAAAGGGGACCCACGTGGTCCCACCACCGGCTGTTGGCGGCGCCCCCGTGGACCAGCACCAAGGCGGGAAGCTCGGTGCTGCCCCAACGCCGGTACGCGATTCGGCAGCCGTCGACGTCGAGGGCGAGATCCTCCACGGGGGCGGCCAGGGCGGAACGGAACCACTCGGGTGCGCCATCCTGCACCGCCGCAGGCTACCCGCCTGCCCGCCTCTGCGGGGTCAGGGGATCTGGCCCTCCCCTTTCACCTCCGCCCCGAGCCGGCTCATCTCCTCGAAGCTCTCCTTGGCGGCGGGGTCGACCGACGCGGGAGCGGCCTCCTGCTCCTCGGCGTTCGCCGGGCGGTCGGCCTCGTGGGCGGCGCGGGCTTCCCGCTCCTCGGCCGCGCGGGTCTCGGCGCTCGGCGAAGTCTGTGGCGTGTCCATGTCGCTCATGACCGACATGTTCCCGGCTTCACCCGTGTCGAAACACCGCTACAGGTTCGGAAAGTTGACGAAGCGGTGCCCCCAGAAGGCTCCCTCGGTGATCTCGTACACCGGTTCCTCTTCGTCGACGCGAAGGCCGTCGAAGCCGAACTCGACGGCGAAGCCCCCGGGGCTGATGACGTAGAAGGAGACCATACGGTCGTTCGTGTGGCGCCCGAGGGTCTGCATGACCGGCACCTCCAGCTTCCCCGCCCGGTCCCACGCGCGGCCCACGTCGTCGAGGGTGCCCGCCTCGACCATGAAGTGGACCAGCCGTCCGGGGCCGGGCATCGGCATCAGCCCGACGGTGTGGTGGCGACGGTTGCACCCGAGGAACCACAGCGTCTGGTCGCCCAGCCGCATCGTGTTACGGGCCCGGAAGCCGAGGACCTCGGTGTAGAAGCGGTAGGCCTCGCCCGTGTCGGGGGCGGTGAGCACCACGTGGCCCATTCCCTGCTCTGCGGTGACGAAGCCGCTGACCAGCGGGGTCTCAGCGCGCCGGTGCTGCAGCGCGGGTCCCCAGTACAGCTCGAGCGGGTTGCCGGCGGGGTCGTCGAAGCGGACCGCCTCCGTCACCCCCCGGTCCCGAGCTTCGGGGGCGTCGAGGGCAACGACCTTGGCCCCGGCCGCCTCGACCGCGCCAGACAGGGCGACAAGCTCCTCCGGGCCGGTCACCTGGAACCCGACGGCCTCCACACGGTTCTCGCCGCCGGCCGCGACGACCAGGCGGGGCGGGTGGTCGTCCATCCGGTAGCGCAGGGCGCCGTCGCCTTCGGAGGTCTCCATGAGCCCGAGGAACTCGCCGGCGAAGCGGCGCCACGCAGCCAGGTCCTGAGCGCTGATGCGGATGTACCCGAGGGACCTGACCGGCATGGCCAAACGCTAGATGCGCCGCCCGACGAGGCAGAGCGGGCACGTCCCGCCCAACGGTACCGCCCGGTTCGCCCCAAACGCGCCCAACGGCTAGGAATGGCAGATGGACCAGGGGACGGCGCGCCGCCTCGTCGAGCGCCTGCAGATCCTGGCGGCGACGCTGCCACGAACGCTGCTCGGCTGGGTGGCCGCCGCCCGCCGCCCGCCCGAAGGGCTGCCGCCGCCCGCTCCGCGAACGTGGCGGCAAGCGGGCGAGATAGGCGTGGACGAATTCTTCCTCGCGGCCAGCGCCATGATCCGGAGGGTGCCGAGCGAGGAGGACCTGCTCCAAGCGATGGCCGAGACCGCCCGGGTCGCCGAAGCCCTCGAAGGGACCGCCGCCGCCGACCTTTACCGCCAACCCGAGCCGCTGATCGAACCGACGGTCGGTGAAGGCTGGGCCTTCGGCACCCGCTTCGAGCGGCTCGCCTACCCTTCCGGCTGCGTGCTGCCTCCGGCCCTCGAGGCGCGGGCCCCGTGGAGCCGTGGTTACCCCAACGCCGTGGCGCACGCCGTCGTCTTGCGCCATCCCGGGGCGCCGCGGCCGTGGGTGGTCTGCGTGCACGGTGCCGGGCAGGGGCGCTCGACGGACCTGGTCTCCTTCCGGGTCCAGCACCTCTACCGCCGGCTGGGCCTCAACGTCGCCCTGCCCGTCCTGCCGCTTCACGGCCAGCGGGCGGTCAAAGGGCTCGACGTGCCGGGGATGGACCCGGTCCAGAACGTCGCCGCGACGCTACAGGCGGTGCACGACATCAGGCGCCTCGTGAGCTGGATCTGCCGCCAGGGCGCCCCGCACGTCGCCGTCTACGGGGTGTCCCTCGGCGGCCACACGGCGGGCATCGTCGCCGGGCTCGAACCGTCGGTGGGGACGGTCGTGGCGGGCGTCCCCGTCACCGGCCTGGCGCGCCTGCTCGCCCACCAGCTGCGCCGGGTGGGCGGCGTCCGGGGGCGGAAGCTCAGCGGCCTGCTCGCTTCCGAGGAGGCGCTCGCCGTCGACCGGCTGATCGACCCCCTCAGCTTCGCCGCCCACCCCCCGCGCGAGCGGCGCTTCATCTTCGCCGGCCTCGGAGACGCGGTGACCACCCCCCGCCACGCCCTCGAGCTGTGGGAGCACTGGGAGCGGCCGGCCATCCTGTGGTACCCCGGAGGTCACGTGAGCCACGTGTGGTCCGGCGAGGTAAAGGCCTTCCTCGACGCGGCGCTGGGGGACCTGGCGCCCGCGGCATGAGCCGGACCGCCGTGGGCACCTGGGGAGCCCTGGCCGATCAGGCGGCCCTCTACGTGGAACAGGGCGCCGTGCCCGCATGCCAGGTGGCCGTCGCCCGCGGCGGCAAGCTGGAGCTCTTCGAAGCGTTCGGCGAGGCGACCACCAGCACCCGCTTCGCCGCCTACTCGGCGACCAAGCCGATCGTCGCCGCCGCCGCCTGGCGGCTCGTCGACCGGGGCTCGTTGGCGGTGGACGCCGCCGTGGAGGATCTCGTCCCCGAGCTGGTGGGAGGGCCGGGCCGGGCGACGATCGAGCAGCTGTTGCTGCACACGGCGGGGTTCCCGAACGCCCCGATGCATCCCGAGGAGGGCGCCGACGCCGAGCGGAGGAGGAAGCGCTTCGCGACCTGGAAGCTGGAGTGGGAACCCGGCAGCCGCTTCGCCTACCACCCCTCGTCGGCCCATTGGGTCCTCGCCGACCTGATCGAGCGCCTCGACGGCCGGGACTTCCGCGACGCCGTCGAGGCGCTGGTGACACGCCCGATGGGGCTCCCGCGGCTGCTCGGCATCCCCCCCGATGAGCAGGAGGGGATCGCCCCCCCGACCCCCGTCGGCTCCCGCCCGCTCGGTGTTGACGACCCGGCCCGCCACCTGGCCAGCCCCGAGGCGATCGCCGCGGGGGTCCCTGGCGGCGGGGGGATCATGACCGCCGCCGACCTCGCCTTTTTCTACCAGGAGCTGCTGCACAACACCCACGGGCTGTGGTCGGAGCCGACGCTTCGCGACGTCACCTCCAACATCCGCTGCCGGCTGGTCGACCCGGTGATGCAGGTGCCGGTCAACCGGACGCTGGGCCTCGTCGTCGCCGGCGACGACGGCAAGCACGTCCTGCGCTACGCCTGCTTCGGGGCGCTCTGCTCGCCACGGGCGTTCGGCCACGCCGGCGCCCACGGGCAGGTCGGGTGGGCGGACCCCGCAAGCGGCGTCTCCTTCGCCTTCCTCCACAACGGGCTTCACGGCGACATGCGCAGGACCGGCGCCCGGGCTGTCGAAATGTCCACTCTGGCAGCCGGCGTGGCGGCCGGCACCTGACCGATAGGGAGCGAGACCATGAAGAGGCTGAACGGCACCGACGCCCTGTTCCTGTCGCTCGAGACGCCCTCCTGGCACCAGCACGTGGGTGGCCTGACGATCCTCGAGACCGAAGGCTCCCGCTTCAGCTTCGAGGCGCTCGTGGAGAGGATCGAGGAGCGTCTCGACTTCGCGCCGAAGTTCCGTTGGAAGCTGCGCGAGGTACCCGGCAACCTGGACCGCCCCGTGTGGGTGGACGACCCCAACTTCGACGTTCGCCAACACGTCAGGCGCGTCGCGGTGCCCTCCCCCGGCGGGGCGAAAGAGACCGCCGAGCTCGCCGGCACGCTCCTCGGCATCCAACTCGACAGGCGCCGGCCCCTCTGGGAGCTGTGGCTGCTGGAGGGGCTCGCCGGCGGGCGGGTCGCCCTTCTCATGAAGTACCACCACTGCCTCCTCGACGGCATCGCCGGGGCGAGCCTGGCGACCGCGCTCCTCGACCTCGAACCGGACCCGCCTCCGCGGACACCCCCCGAGGCTGACACCAGCGCCGGGCCGGACCCCTCCGACCTGGAACTGCTCGCCGGCGCGGCCAGGCGCATGGTCGGTTCGCCCCGGCGCAACCTCCGTTTCGCCATGAGCCTCGCCCGACGCGGCGTGACGATCGTCGACCGCATGGTCCGCCAACCGGCCAACCGTCAGCTACTCCAAGCCCCGGTGACCCCCTTCAACGGCACCGTCGGACCTCGCCGCAGCCTGGCGTTCTCCTCGGTGGCCCTCGCCGACGTGCATGCCCTCAAGCAGTGCCACCAAGTGAAGGTCAACGACGTCATCCTCGCCCTGGTAGCCGGCGCGCTGCGCAGCTACCTGCTCGGATTGGGCCAGCTGCCCGACGCCCCCCTGGTCAGCGCAGTGCCGGTCTCCACCCGCGCCGAAGGGAACACCGCCCAGGACAACCAGGTGAGCTCGATGCTCGTCTCCCTCGCCACCCACCTCGACGACCCGGTCGCACGCCTCCGGGAGATCTACGACTCGAGCCAGAGCTCCAAGGAGATGCTCCAAGCCGTCAGGGCCCGCCAGATCCAGTCGATCGGCGAGGTGGCGGCGCCGGTGCTCATCTCGTCGGTCATCCGCGCGGCGTACAGCACCAACCTCATGACCCGCATGCCCCTCCGCGTCAACACGCTCGTCTCCAACGTGCCGGGGCCGCCCGTGCCGATCTACGCCAGCGGGGCGCGCGTGCTCGGCATATACCCGTGCTCCATCATCTTGGAGGGTATGGGCGTGAACACCACCGTCTTGTCCTACTGCGACCGGGTGGACTTCGGTGTCCACGTCGACCCGGATCTGGTCCCCGATCCGTGGGCGATCGCCGACGCCGTCCCCGACGCCCTCCGGGAGCTGATGAAGGAGAGCAACCTCGGCGATCCCACCCCGGTCGAGGACCCCTTCGGGGGGACCAGGTGAGCTTCAACCTCTCCCACCTCTTCGAACGGGTCGCGGACAAGGTGCCTGACCGCGAGGCGCTGGTGACCCCGGCGCGCCGCCTCACCTACGCCGGCCTCGACGAGCGGGCCAACCGGCTCGCCAACTGGCTGGCCGCCCGGGGCGTAGGTCCCGGCGACCACGTGGGCCTGCACCTGTTCAACGGGACCGAGTACCTGGAGGGCATGCTCGCCGCGTTCAAGCTGAGAGCCGTCCCGGTGAACGTCAACTACCGCTACGTGGAACGTGAACTGGCCTACCTCTACGACAACGCCGACCTCGTCGCGGTCATCGCCCACCGCCAGTTCGCGCCGGTCGTCGAAGCGGTGCGCACCGGGAAGATCCACACCCTGCTCTGCGTGGACGACGCTACCGGCACGCCGGCCGACTGGCCGGACTACGAGGAGGCGCTCGCCGGCTCGGACCCCTGCCGGCGCTTCGAGGGAAGGTCGGACGACGACATCTACCTGGCCTACACCGGCGGGACCACGGGGATGCCGAAAGGGGTGATGTGGCGCCACGAGGACATCTTCTTCGCCGCCCTCGGGGGCGGTGACCCGCTCATGAACAAGGGCCCGATCACCTCTCCCGACGAGCTGCCCGAACGCGTCACGGACTTCCCGCTGGTGCAGCTGTGCGCCCCGCCTTTGATGCACGTGAGCGCCCACTGGGGGGCGTTCATAACATGGTTCGGGGGGGGCAAGGTGGTGCTGCTCTCGCCCGGGAGCTTCGACCCGGCGGAGGCGTGGGAGGCCGTCGCCCGGGAGAGGATCAACGTCATCACCGTGGTGGGCGACGCCATGGCCCGGCCCCTGCTCGACGAGCTGGAGCGGCGGGGGGAGCTCGACACCTCGTCGCTCATCGTTTTCTCGTCGGGCGGCGCCATCCTGTCCGCCTCGACCAAGGCCCGCATATCCAAGCTGCTGCCCAACGTGATCATCATCGACGCCTTCGGCTCCTCCGAGACGGGGGTGGCCGGAACCCGCTCCGACGCCGGCGAGTTTGCCGTCGACGAGCGCACCTGCGTTTTCGACGAGGAGTTGCGCCGCGTGGAACCCGGTTCAGGCGTGGTGGGCCGCCTCGCCAAGCGCGGACACATCCCGCTCGGCTACTACAAGGACGAGGCCAAGACCAAAGCGACCTTCGTAGAGGTGGACGGCGTGAGGTGGGTCCTGCCGGGCGACTGGGCCCGCGTCGAGTCCGACGGCAAGGTCGTCCTGCTCGGACGCGACTCCAGCTCGATCAACACCGGCGGGGAGAAGGTCTACGCCGAGGAGGTCGAGGAGGTTCTTCGCGGCCACCCTGACGTCCACGACGCCCTGGTTGTGGGAGTGCCGGACGAGGTGTGGGGCGAGCGCGTGGTCGCCGTCGTGGCGCCCCAGCCGGGCACCTCACCAGACCTTGACTCGCTGCAGGCCGAGGCTCGCCGGCACCTCGCCGGCTACAAGGTGCCCCGCGGGCTTGTCACCGTGGACGCCATACAGAGGTCCCCGTCGGGCAAACCGGACTACGGATGGGCCCGCCAGGCAGCGCTGGAAGGAGCCGGCGAGCCGGCGTGAGCAAACGGACGGGGCGCTGGGGCGGGCCCGGGCGCCGGGGTCTTCCTGAGCGCGCCCGGGGTGTCGACACCGTCTTCTTGCACATGGAGACGCCCGAAACGCCGCTGCACACGCTCAAGGTGCTGGTGCTCGACACCTCGGCACGGGGCCGGCCCGTCGAGCTCGCCGAGCTCAGGGAGGCCATCGCCGGCCGGCTCGGGATCGTCGCCCGTTCGACGCAGAAGGCGGTGTTCGTCCCCGGGTTCGCCCGCCCGTTCTGGGTCGACGACCCCGATTTCGACCTCGACTCCCACCTCTCCGAGGTGACCCTTGCGCCGCCGGGGGGGCGGCAGGAACTGGACGCCCTGGCGTCCCGGCTGGCCGAGAACCGACTGGACCGCTCCCGGCCCCTGTGGGCCTTGACGCTCGTCCACGGCCTCGAAGGTGGGCGCCAGGCGGTGGTCGCCAGGGTCCACCATTCGATCATGGACGGCCTCGCCGCCCGCAACACGTTCCTCGCCGTAACCACTCCCGACCGGGGGACGCCCGTGGGGCCCTCGGCACGGCGGGGTTCGGCCACTGGTGAGCGGACGCGCTCGGCCGGGCCGGGGACCCTGCTGGCGCTCGCCGTCGCGGACCTGCCCCGCTGGCTCGCGGGTCTCGCCCGCCTCTGCGTCGACGCCGTCGCCGCCCACCGCCGGGGGCGCCGTTTTCGCGCCTCCCATCCCACCACCGCCCCGTTCGTAGGCTGCCGGCGCAACTTCTGCAACACGCGCTGCGGGGCGGCGCGGGTGTGCGCCTCGGCTTCGCTGCCGTTCGCATCGTTCAAGCAGGTGGCCGACGCGACCGGGAGCACCATCAACGGGGTCCTCCACGCTGTGGTCGCCATGGCGGTCCGGAGAGAGCTCCTGGCGAGGGGGGAGCCCGCAGCGGAGGCGACCGCCGTTTTCGGGGTGGGAGCGGACGCGGGCAGCTTCGAGCGCCGCTGGGGGAACCGCATCACCCCGACGACGGTGCGACTGCACTCCGAGCAGGCCGACCCCCTCGAGTGCCTGCGTTCCACCAACGACAGCTGCCGGCTCGGCGTGGATCTGCGCAGGGCGACCGGCCTGGAGATGGCCCTGCGCTGGACCGAGTACAGCTGCCGGCTCTCGCCGTTCTTCCAGCGACGGCTGGCCTACCTGCTCCCCCGGACGGTCAACAACGTGACCACCGCCAACGTCGCCGGGCCCCGCGAGACCCGCTGGTTCGGCGACGTGGAGGTATCCGACTGGATCTCCTTCGCGGTGACCGTTCCTCCGTCCAACTTCAACCTCACGGTCTACAGCTACGCCGGTTCGATGAGCATGGGGCTCATCACCGCGCCCGAGGTCATGGGCGACCCGCAACGCTTCCTCGGCCACCTAGCGGCCTCCCTGGAGGAGCTGGCGACTGCCGCCCTCGCGGCCTCCTCACCCGCCGCCTGACACCCTCCGCCT
>DATGKR010000088.1:0-43887 GCA_035294565.1 Acidimicrobiales bacterium | reverse complement strand
GAGGATCCGTGGGTGGGGGCCCGACCGCTCGGCGGCGGGGCGGGGTTCCGAGAGCCATCGACCTACAGTCTCCCCTCGACGGGGTGTCCTAATGGGCATACGAAGCCTAAGAGGAGGCAAAACCCTGCTGTTGTCGTGGGTTGGGCCGGCCGGGGGCCGGCGTGGCAAGCCGGGGCGGCGGCGGTGAGACTTCGGGGGCGCTAGTGGGGCGCGTGCGGGCGAGCTAGGTGAGACCGAGGGCGGCGGCGCAGGCGGGCCACTGGCCCCACCCGTAGCGGGCCTGCAGTTCCTCTGCCGCCTGGTCCTGCATGGCAGGCGGCTCGAGGTCCGGCCTGCCCGGCAGGCCGAGGTCCGTCCAGGTCTGCTGGCTGAACTGGTAGGCGCCGTAGTAGCCGTTGCCGGTGTTCGCCTGGTAGTCGTCTCCCGACTCGCATTCGCGTAGCTGCAGCCACACCCCCGGGGAAGGGGCGCTCGAAGAAGGGGGGGTGGCCGCGGCCGTCCCGCCGGTCGTCGTCGGCGGGACAGTCGTGGGCGGCAGCGTCGTCGGCGGGACAGTCGTGGGGGGGACCGTCGTCGGGGGGACCGTCGTCGGAGCGGCTGGCCGGGCCGGCCGCGCCGAGGCGGCCGCAACCGGTAGCGGGGCGAGCTGGGAGCGGACCACTGCCACCAGGCCGCCGTTGACCGGGCCACCTTGCAGCGGCGCCTTCGGTTCGGCCGCCGCCTGGGCGGCGTCGATGCGCGCCTGTAGCGAGACGAGCTGCGCCTGCACTGCGCCGGCCCTGGCGAGGGCCGCTCGCCCGGCCCTGGCGGCGGAGGCCAGCGCCGCCTGGTCGGACCGCAGCGCAGCTGCGGCGTCCGCCTCGGCGCGCGAGTACGACAACCTCTCCTCCCGCAGGGCGGTGAGGTCGGCGGCGACCATCCCGCTCGAGAGGTCGACGTAGGCGGCACGGACCGCCGGGTCGGACACGGTGGCCCCGGTCGCCGCAGCGGGCAGAGGCTGGGAGTAGGCGCCCACGTAGGCGAGGATCGCCTCGCGGCGCAACGCGGCGGACGTCGCGGCCACACGGGAAGCCGCTCGGGCCGCCGCCTCCCTGTCGGCTGAAAGCTGGGCGGCCTCCGCCGAGGCGGCCACGAGGGCCTGGTCGTAGGCGACGGTCGCCCGCCTGACGGCCGCCCCCTCAGCAGCTGCCTGGGCCTGCAGCGCCCGGAGCTCGGCGGTACCGGCTGGACCCGCGGCGGCGAAGGCGCTGGCTCCGCCTTGGCCGAAGACCCCGATCGAGGCAACCAGCAACGCCGGCGCCATCCTGCGCAAAACGGACAACGGACACACGGCGTCGCCACCCTAGCCAACGAGACCTCCCCGTTGTCCACCCGAGAAGCTGCTGCTACCTGACTGGTGTCTCGGTGCGGCCCGGGACGCGCGTCGGCTCGAGACCGGCGCGCCGCAGCGCCGAAGCGAAACGGCGGGCGTCGCGAAGAGCACAGCCGTGGGCGTCGTTGTTGAAGTAGCAGTAGACGTCGGCGTCGCCGGCCGCCAGCGCGGCGAGCCGGCGGGCCCACGTTTCCAACGGGGATCGGGTGTAGCACGACGACGGTTCGCCGCGGCCCCCGTGGAACCGGACGTAGATCCATTCGGCGGTCCGCCAGCGCGGCGGGTCGACAGGACCCCCGTCGGCGAGACACCACGCAGCGCGCCGCCGCTCGAGGACCTTGCGCACGTCGGGGACGAACCAGCTGGGGTGGCGGGCCTCGAGCGCCACCCGCGTCCCACGGGGGAACGCCGCCAGCGCCGCGTCGAGGTCCCCGGGGTCCGCCGGCAGGTTCGGCGGCAGCTGCAACAGCACCGGGCCGAGACGACCGCCCAGCTCCGACGCCCGGCCCATCAGCCGGTGGACCGGCTCTACCGGGTCGCGCAGGCGCTTTATGTGGGTCAAGTACCGGCTCGCCTTGACCGCGACAACGAAGTCCTCCGGCGTCGTCTGCGCCCACCGCCCGAAGGTGCCCGCCTCGGGCAGCCGGTAGAAGGCGTTGTTCACCTCGACGCTCGCGAAGCGCTCGGCGTAGAAGCCGAGCCAGGAGCGGGCGGGCAGGTCCGCCGGGTAGAAGAGGCCCTTCCAGTGCCCGTAGTGCCAGCCGGAGGTTCCGACGTACACCGTGGTCATCGACTCAGCCCCTGGCCAGGCGAGCGGCCGCCTCCAGCATCATCGCGTGCACGAACGCCTGCGGCAGGTTGCCGCGCATCTGGCGCTCCCCCACGTCGAACTCCTCTGAGTAGAGCATCGGGGGGCCGCACGACGCCTTCGTGCGCTCCCACCACCTCAACGCCTCCTGCCTGCGGCCCACCTGGTCGAGGGCCATCGCCATCACGAACCCGCAGAGGAGGAACGAACCCTCCGCTTCGCCGAGAGGGCCGGGGCGGTGACGGAAGCGGTAGGCGTAGCCCTTCTCCGTGAGGCGCTCCATATAGGCGTCGAGCGTCGCCTCCGTCCGGGGATCGTCGGCCGCCACCGCCCCTCTGAGCGGGGGGAGGAGCAGAGCGCCGTCGAGACCATCGTCGTCGGGCGCCCGCGTCCAATAGCCGTCGCGATGAACGGAGCGGGAGGACGTGTCGGCGACGATGTGGTCGGCGAGGGCGAGCCACTCGGTGGGCGATCTCCCGGCGGGCGAGGCGCGCGCGAGGGCGCGCAGGCCCGCCGCGGCAGTTAGGCGGCTGTGCGTCCACGGCCGGTTGTCGATCTCCCAGATGCCCGCGTCGGGCTCCTGCCAGCGGGCGGCGACCGCCGAAGCGGCTATCCCGGCCGCTTTCCAGCCCTCCGAGTCGAGCACCCCCGCCTCCGCGGCGGCGGAGAGGAGCAGCAGAGCCTCCCCGAAGGCGTCGAGCTGGAACTGCCGGTTGACCCAGTTGCCTATCCGGTCGAACCCCCCCGGGTAGCCCGGAAGGCCCAGTTGTCGCTGGTCGGGGACCGCCTCGCCGCTTGGTGTGTAGGCGGGCGCCATGCCGGCGCCGTGCTCGATCAGGCGAGCCCCGACGAACCGGACCGCCTCGCCGAGGAGGAAAGGGTCGCCGACGGCGAAGGCGGCCTGGCCGGCGTAGCACTGGTCGCGGATCCACACGTAGCGGTAGTCGTAGTTGCGGCCGGTCTCGGCCCGCTCCGGGAGGCTCGTGGTGGCCGCCGCAACCATCCCGCCGCTCGAGGCCGTGAGTCCCCTGAGCACGGCGTAGGACATCCTCGCGTCGTCGGCATCGACGCATTCGGACAAAGGGGGGACCCCGTCCGCCCAGGCCGCCTCGGTCGTCTTCCAGGCGGTGCCGGCGTCGACGGGCGGGTCGTCGAGCACGCCCTCACCGATCTCCAGGACCAGGTCGTGTTGGGCGCCTTCCGGCACGGTCAGCTCTGCGAGCAGGCTCCGCCGACGGCCCTCGGTGCCGGGACGCGCCGACGGCGCACCCTGCCAGCGGAACCGCAAGCTCCCGGTGCGCCCGGTCCAACAACCCCCCTCGAGGGAAAGGCCCCGCAAGGGTTCTGCGTCGTAGCCGGCCCTGGGTTGGAGCACGACGCTCACCCGGGCGTCGCCGTCGAGGGCCATGATGCGGCGGAGCACCACCGCCCGGTCGGGCCGGGCCGGGAAAGCCAGCGCCTCGCGGCACTCGACCAGACCGCCCTCGGTCACCCAACGGCTCCGCCAGATCAGCGAGCCCGGCTCGTAGAAACCTCCCCACACGAAGCGGGAAACCGGGGTTACGGCGTACACGCCGTCGCCGCCGACCAGCGTCGAGAACACAGATCCGGAGTCCCACCGGGGGACGCACATCCAGGCGATCTCGCCCCGCGGCCCGATGACCGCCCCCCGCTCACCGTCGGCCAGAAGGGCGTACTCGCGAAGCACGTGGGGGGGGAACCGTCCTCCGGGCACGCATGGGAGTGTTCCCTCCCGGGCTGCGGCCTAAGCAAGCGCCGTGCCGTCGACGAGCTTCAGGTTCAGGCGTACCTCTCGAGGGCCGCCTCTATCTTCTCGATGCGGGCGTCGAGGTCCGCCAGAAAGGAGTCCAGCGCCGCCCGCTTGGACTCGACGGTGCGGCGCAGGTCCCGCGCGAGGGTCAGCGACTCGCCGAGCAGCGCCCGTTTCTCGACGGTGCCGGTGCCCTCGTCGAAGTAGGCGGCCCTGATCTGCGCCGTCCTGTCCTCGTTGCGCAGCACGGCTGCGATCTCGTCGAGGTTCAGGCCGAGAAGGCTCTGGAGCTCCCTTATGCGGGCAACCCGGTCGAGGTCGTACTGCGAGTAGCGGCGCATGCCGCCCTTGGTGCGGCCGCTGGGCTCGATCAACCCCAACTCCTGGTAGTACCGCAGGGCCCGCTCGGTGACGCCAGCGCGGGAGGCGGCCTCGCCTATGCCGAACAGCTGCTGATCGGCGAGCAGGTCGCTCATCGCTTCGACCCCTGGCCAGGACGGCCAACTCGAGCCACGCCCCACATCCTAGTCTCTGTCCCTTACGTCAACGGCAGGTTCAGCTTTAGAGCCCGAGGCGTTCTCGGGCCTCGTCGAGGGAGGGATAGACGTCGATGCTCAGGGTGAGGGCGGTGATCTCGAAGATCTTGGTGACGTGCTCGTGGGGTGAGACGACGGCGAGGGTGCTCCCTTCGGCGTGCATGTGCTTCCACGCCGAGAGGATCACCCCCAGGGCGCTGGAGTCCAGGAATTCGATCCCCCCCAGGTCGAGCAGGACATACCTGTTCGAGCCGACCGGCACCTCGTTCAAGGCGTCACGCAAGCGCGGCGAGGTGGACACGTCGAGAAAGCCGTTCGCCCTCACCACCGTGTGGGTCCCGAGGTCCTCGACTTGGAACGAGACGTCGTCGGCCATCGCTCGATCGTAGGCGAGCGGCACCGGCGCCGGGGTCCCGGCAGCCCGGCATTGTTTGTCCCGCTCGGCGCCGGGTACGCCCCGGTCGTGCAGATCGATTCCCTCGAAGCCCGCTCCTACGAGGTGGCGACAGACCAGCCGGAGGCCGACGGGACGCTGTCTTGGACCAAGACGACCGTGGTCGTGGTGCTGGTGGGCGCCGGGGGTCAGATAGGCACCGGGTGGACCTACGGAAGCGACGCCAGCCGGGTGGTGGTCGACTCGGTGCTGTCCGGCGTCTTGCTGGGTGCCGACCCGATGGCGGTCACAGCCCTGAACGAGGCCATGGCCCGCCAGTGCCGCAACCTCGGACGGCCCGGTGTCTGCGCGCACGCGATCTCGGCGGCCGACGTCGCCTTGTGGGACCTGAAGGCCCGCCTGCTCGGCACGGGGCTCGCCGCCCTGCTCGGCCAGCACCGTCGTGGCGCGCCCATCTACGGCAGCGGTGGCTTCACCACCTACGACGACCGGACGACGGCCGCGCAGCTCGAGCGGTGGGTCGGCGAGCTGGGCGCCCGGTCCTGCAAGATCAAGGTCGGCGAGGACTGGGGCGGCAACGTGGAGAGGGACCTGGCCCGGGTGGCGCTCAGCCGCCGGGTGGCAGGAGAGGCGGTCGACCTGATGGTCGACGCAAACGGGGGCTACTCCCGCAAGCAGGCGGTCCGCTTCGGCCGGCGGGTCCTCGACGAGCACGGCGTCGTCTGGTTCGAGGAGCCCGTGTCCTCCGACGACCTCGACGGCCTCAGGGAGGTGAGGGACCAGGTGGCCGTCGACGTGACCGCCGGCGAGTACGGCTACCACCTTCCCTACTTCGCGGCGATGGTCGCAGTCGGGGCGGTCGACTGCCTGCAGATGGACGCCACCCGCTGCGGGGGCTACACCGGCTGGTTGGAAGCCGCGGCGCTGGCAAAGTCGCACAATCTCGAGGTTTCCGCCCACTGCTCGCCGAACCTCCACGCCCCGGCGGCGCTGGCGGTGCCCAACCTCCGCCACGTCGAGTACTTTCACGACCACGCCCGCCTCGATCCGATGCTCTTCGACGGCCTCCCAGCCGTCGGCGACGGGCAGATGTGGCTCGACCCCGGAGCGCCCGGCCACGGCATGTCGCTCCGGGCGGACGCCGAACGGCACCGCATCGGGTGAGCGCGTCCAGGTGCAGGGTATGAACTGTTGATACACACTTCAGGAAGGGAGGAGGCACCTGTGACCGCAGAACGGCACGACGCCCAGGGCTTCGAGGAGCACGACCACGCCGAGTTGAAGCACACCCACGAGCACTTCCACGTGACCCACAACCACAACGCTTCGGGTGGCTTCGATCATCTCAGCTCGAGCCACAGCCACGAGCACGACCACGCTCCCCTGCGGCACTCCCACGTGCCCCACCGGGACTTCGAGCAGGAGCACAGCGGAGAGGCGCACGTCCACGACCATGCTGCGCCGGCGTCCAAGTCGGCGGCGGCCAGGTCGGCGGCGTCGAAGACCGCCTCGGCGACTAGAGCGGCCTCGGCCCGCAAGGCGCGCCCGTCGGGCAGCACCGCCCAGTAGTGCGAATCAGGACCTGACGGGCGGCAGGAACGGGGGTATGCCCGGGTCGCGGTCGCCGAGCAGGTCCTGCCGGAGGCTCTCGATGCGGTCCACCGTCCACTCGCGTCCCTCGGCGTCGATCTGGGTGACCGGCCGGAAGCCCTCCACCAGCTGGATGCGCGATCCGCTCACCGCGAAGACCTGGCCGTTGACCTCCCGGGCGAGGTCCGAGCAGAGCCAGACGACGAGCGGCGCGACCGCCGACGGCGCCATCGGATCGTAACCGCCGGGCGGGGGCGCCTCGTGGGAGACCACCGTGCCGAGCAGCCGTGTCGCGGCCACTGGGGCGATGGTGTTGGCCCGCACGCCGATGCGCTCGAGGTCGCGAGCGAGGACCGTCGAGAGGGCGACGAGCCCCGCTTTGGCCGCCGCGTAGTTCGCCTGGCCCGAGTTGCCGTAGAGCCCCGACTCCGACGAGGTGTTGACGATGGCGGCGTCGACGCGCTCCTCGGTCTCCTTGTGACGTCGCCGCCAGTACGCCGCAGCGAACCTGGCCGGAGCGAAGCTGCCCTTGAGGACCACCTTGACGACGGCGTCCCACTCCTCCTCGGTCATGTTGAAGACCATCCGGTCGCGGAGGATCCCGGCGTTGTTGACGAGGATGTCGAGGCGCCCGAAAGCATCGACGGTCTGCTCGACGAGAGCCTCGGCGCACGCCCAGTCGGACACGTCGCCGCCGTTCACCTCCGCCCGTCCTCCCCCCGCCCGAATCTCCTCGGCAACGCTCTGGGCGGGGGTCAGGTCCTGGCCCTCCCCGCGGCCGTCGCCGCCCAGGTCGTTCACCATCACCGCTGCGCCTTCGCGCGCGAGGAGCAGAGCGTGCTCCCTGCCGATTCCCCGCCCCCCACCCGTGACGATCGCCACCTTCCCTTCGAGCAGACCCATCCGCCGATCCTCTTCCACGTCCGTGCAGGCCGTCAACTCCGCGACCTCCGAGCGCTCCGGCGGCTATCGTCGCGGCTCTTGGACATGGAGCTGCGCACCGACGAGGCGGGGCCTACGACGGTGGTCGCAGTCTTCGGCGACGTGGACCTGGCGACAGCCCCCCAGCTCCGCCAGCACCTGTCGGATCTGGTCGGACGGGGACGCGCCCGCCTGGCGGTGGACTTGAAGGCGACAGACTTCTTGGACTCCTCCGGTTTGAGCGCCCTCGTCAGCGGGCTGAAGCGGGCACGCGCGGCGGGCGGCGACCTGGTCCTGGTCTGCCCGCCGGGGAGGATCCGCAGGCTGCTCGAGGTGGTGGCCCTCGACCAGGTGTTCAGCGTCTACCCCGACCTCGCCGACCTGCCGGCCATGCCCGAGCCGATCTGAGAAGCTGCCGCCGAGCCCGAGCCGACGCAGGGCGGCGCTCAGGGTTTGTCGAGCTCGGCGGCCCCCCGGCTCCCACTGAGGGAGAACCGGCTCAGGGCTCGGATTCGTCCACGTAGCGGGAGCCCCGGGACCACGAGGCGATCGCCGCCACCGCGCAGGCGGCGATCGCAAAGGCGAACGCCTCGTGCAGCCCCGCCTGGAACGGTCCCGAGATGAGATGGGAGAAGAAGGACCGACCGGTGAGGGCGGCGTAATCGGCCTTCGACAAGTGGGCCAGGGCGGAGGCGGGCACCAAATGGCGCACCGGGTTGTAGCCGAGAAAAGCGGCGAACAGCACCGACACCGGCGGCAAGTGCGCCACCCGGCTGGCCAGTGCGGGGGCGACCCCGTGGGAGGTGAGTCCCCGCTGGAGAGCGCCGGGCAGCGAGCCCGACAGGCCGAGGATCATCAACGTGAAGAAGATGCCGATGGACAGAACCTGCGCCGAGTTCTGGAACGTCGAGTTCATGCCCCCCCCGGCGCCGCGGTCGGTCGCAGGCAGGCTGTTCATCACGCCCGCCCGGTTGGGGGAGGCGAACGCCCCCATAGCTAGGCCGTTCATGAGCAGCAGGCCTGCGAACACCGGGTAGGGGAAGTTGATCGGCAGCAGCTCGAACAACCCGAAGCTGAGGGCGGCGGCGACCATCCCCCCCGTGGCGAACGGTCTCGCTCCGTAGCGGTCGGACAGGTATCCCGACACAGGGCCGGCCACGAGGAAACCGGCCGTGAGGGGGAGCATGTAGATGCCCGCCCAAAGCGGTGTCTGGCTGAAGCTGTAGCCGTGCTGGGGCAACCATATGCCCTGCAGCCAGATGATGAGCATGAACATGAGGCCTCCCCGCCCGACGGCGGCCAGGAACGTGGACAGCGTCCCGAAGCTGAAGGCCTTTATCTTGAACAGCGGCAGCCGGAACATGGGGTTCTCGACTCGGGTCTCGACGAAGGCGAACACGAGGAGCAGGGCCGCGCCGACCCCCAGCTCGGCGATCACGCGTGGGCTCGTCCATCCCATGGTCTTCGCGCCGTAGGGCTCGATGCCGTAGGTGATGCCGATCATCACCAGGATCAGCCCAGCAGCGAAAGTCACGTTGCCCCACCAGTCGATTCTCGCCCGGCGTCGCACGCCGGTGTCTCGGAGCTTCGCGTAAGCCCACGCCGTGCCGAGCGCTCCGAAGGGAACCGAAACCAAGAAGACCAGCCGCCAGTCGATCGGCGCGAGCACCCCGCCGAGGACGAGACCGATGAACGAGCCGCTGATGCCCGCCACGTTGTTGATGCCGAGGGCGAGGCCCCGCTGGTTGGTGGGGAAGGCGTCGGTGAGGATGGCCGCCGAGTTGGCGATTATGAACGCCGCGCCGATCCCCTGCACTATGCGCATGACGATCAGCCACAGAGCGCCTGACCTGCCTGTCATCCAGTCGATGGTGAGCAGCAGCGAAGAGACGGTGTAGACGGCGAAGCCCAGGTTGTACATGCGGACCCGCCCGTACATGTCGCCGAGGCGTCCCAGGCTTACCACCAGAACGCTGCTCACGATGAGAAAGCCGAGGATCATCCAGAGCAGGTAGAAGCTGTTGCCCGGCATGAGAGGGTTGAGCCGGATGCCCCGGAAGATGTCGGGCATGGCGATGAGCATGATCGACGAGTCGATCGTGGCCATCAGGACGCCGAGGGTCACGTTGAAGAGCGCCACCCACTTGTAGCGGTCCTGCTCCCCGTTGCCTCCGCCGGCGGTGGTGATGGCCTCCTGGACCGCGACGTGCGCAGGTTGGAGGCCCTTCGTCACGCTAACGATCCTACCGGGCTTCCCGCTCGCCGCCCGCCCCCCGTGGCCATGACGTGGTTATTTCCCACTAGTCCGGCGCTCGCGTCGCGGCTATCGTTTCGGCCCGAACGGCGAGTCTGCTGGGAGGGAGCTGGGGATGAGGTCGGCGTGGCTGAGGGCGGGGATGGCCGGCGTGCTCGGGGTGGCGGGGGGGGTCCTGGCGGCGACCCGGCCGGCGGGAGGCGAGGGCGCGCCGCCTGCCCGTCCAGCGGCGCTCCAAGCGACGATGCTGCCGCCGCCCCCGCCGGTGGCAGCGGCGGCGGCGACCAGCCCCCCGACCCCCCCGCCGTCCCTCCCAGAAGCAGCGCCGGCACCAGCCGCGGCTTCGTGCGTGGCGGCGCAACTACAGGCGAAAGAGCTTTCGGTGAAGGCGGCGCTCGGCACCGCGGTGGTGGCCTACTCCCTCCGCGACGCGAGCAGCGCCGCTTGCGACCTGGCCTCCGGGCCGCCGGCGTGGGCCGCGGCGCTCGCCGGCCCGACCGCGGCGGTGACCTCCGTGTCGCTGCCCCCCAGCGGAGCCGACCTGCCCCCAGGAGCCACCTCCGTCGTGCATGTCTACCTCGACACGGCCCTCGCCGCGGCCCGATCCCTCGCTCGGCCCGCTGCGCCGGCTGGCCTGCCGTCCCCACCTTCGACCCCTCCGGTCGGCGTCCCCGCCCGACCTGCGGCGATCCCCCCCCTGCCCACGCTGCCGGCGGCCCCGCGGCTTTTGGCCACGGCGCCCCCCCTGCCCTCCCCGCCCGTCCCGGCGACCCTGCCGTCCGTGCCCGCACCCCCGGCCGTGCCCGCCCCCCCGGCGACCCTGCCGGCCGTGCCCGCCCCTCCGGCGACCCTGCCGGCCGCGGTCTCCGCTGTGGCGAGCGACGTCCGGAGCACTGTCGACCCCTCCAAGTCGCCCCCGCCGAAGCAGACGCCGCCGCCTGCGCAGGGCGGCCCCTCCTACCGGCCGGGGGACACCGGCTACGACATCTCCTGGCCCCAGTGCGGGGGGTCCTACCCCCCCGAGCCGTACACGGTAGCGGTGGTGGGAGTCAACGACGGCAGCGCGTTCACCTCCAACCCCTGCCTCGCCAGCGAGGCTCGCTGGGCGGGAGGCGACCTGGAGATCTACCTCAACATCAACTCGCCGCAGTCGGCCGACGCCAACGACACCTCCGGACCGGCGGGTAGCTGCTCCGCCGGCGACGCCAAGTGCATCGCCTACAACTACGGCTACAACACGGCGTTGCAGAGCTTGTCCTACGCGGCCGACCAGGGTGCCTCGTCGCCGGTCGCGTGGCTCGACGTCGAGACGGCGGGCCAGTGCAGCTCGTCGTTCCCCACCGGCGGGAGCGGCTACTGGTCGTGCAACCAGCAGCTGAACTCTTCCACCATCCAGGGGGCCCTCGACGCGCTGCGAGCGCACGGCGAGCAGGCCGGCGTCTACTCCACCTCCTACCAATGGTCTGTCATCACCGGCGGGTACACGCCGAGCGGGGGCCAGATGGGCACGTGGGTCGCCGGTGCCGAGGACAACCAATCGTGGTGCTCCGGGCACGGGTTCGGCGGCGGTGCGACCAGGCTGCTGCAGGTTTACCCGCCCGAGACCTACGACCGGGACCGGGCCTGCTGACTATAGGGGGGCAACGAGGAGCTCGGCGGCCGCCCGGTCGACGCTCTCGGCGGGGTTGAACGGGTGCGCCGTCGCAGCGGCCATCATCTCCGCCGGCCGCGAGGGTGCGACGGGCGAGTCCGATCCGGCCCGTAGCGGTATCCCGGCGCGCAGGAGGGAGCCCATTCGGATCAGCCAGGAGCGCTCGACCTCGCTGAGCTGCCCCCGGTATTTGGCGGCGCGGTGCACCAGGAAGGACGGGTTGACAACCACCGCCGCGCCGCTCGAAGCCAAGCGCGTCACCTGCTCGGGGAGGCACAGGGCGTTGTGCTCGACGCGGTCGCGCAGCCCGGTGGGGGCGGCCGAGCTCTCGAACGCGGCCAGGGCCGCTTCGAGGTCGGACACGTCGACGGTGTGCACAGCCACGGGGAAGCCTGCGGCGTGCGCCGAGGCGACTCGTGCGCCGAGGTGCTCACCGGGCATCAGCTTGACGTGCCCGACCGTCACCCCGCCGACGAGTTGACCGTGCGCCAGCCCCGGAGGTGGTTCCCCGACCATGGCCGTGACCTCCTGTACCACGACACCCCGGTCCCGCCAGGAGGAGATGAGCGCCAACTCTTCGAGGCCGTTGGTCTGTGTGGCGTCGGTGAAGCAGGCGACGCCGTGACGGGCCCACTCGCGGCTCACCTCGGCGGCCGCCGCCTCGAGCGCGTCGGCGGGGACCCGCGGCACCCTGCCCAGGACGTCGTGGCGGTCGAACAGTACGCCGTCGGGATGATCTTCCTCGCCCACCTCTGCCAGCGCAGCCGAGTTGAGCACCGCGGCGTGGCCGGTTCGGTGGTGGAGGACCACCGGTTGGCGGGGGTTGGCCCGGTCGAGGTCGTCTCGGGTCGGATGGCGTCCCTCTTCCAGCAGCGACTCGTCGTACCCCCAGCCGCGCAGCCACCCCGTGCCCCGTGGCGCGAGCAGCGCGCACACCTCGGCGATCGTCTGGGCGGCGGACACGTCCACCGACAGGCGGGCTGCGGCGGTGGCGAGGAGATGAACGTGGTGATCGGTGAACCGCACCGTCGCGGAGGCTACCGGCGACGACCCGGGGAACCGCGCCCAGAAGTCGCCCATCCCTTACCTTGTGGGCAGCATGAGTGACCACGCCTACGTGGCCGTCCCCCTCGCCCTCGCCGCCGCCGCCTCGTTCGCCGTGTCGAACGTCGCGCAGATGAGCGCGGTGCGCCACCAGCCTGCCGACAAGCCGCTCGGGGCGGGCGTGGTGCTGCGAATGCTGCGGAACCCGCTCTGGCTGGCAGGCCTGCTCTCGTCGATCCTCGGATTCGTCTTCGAGGCGATAGCCCTGTCGGTGGCGCCGGTCGTGCTCGTCCAACCGCTGATAGTCGCCGAGCTCCCCTTCGCCCTTCCGCTCGCCTCCTTGGTGGCAGGCCGCCGCCTGGGGAGGCGCGAATGGACCGGCATCCTCTGCATCACGTTCGGCCTGATGGCACTGGTAGCGGTCATCCACCCGGAGGACTCGCTCATCGAGGGACCGGCACACCTCTGGGCGATCCTGTTCGGCAGCGTGACGGCAGCGGTCGCCGTCTTCTTCGTCGCCGGGTCGGTGTCGAAGGGGATCGCCAGCACGAGCGCGTACGCCGCGGCGGCGGGAACCGCCTTCGGGCTGTTGGCGGTGATCACCAAGGCCACCACCCACGACTTCGCCACCCGTGGCTGGGAGGCGCTCACCACATGGGAGCCGTGGGCGCTGGCCGCAGTCGGCTTCGTGGGGCTCACGCTCGCCCAGAACGCCTACCGGGCCGGTCCGCTGGCGGTGTCGCTGCCGCTCCTCGACCTCGGCGAGCCTTTGGTCGGCTCGTTGATCGCCGTGTTCGCCTTCGGCGAGCAGATCGGCGACCTGGGGATCGCCGCGTCGGCCGTCGTCGCGGCCGCGGCCGCGTCGGTGATCATAGGTCTGGCTGCCCTCGACCGCTCGCCGCTGGTGCTCGCCGCCCAGGGTCAGCTCGCCGGTTCCCGCCGGGACTGAGCGGCGCGTCAGGCTCGGGGCTTCACCGCCCCGGGAGAGGAGGGAGCCTCGACCTCCAGGCCCGGTCGGTCAGCTCGATCAGCTGCCCGTCGGGGTCGCGGACCATCACCGCCGCTCCGACGTCGGAGCGCTCCTCGATCGAGCCTCCCAGGCGCGCGACGGCGTCGAGCACGGCGCCCCTGTCCTCGACGGCAAGGGAGAGATGGGTGAGGCCCGGTTCGTCCATCGCCCTCCTGCCCGCAGCGGCCGCCCTGCCCGGATAGTGGAGCAGTTCCAGCACCAGGCCGTCGCGCACCAGGTAGGCAGCGGTGAGCGACACCGGGGGTTCCAACAGCAGGAGCCTGGCGACCGGATCGCCGCCGACCTCGTACTGCCACCAGAAGCCGAAGCCGAGCGCCTCCTCGTAGAACCGCCTCGAGCGGTCCAGGTCGCTGACGCAAAGGCCGACGTGGTTGAACACCACGAACCCGTCGCCGCCCTCTTCTCCCCGAGCTGCGAACCCCCCGGGACAGGACACGCCATTCACAAGACGTTCATGTTGTCACACGTTGGGTTCCGCTGGCCTGGCCCGGAGGGGGTGCGGGTGCTGGGGTCCGGCGCTTCGGGCCAACCCGCGGCTGTCCGCCTGGGTCCGAGCCCGGGCGCACCCGGTTGTAAATTGCCTGGCCGATGGCTGGGTCCGCTGCACCGCTGGTCCGGCGCGTCCTGGCGGCCGCCGGTTTGTGCACGGCGACGGCGCTCCCCGCAGGCGCCGCTGCAGGCCTCCTCGCCGGAGCCGCCCTGCCGTCCGGGGCGTACGCCGCCTCCCCCCCGTCGGGTCCGCAGCTGACGATCGTCGCGCAAGGCTCGACGGTGCTCACCGTCGACGGCCAGCCCTACCAGGGCGACCTGGTCGCGGCCCCGGACGGGTCGGGGGTGGCGGTGGTGAACCGCCTGCCCTTCGAGGACTACCTCGACGGCATTGCGGAGATGCCGTCGAACTGGCCGGCGGCGGCGCTCGAAGCACAGGCGGTGGCGGCGCGCACATACGCCCTCTGGCAGGTGCTCACCCATCCCGCCGGACCGGGGGGCGGCCAGATCTGCGCGACGGACGCATGCCAGGTGTACGCCGGGCTCGACAAGCCGGACGGCCCGGACGGTTCCGACTGGGTGGCAGCCGTGAGAGCCACCCGCGGCGACGTGCTGCTCTACGACGGGGACGTCATCGAAGCGCTCTACGGGTCGTCCGACGGCGGCCAGACCCTCTACGGCGGGGTTCCGTGGCTGCCGTCGGTGGCAGACCCGCAGGACTCGCTGTCGCCGGAGCACCAGTGGTCGTGGAGCCAGAGCCTTCCGGCCATGGCCCGGATCCTGGAGGTTCCGACCGGCCAGAGCCTCGTCAGCCTGGTCAGCTCGAGCGAAGCGATCACCGAGACGCTCCGCCGGCCCGGCGCACCGGAGTCGACCGTCACCCTGGCCCCCGCCAGGTTCCGGTCGCTCCTGAACTCGCGCATGGCTCCACCCGCCGGCCTCGACCTGCCCCTCCCCTCGCCGCGCTACTCGGTGTCCACCGAAGGCGGCCGCGTGGTCGTCGAAGGGTGGGGGGACGGCAACGACCTGGGGCTCAGCCAGTTCGGGGCTCTCGGAAAGGCGCTCGAAGGCTGGGACGCCGCGCAGATACTCGCCTCCTATTACGGCCCGGCGCGCCCCGTGCCCCTCCCGGCCGGCGAGGAGCCCGCCAGCATCGGGGTCACCCTGGTGGCGGGCGCCCCGGAGGTCACGGTCGGCGCGACCGGGCCGGTGCGCGTCGTCGGGCCTTCCGGCCGGGTCGTCGCCACCGGCGGTGCCGGCTCCTGGCAGGTGACCCCCGGACCTGGCGGGGTGGAGCTCGAACCAGAACCGGGGACGTCACCGCTCGCGCCGCCACAGACAGAGTCGGACGTCGCCCCGATCCCGCGGGTCGCCGCCGGAGGCGGGCTACGGCTCGCGACCGCGGGCAGCGCGGGAACCCCGACGGGCGGGACCCCGCCTGCGACCATCCCCGACCCGGCGGATCCCCCGCGGCTCGACGCGGCCGCTGCGGTCCCGCCGGGACGCCCGGCGCGCGCTCCTATAGGTGCGGGCTGGGCCGCCGCTGCGGTCCTGGCCCTGCTCGCCACGGCGGCGGCGCTGGCCAGGGCAGTGCGCTCCCAGGCGAGCCCATCCCCGTGAGAGCCTTCCTTATCCTTTGTCGATGAGCACCACGGCGGCGGCTCCGCGGCTGCGGCAGATGCCCGGCCTGGACGGGCTCAGAGCCCTCGCCGTCACAGCCGTGATCGTGTACCACCTGAGCCCGTCGGCGCTCCCCGGGGGCTACCTCGGAGTGGACGTCTTCTTCGTCATATCCGGCTACCTCATAACCGCGCTGCTGCTGGCGGAGTACCGCCAATCGTCGGCAGTGTCGCTGCGCCGCTTCTGGGCGCGCCGCGCACGGAGGCTCCTACCAGCGCTCGTGGTCCTTCTCGCCGGTACCACCGTGCTGGCCGCCGTCTTCGCCCGTGACGCCCTCGGTCGGCTGCGCGTCGACGTTCCCGCCTCGCTGTTCTACGTCATGAACTGGCGCCTGGTGCTTCAGCACCAGTCCTACGCCAGTTCCTTCGGGCGCCCCCCCCTGCTCCTCCACCTTTGGTCGCTGTCGGTCGAGGAGCAGTTCTACCTGTTCTGGCCGCTGGCGCTCCTGTTCCTCCGCCGTCGCCTCACCTCCGGGCGGGTCGCGCTGGCCGCCCTCGGTGGGGCGTGCGCGTCGGCTCTGCTGATGGCGGTGCTGTTCAGCCACGGGGACCCTTCCGCGGTGTACTTCAGTACCGAGACCCACGCCGAGGGCCTGCTGGTCGGGGCGGCGCTGGCCGCCGCCGTGCCCCCCTGGGGCATGTCGCCGTCGATAGGCGAGCGGGCCAGGAGGGTGCTCGACCGGGTTGGCCTGGCAGCCCTCGCTGTTGTCGCCGCGGGGTTGGCGCTCTTGGGGTTCGACTCCTCGTTCACCTACCGGGGCGGGATGCTCGGCGTGGACCTCGCCACGGCGGTCGCCGTGGCGGCAGTCGCCCACCCGGCGAGCAGTCTCGCGAGGCACCTGGCCCGCCAGCCGATGCGCTGGCTCGGACTGCGCTCCTACTCGCTCTACCTGTGGCACTGGCCGCTGTTCGTGATCTTCGACAAGGGCCCGGCGGTGCCGCTCCTCCTGTTCCGCTTGGCGCTGACCGCGGCGGCGGCCGAACTGTCGTACCGCTACGTGGAGCAGCCGTGGCGCACGGGCCGGGCTCAGGAGAAGCTGCGGGCAGCCCTCGCCGGCCCAAGGCGGCCGCTCGTGCTCTCCTCGGCGGGTGTCGGCGTCGCCGGGCTGGCGGTCCTCCTCGCCGCCGCCCCCGCGGTGCGGGCGAGCCCGGCGATCCTGGCCGAGGGATCGACCCCCGCCGCCCGGGCACCGCTCCCAGCAGGCGCCCGAACCGTCACCGGTCCGCTGGTCGGACCCGTCGGCCCGGACGCGGCCATGCAGCTGGGCGCCAGCCCCCTGTCGGTGGTGACCACCCCGCCCACGACCGCCGCCCCGGCGCGGACGGTGGCCACCGCCAACCCGCTGGCGGGGAGGCTGCCGATCCTGGCCATCGGCGACTCGGTGCTCCTCGCCGCCAGCCCCGCCCTCCAGGCCATGTTCGGCCCCCAGATCACCGTCGACGCCGTAGTCGGACGGCAGGTCTCCGCCGGCCTGCAACGGCTGGCCCAGTACAAGGCGTCCGGTGCGCTCGGCCGCTACCGCTCGGTGATGATCGACCTCGGCACGAACGGGGCCTTCGAACCGGCGCAGTTCGCCGAGCTGGTCGCCCTGGCGCGCGGCCTCCCCGCGGTGGTCGTCTTCGACGTGCATGCGGCCAGGCCGTGGGCGGCGGAGAGCAACGAGACGATCGAAGCCGGCGTGGCAGCCCACCCTGGCTGGCTCCGGCTCGCCGACTGGAACAGGGCGGCGGGAGCGCCGGGCATGCTCTACCCGGACGGGATCCACCCGACGGCGGCCGGCGCACGCGTGTACGCCCAGCTGCTCGCCGCGGCGCTTCGCGAGCCGTAGAGCCTAGACGGCGGGTGCAGCCACCCAGCGGCGTACCGCGGCGGTCATGGCGGCGCACGAGGGGTGGTCGGGCGACGCCGTGTAAAGCGCCAGGGGGAGGGTGGGTGCCTGCCAGCCTGCGGCGGCGCCGCGGAGGACGGTCTCGGCCGCGTCGAGGGCACCGTCTGGGGGCACCCGCCTGCCGCGCAGCAGCAGGCCGACGTCGCGCTGGGCCTGCGGATTGGTGAGCAGGCCGCCGTGGAAGGCGGCGAGGACGAGCGCCGGCACGGCCGAGCCGGGCGCGGCGGGGTCGGCGAGAGCGTCCGCCAGCGGCTCGAGCAGGTCCTCGGCCGGCCTCGTCGGGCACGACAGCAGGCCGCGGAGCCCGGCCGCTTCGCTCACCACCGAACGCAGGAACGGGCTGTCGGCGCGAAGGTGGATGGGGGAGATTCCCGCCAGCAGATCGGTCACCCCTTCCAGGACCTGCCCGGTCGCCAAACCGAAGCCCTGCCCGGCGCCCGGCGGGTAGTAGACGCGGCCCGGTTGGTCGAGCGGGCTGAGCAGCACGACCCTGGCCACCGGCGCGTGGGGGTAGGCGGCGAGGAACACCCGGGCGACGAGCGCCCCCTCGCTTTCGGCGACGACGTCGACTGGACGGCCTGTCCTGCGGTAAAGGGAGCCCACCTGGGCGGCCATCAACCGCGCCAGGTGTCGCAGGGAAGCGTGGGTGGCAGCTGCGCCGTAGTCGAGCGGCTGGCCGCCGGCGCCGGCGCCGCGGTAGGAGAAGCGGACCACGCCGAAGCCGGCGCCGAGCCCGAACGTGGGGGTCGAGGTGGCGGCCGAAAGGACGCTGTCGAAACCCGAGGCCACGAGCACCGCGGTCGTGCCCCTTCTGAGCGGCGAAGGCGGCGCGGCCTGCGGCGGGGGAGGCCTGCGGGACCCGACGACGGCGAAGGCGATGGCGGCCCCCGAAACGGCCACCGCCAGCATCCCCACCCCCACCGCCGGCGCCAGTGGCACCCATCGCGGCCGTCGACGTGGGAGCGCAACGGCGGAGACGACGCCCCGCCACGCCCTGGCGTAGAACAGGCCGACGGCAGCGGCGATCGGCACCCAAGCCCACGACGGGGCCGATTCGGTGGCGAGGCCGGCCAGGCTGGCCGCTCCGAAGGTGGCTGCCGTCCAGAGAACCGCGCCTCTCGGCGGGGCCCGATGCCACCACTCCGGCGTGGCCGAACCGTGCCCGGAGGCGAGGGCGATGGCGAACACGGGCGGCACAGACGTGAAGAAGAGCCACGAGATCGGCACGACGCCCACGCCGAAGCCCATCACCGCCCAGGGCAGGAGCAGGATCAGCATGGTCGACGTGAACGCTGCTTCGCGCAGGGCGTCGCGCAGGAACGGCCGACCTCCCGGCCGCAGCTGGCGGACGACGAAGGTGTCGAGCAGGCTGCGGGCGCACACCAGGCCCACCGCACCCAAGGCAACCGTTAACCACGAGTCGTTGAAGACCAGCAGCCAGCGCAGGTCGTGGAACTGACCCCATGGGGACGGGGCGCTGGCCTGCAGGGCGATGGCCCTGTCGCCCGGGACGCCGAGCCCCCACACTAGGGAGGTCTCCGCGACCGGTGGCAGGACGCAGGCGGCGAGCAGCCACGGCCGCCGCCGGAGAAGGGGGGTCTCGGCCGGCCGGGGCGGCTGCCGCAACTGACTAGGTTAGGGCGGCGGCGGGCTCGGGGTGGATGCCGACGTGGACCAGGTGGAACAGCTCCTTGCCGTGGCGGCGGCCGTAGGCGAAGGACAACGCCAGGCCTGCGCCCGTCCACACCCATCCCGACAGCTGGTGCAGCAGGAGGAACCAGTGGATGTTCTGCGTGCCGAGCAGAACCCCCGAACTGGCCGCGGAACCGAGGTAGACGGCTCCCCAGAGGCACGACAGGCGCCTCACCAGCGGCTTGTACTTGTCATGGCCGAGGTGGTCGCCGAGGGAAGGCACGAAGTCGCGTGCCAGGTTGACCAGCAGGGGCCGGCCGGCGAGGAGAGTGCCGATGAACAGGGCGCCCATGGCGACCGTTTCGGCCACTGGCACGACGAAGAAGGTGAACGCGGACTGATGGACGACCCAGGTCACGCACCTGACGCTCAGCATCACCGCGGTGATGCTGAGCAGGCCCGACACCCGCCGGCCACGTGCGAGGATCTGGCGCAGGAGCATCGCCCACGCCCAGACGAGGGAGGCGATGATCCCGGCTTTCATGCCGTCGATCCACGAAACACCGTAAAACGTGGCGAGAGGGATGATCGTGGCGATGGTGATCGCCGGGAGAGCACCCCAAACCACCCTGGACCACTTGCGTACCACGTCGAACCGCGTGTCAGCCTGCACGGCGCTCTTCCATTCGCTCGAACCTATCCCACTGCTCGGCGCCTGTCGACGCGCCCTTGAGAGTGTTGGGGGGGAATTGCCCAAACAGACGGGGGGTTCAAACCCTTCTCAGAACGTGTCGCGAAAGTGGAGCTTGGGAGAGAGCGGACGGTCGTTCTCTTCTCATTCGAATGCTCTTCCATGCCAATGGAGCGCGATTCGAACGGCCGTCCGCTCTCTCCACGCGAGTTTCGCGACACGTTCTCAGGGTGTCGCGGTCGAGGACGAGCCGGTAGAGGTACACGGCGGCGGAGCGCGAGGGAACCGGTCCGTTGCCGACGACCCGCTTGACGAGCATAGGCACGGCGAGGGCGAGGCCGGTCGCCCAGCCGACCGCTCCCCGCCGGCGGCCCAGCACCCACGGCATGGCACATATGGACAAAAAACAGCCGATGGCGGTCTCCCCCGCCAGCCTCCCCAGTCCGAGCCCCGCGGCGAGGAGCGCCGACCCTTCCGGCGCGGTCACCAGCGAGGCACCGAGGGCAGGTGCCACTCCTCTGCCACCGGCGAAGCCGAGGAACGGCGACCAGTTGTGGCCGGTCACCGCGGCGCCCCCCGCTGCGGCGGCCAGCCAGGGGCGCTCCCGCCCGGCCAGGAGCGGGCCGGCCGCTCCTTTGGCGAGCTCCATGCAGCCGACCACCGCCAGGATGCGAAAGCCGGTCACGGAGTAGAGCCCGGTGCCCGACACGGTGCCGTTGCCCACGTCCCGCAGGTCCACCCCCGAGACACGGCGCGAGGCGACGTTGGTGAGGGGCAGCGAGCCGGCCAGGTAGGACGCGACCAGCACGGTTCCACGCCTCAGCAGGTCGGCTCCCACCACCAAGACAGGCCGAGGATGTCGGTTCCGGTGTGGGCGACCATCACCGGGCCGAAGCGCGCCACGTAGGAGGTGGCCGGTTCGGCGTGCTCGGCCACCTCCTCCAGGAGCCACTCGGCACCCGCGAGGTCGGTCGCGTAGTTGGCTGCCACGTGAAGACGGTGCCCTCCTTTTTCCAGAGTCGACCGGAAGGCAGACACGAGCGCCTCCCTCGCCGCGGCCTCCGAGCGCGCGGGGCGCAGGACCCTCACCTGCGCCCTCTTGTAGAGGAACACGGGGTGCAGCCCGAAGGCGTTGCCGAGCTTGGCCACCGACGAGGGCAGCCGTCCGCTGCGCGCCAGCTGGCGAAGGTCGCCTACCGCCCCGACGAGCCTGACCCGGTTGCTCGCCGTGTTGGCCTGCTTCACCACCGCCTCCAACGAGCCGCCCGAGCGGGCCTCGGCGGCCGCGGCCAGGGCCACGAGGCCCTGCGCGCCGGCGGCCGTCCCGGTGTCGACGACCTGCACCTGCGCGCCGGACATCCTCGCGGCGAGCACCGCAGCCTCGTAGGAGCTCGACATCTTGGACGAGACCGTGAGGACCACCACCCCCTCACCCTGGTCGGCCTGCTCGATCGCTTCGAGGAACGCCCCCGGGGACGGAGCCGACGTGTGCAGCTCGGCCCCCCTCCCGGCGATCAGGGCATCGACGACCTCGTCGACGTCGAGGCCGGCCTCTCCGACGGGGCGGCCGTCCACCTCCAGCTGCATCGGGACGGTCACGATCGCCGAGCCGTCGAGGAGATGGGCGGCGAGCGACGCCGCGCTGTCGGTTACCACTCCGATCAAGAGCCGTGCCTCCTCGGGTACCTTCCGGCAGTTCTACCGCCCCAGCCTAGGGAATCGGGCGGACCGGACCGGCCATCGCCCATCCCCCTCGCCGGGAGGCAGGCGGGCTACGGTCCCGCCGGGCCTCCGGAGGTCTGCTCGACGGCGGCGTTGCGCCGGGCGATCACGTGCACGTCGATCCCTTCGCGCCCTGCGGCGTCGATGAGCTTGCCGAGCACCGAAGCGCCGCCGGCCCAGCGTTGCCACCGTCCCCGCAGGCTGGAGCCGACGACGATCTGGGTCACCTGGTTGCGGCGGGCGAACTCCGCCAGCGCCCGTGCCGGGTCCTCGCCCGGCAGCTCGTGCCAGGCCGCGCCCAGGTCGCCGGCCAGCGCCTCCAGCGAGGCGAGAACCTCCCGGTCCTTGGGGCTCTCCTCGCCGCTCGCGACGTGCACCACGTAGAGGTCGCTCTTGAGCCGGGCGGCCATGCGGGCGGCCCTGCGGAGGAGGGCGTCGGTGCCGGCCGCCGCGGTCACGGCCACCATCACCCGCTCGGCGGTCTCCCACACTGGGCCGGACTTGCGGTCCCGAAGCCGCTGGAGCAGCGCCTCGTCCACCTCGTCGGCCAGGAACCGCAATGCCAGCTCCCGCAGGGCTGTCAGGTTCTCCGCGGTGAAGAAATGGCTGAGCGCCTGGGGGACCTTCTCCGCGGGGTAGATGTTGCCGTGCAGCATCCTCCGCCGGAGCGCCTCGGGGGACGAGTCGACGAGCTCGATCTGGTCGGCCTTTCGGACCACCCAGTCGGGCACCCTCTCGCGGACCGGAGTGCCCGTCATCTCCTCGACGGCGTCGGCGAGGCTCTCCAGGTGCTGGATGTTGACAGTCGTAATGACGTCTATGCCGGACTCGAGTATCTCCAGCACGTCCTGCCAGCGCTTCTCGTGCCGACCCGCCCCCGGGACGTTGGTGTGCGCCAGCTCATCGATCAGAGCCACCTTCGGCCGGCGGGCCAGGACGGCGTCGAGGTCCATCTCCTCGAAGGTCGCGTCCCGGTACTGCACCTTCTTCCTGGGCAGTACCTCGAACCCCTGGCACAGCTCCGCCGTGCGCGGCCGGCCGTGGTCCTCGACGAAGCCGATGACAACGTCGGTGCCGCGGTCGCGCCTGCGCGCCCCTTCGCTCAGCATGGCGTAGGTCTTGCCCACGCCCGCGGCAGCACCCAGGTAGATGCGGAAATGGCCCGCCGGGGCCACCTCCTCGGCAGGGTCCTCCGCACGTTCGGTGCTCATGACGGTAGATTCTCGCCGCTCGGCGGTGCCAGGATCTCGTAGGAGGGGTTGAGGACCACGAGCCGGCCGGCGCGCACCTGGGCGGTGCCTTCCACGCGCAACCGGGCGCCTTCCTCCAGCCCGGGTACACGCCGCCGGCCGGTGAACGCCAACGTGACGCTGCCGCCGCCCTCCTCCAGGACCGTCAGGTAGGCCCGCTCGGAACCCAACCGCCCTTCCTCGCACGCCCGCAGGACACCTTCGGCCACCACGCGCGAGCGGGGCTTCACCTGGCTCAGGCTGCGCACGACGGGCAGGCCGGCCCAGGTCTCCTCGCCGCGGGTCACGACTCCAGGCGGGCCAACGCCTCGTTCAGCCTCAGGACGTCGATGCGGCTGCTCCCGAGGAAGCCGAGCTGCTCGCCGTGCGTCTGCTGGCGGATCAGGGCCCGCAGGGCGGCCGGAGGGACGCCGGTCGCCCTGGAGACCATGGGAACCTGAACGAGGGCGTCCTCGGGAGTGATGTCCGGGTCGTAGCCGCTCCCGGAGGTGGTGACCAGGTCGGGCGTGGGGTCGACTCCCATGGAGTGCCAGTAGGCGACGAGCTGCCTCGTGTAGTCGAGCAGTTCCTTGGATCGTGGCCCGAGGTTGGTGGCCCCCGACCCGCCCGGACGACCGTTGGCCACGAGCGGGTTGTCGCCTCCGTGGCCGGCTGGGTTGGTCTTGGCGCTGGCGTAGGGGCCGAGGTCGTCGGGCCTGCCGTGGAACCATCGCGGGCTCGACCAGTTCTGCCCGATCAGCGTCGAGCCGTCGGCGGTGATCGATCCGCCCGCTCGATGGGAGAAGAACGCCTGGGCGAGCCCGGTGCCGGCATAGGCGTAGGCGAAGGTCAGCCCGATGAACGCCAGGGCTGCGACGACGGAACGGCGGAGGTGCGCAAGCATCTGTCAGTACCAGTGAACGGCCACTAGGAAGAGGTCGATGAGCTTGATGAACACGAATGGCGTGACGATCCCTCCGAGCCCGTAGATCAGCACGTTGCGCCGGAGGATTGCCGTCGAGCTCGCCGCCCGGAAGCGGACGCCGCGCAGGGCGAGGGGTATCAGCGCGACGATCACCAGGGCGTTGAAGATGACGGCCGACAGGACGGCGCTCGTCGGGCTGTGCAGCTTCATGACGTTGAGCGTCTCCAGCTGTGGGTATGTAGCAGCGAACAGGGCCGGGACGATGGCGAAGTACTTGGCGATGTCGTTCGCTATCGAGAACGTGGTGAGCGCCCCGCGGGTGATCAGCAGCTGCTTGCCGATCTCCACCACGTCGATCAGCTTCGTCGGGTTCGAATCGAGGTCGACCATGTTGCCGGCCTCTTTGGCCGCCGTAGTCCCGGAGTTCATCGCCACGCCCACATCGGCCTGGGCGAGGGCGGGAGCGTCGTTGGTCCCGTCGCCGGTCATGGCGACGAGCTTCCCTCCCTCCTGCTCCGCTTTGATCAGGGACATCTTCGCCTCGGGGGTGGCCTCGGCGAGGAAGTCGTCCACGCCGGCCTCCTGGGCTATGGCGGCGGCGGTCAGAGGGTTGTCCCCAGTGATCATGACCGTGCGGATGCCCATTCGGCGCATCTGGTCGAACTTCTCCCTGATCCCCTGCTTGACGACGTCCTTCAACTCGACCACTCCCACGACGTCAGGACCGTCGGCGACGACCAGGGGTGTCGAGCCGACCCTCGAGACCCGCTCGACGATGGCGTCCAGATCGGCGGGAACGGCGCCTCCCTGCTCGGACACCCAGCGCTTCACCGATTCGGCTGCGCCTTTGCGAATGCGCCGGTCGCCCACGTCGAGCCCCGACATACGGGTCTGGGCGGTGAAGGGCACGAAGAGGTGGGACTCGTCGAGCTGGCGCTGTCGGATGTCGAAACGCTCCTTGGCGAGCACGACGATCGAGCGCCCCTCGGGTGTCTCGTCGGCGAGCGACGCCAGCTGCGCGACGTCGGCGACATGCCTCTCGTCGTGGCCGCCGACGGGAAGGAACGCCGAGGCCATGCGGTTGCCGAGCGTGATGGTGCCGGTCTTGTCCAAGAGGAGGGTCTGTACGTCGCCGGCCGCCTCCACGGCGCGGCCGCTCATGGCCAGCACGTTCCGCTGGACGAGGCGGTCCATGCCGGCGATGCCGATCGCCGACAGGAGCGCCCCAATAGTGGTCGGGATCAGGCAGACCAGCAGGGACACGAGGACGACCACCGAGACCGTCGCGCCCGAATAGGCGCCGAAGGGGTCCAGGGTGACGACCACCGGGAGGAACACGATGGTGAGCACGGCGAGCAGGATCGTCAGGGCTATCTCGTTGGGGGTCTTCTGCCGGGTGGCGCCCTCGACCAGGCCGATCATCCGGTCCAGGAACGTCTGGCCCCGCTCAGCGGTGATTCGCACCACGATGCGGTCCGACAGGACCCTGGTGCCTCCTGTGACCGCCGACCGGTCCCCTCCGGATTCGCGGATCACCGGCGCCGATTCGCCGGTGATGGCGGACTCGTCCACCGAGGCGATCCCCTCGACGATCTCCCCGTCGGAGGGAATCAGGTCCCCTGCTTCGCAGACCACCGTGTCGCCCTTGGTCAGCGACGAGGCGGGGACCCTCTCCTCGCCGCCGTCAGCCCTGAGGCGGCGTGCTTCGGTCTCGGATCTCATCCGGCGCAGCGTGTCCGCCTGCGCCTTGCCCCTCCCCTCCGCCATCGCCTCGGCGAAGTTGGCGAACAGCACCGTCAGGAACAGCCACCCCGTTATCGACCAGTCGAACAGTCCCGGGTGGGCCACGGACTCCGCCAGGGTCACGACGGTTCCGACGAGGACGACGAACATGACCGGGTTCCTCACCTGGACGCGCGGGTCGAGCTTCAGCACCGCGCCCCGCAGCGACTGGCGGAGGATGCCCGGATCGAACAGGCTGCGCGCCTGGGCGACGCCCTTCGCCCGGCTCGCCGCCCGCGGCGAATCGACCGGCGGAGCGCTCATCAGAAGAACCTCCCCCTGGACAACTGCTCCACCACCGGCCCGAGGGACACGGCGGGGAAGAAGGTGAGGCCACCGATGATCAGGATCACCCCGATCGTCAGGCCGACGAACATCGGGTTGTCGGTCCTGAAGGTGCCAGCCGAGCGCGGCACGACCTGCTTCGCCGCGAGCGCGCCCGCCAAGGCCAGGACGGGCACGATGATCGCGAACCGCCCGAGGAGCATGTCGATGGCCCCCACGATGTTGTAGAAGGGGGTGTCGCCGCTCAGGCCGGCGAAGGCCGAACCGTTGTTGTTGCCCTGTGAGGTGAAGGCGTAGAGGATCTCGGTGAAGCCGTGCGGGCCGCCGTTGAGCGCCGCCGACCTGCCGGCGTGGGTGGCCACCGCCACCCCGGTGATAACGATGACGATCACCGGCATGACCAGGGCGGCCAGGCCGGCCAGCTTGACCTCACGAGCCTGGATCTTCTTGCCCAGGTACTCGGGTGTCCGTCCGATCATCAGCCCGCCGATGAACACGGCGATCAGCGCGTACACGAGGATGGTGTAGAGCCCGCTGCCGTCCCCGCCGGGGGTGACCTCCCCGAGCATCATCCCGCTGAGCAGCCCGAACCCGCCCATAGGGTTGAACGAGTCGTAGCTCGCGTCGGCAGAGCCCGTCGAGGTGCTGGTAGAGGCGACTCCGAAGAGGGCCGAGGAGGTGTCCCCGAAGCGCACCTCCTTGCCCTCCGTGTTGCCGACACCGCGCCCTGCGACGCCGGCCGCGGCCACCGCGGGGTTGGCCGTGTGCTCCGAGTAGCTGGTGAACCCAACCCAGGCGCCGAAGAGGATGACCATCGCCGCCAGCAGGGCCGCCCCGTGGCGCACGCTGCCGACCATCTTCCCGAAGGTGTAGGTGAGGGCGAACGGGATGGCGAGCACCAGGTAGATCGACAGCCAGTTGGTGAGGGGTGTGGGGTTCTCGAACGGCGTGGCCGAGTTGGCGTTGAGGAACCCCCCGCCGTTGGTCCCGAGCTGCTTGATCGACTCCATGAAGGCGATCGGGCCCCGGGGGATGGTCTGGGTCACGCCGTTGAGGGGGTCGTGGATGGTCACCGGCCCCGCCATGGTCTGCACCCCGCCCTGGGCCACGAAGACGATCCCGGCGAGGAAGGCGATCGGGACGAGCACGTAGAGGACGGCTCGGGTGATGTCGACCCAGAAGTTGCCGATCGTCTGCGCACCGCGCCTCGAGAACCCTCGCACGAGAGCGATCGCCACGGCGATGCCCACCGCCGGGGTCACGATCTGCTGGACGGTGAGGGCGCCGATCTGGCTGAAGTACGACATCGTCGTCTCGCCGGCGTAGTTCTGCCAGTTGGTGTTGGTGACGAACGAGGAGGCGGTGTTGAACGCCAGCGCCGGCGCCACCGCCCGCTGGTGTTGCGGGTTGAGCGGCAGGTGACCCTGGAGGCGCATCACCAGGTAGGAGAAGCCGATGGAGACGGCGGAGAAGACCACCAGCGAGCCGGCGTAACGCTTCCATCCCTGCTCGCGGTCGGGTCCCGTCCCCAGTAGCCGGTACAGAGGCCTCTCGAGCCACCCCAGGAAGCCGACCCGTCCGTCGAAGACCGCCGCCATGTACGAACCGAGGTAGCGCCAGGTGACGGCGAGCGCGGCCGCGAGCGTCAAAAGGGTGAGGAAGAAGCCCACGCTAGAACCACTCCGGCTTGAACATGGCCAGGCCGACGTAGACGAACATCGCCACCGAAACGGCGAGCAGGATCCACTCGCTGAGCGTCACAGCTTGCCCAAGGCGGTGATGAGGCCCATCATGGCGAGCAAGAACCCGACCATTCCCAGGGCGGCGAGGAAGTCGGCCATGCGGGCATGCTCACCGCCGAAGTCTGAACAGTTTCTGAACGGCCACCGGGCCGGCTGAAAAATGGCTGAAAATGTTGCGGTGAGGAGGTCCGTGGCCGGATCGGCCGTTGGTGTCGGCTTGGTCGTCGTCCTGAGCGCCGCCCTGGTCCCCCTTCGCTCCACGCTCGGGATCGCGACGGTCGGCCTGATCATGGTCGTGCCGGTGGTCGCCGCGGTCGCTGCTGGCGGGTACGCGGCGGGCGTCGCCGGGGTGACGGCCGGCTTCCTCGCCTACGACTACGTCTTCATCCCCCCCTACTACACGTTGTCGGTGGGGGCGGCCCGCAACTGGGTGCCGTTGGGCGTCTACGCAGTGGTCATGCTCCTGGTGGCCCAGGTAGTCGGCCGCCTGCAGGCCGCTCGCGGCGAGGCGCAGGTCAGGGCCGCCGAAGCGCAGCGCCTGTTGGAGCTATCGCGGCTTCTCGCCACGGACAGCTCGCTGCAGGAGCTTCTCGACAGCGTCGCCTCCGCTGTGCGCACCCTCTTCGACGTCCCGGGTGTGGCGCTCCTGCTGCCAGAAGACGGCGACCTCAGGGTGGCAGCGTCCGACGGTTCCGTGCCGCCGCTGCCGACAACCCGCCCGGTAGCGGTGGGGACCCTCCCTGGAGTCCCCGAGGTGAGGACCGTCGCCCTGGCGGCGGCCGGGCGCCCGGTGGGCGTCCTGGCCATCCAGGGCCCGGCGGCGGCACCGGCCGACCCCCAGCTCCTGCAGGCTTTCGCCAACCACGCCGCGCTGGCGATCGAGAGGGCGCAGCTCAGGGCCCGGGCGCTTCGCGCCGAGCTGCTCGAGGAGGTCGACCGCCTCCGCCAGGCCGTTCTCGGCTCGGTGTCCCACGACCTCTGCACGCCGCTCGCCACCCTCAAGGTGGCGTCGTCGACGCTGGTCGAGCAAGGGGCGGGCATGGGCGAGGCAGCCCGGTCGGAGCTGCACGAGCTTCTCGACGGGGAGATCGACCGGCTGAGCCGCCTGGTCAACGGCCTCCTCGATGTCACCCGCCACCAGGCGGGCGCCCTGGAGCTGAGGGTGCAGCCGTGCAGCCTGCTCGACCTCCTCGCCGAGTCGGTCGCCGGGGCGTCCTCTTCGCTCGGCGAGCGCGACGTCGTGCTGGAGGTTCCCGAGGACCTCCCTCCGGTGCTCGCCGACCCGGTGCTGCTCGGGCAGGTCGTGGTCAACCTGCTCGACAACGCCCACCGCCACGCCCCGCCGGGAACGCCGGTCACAGTGTCGGCCGAGCCGGGCGACGCGGCGGTCGTCGTGGCTGTCGCCGACAAGGGACCGGGCGTCGCGCCCGAAGACCGGGAAGCCGTCTTCGACGGCTTCGTTCGCTCCTCCCGCGGCGGCCGGGCGGGGCTCGGTCTCTGGATATGCAAGGTGTTCGTCGAGGCCCACGGCCAGAGGATCTGGGCCGAGGACGGCCGCTTGGCGTTCACCGTGGAGCGGGCGCCGTGAGCCGGGTGCTCGTCGTCGACGACGATCCTGGGCTGCGCCGGGCGCTCCGCCTGGGACTGACCGCCGGCGGCCACGACGTGGTCGCCGTCGCCACAGGCGAGGAGGGCTTGGCGCACGCCGCCATGGGACGTCCCGAGGTGGTGATCCTCGACCTCGGCCTCCCGGACCTCGACGGGCTCGACGTGGTGGGGAGGATCAGGGGATGGAGCGACGTCCCTATCGTCGTTCTCTCCGCCGCGGGCAGCGAGGCGCGCAAGGTGTCGGCCCTCGACTGCGGCGCCGACGACTATGTGACCAAGCCCTTCGGCATGGCCGAGCTCGAAGCGAGGATCCGCGCCGCGCTGCGCCACCGCGCCGGCCGCCCCGAACAAGCGCCGCCTGTGCTCGAAGCCGGGCCCATACGTGTGGACCTGGTCCACCACGAGGCTCACCTTCGGGGACGGCCGGTGGAGTTGACCTCCAAGGAGTTCGACGTCCTCGCCTTCCTCGCCCGCCACGCCGGGCGCACCTGCACCCACGAGATGATCCTCGTGTCGGTGTGGGGACGAGGCTACGGGCGCGAGGCGCAGTACCTGCACGCCTACGTCCACCGACTGCGCCAAAAGCTCGGGGACGCCAACGGCGCCCTCATCCGTACCCTGCCAGGCATCGGCTACGTCCTCGGCGCCGACTGACCTGCTCTCGGGGGGTGTCGGGGGCCGGCGTGCAGCTGTTGGGGCCTTGTTGGGGGGCGGCGTCTTCGGGGTTGTGCTCGAGGCGGGCCTTGTTTGGGGCCGTGTTCGGGGCGGGCGTCTTCGGGGCTGTGCTCGAGGCGGGCCTGGTTTGGGGCCGTGTTCTGGGCACCCGGCGGGGCTTTTGGGATTGCCGGCCGTGAGGAAGGACGGGGCTTCTGGCAGACTCCGGAAGGCCCTTTTAGGATCGCCCGCCGTGACGGAGGGCTCCCCGCCGAGGATGCTGCCGGCTCTGACCGACGAGAACCGGGATTTCTGGACCTCCGGCGCCGGCGGCGCCCTGCGGGTGCCGCGCTGCACCGGCTGCCGGCGCTGGGTGCTGCCGCCCAAGGCCAGCTGCCCGGCGTGCGGGGGCCGAACAGCAGGCGAGGCGGTGAGCGGCAGGGCGACGCTCCTCACCTGGACCACATGCCGCCACCAGTTCCATCCTGACGTTCCGGTCCCCTACACCGTCGCCATAGTCGTGCTCGCCGAGCAGGACGACCTGCGCCTGGCGACCAACCTGGTGAACTGCGAGGAAAGCTCGCTCCACTCGGGGATGCCCCTCCGAGTGCTGTTCGAACGCCACGGCGAGGTCCACTACCCCCTGTTCGCGCCGGAGGCGGCGTGACAGCCGCGCCGGAGAAGAGATCCGTCGTATCGGGCATCGGCATATCCCGAATCGGACGCCGCCTGGGCGTCCCAGCGGAGGAGCTCACCCTGGAAAGCAGCAGGCAGGCGATCGCCGATGCCGGCCTGTCACCCTCGGATATCGACGGGATTGCCTCCCTGGGTGACACCCCCCCGGCCGTCGCTGCCCGAGCCCTCGGTATCGACGCCAGCTTTTGGGGTGGAGGGTTCGACACCGGCGGGCTGCTCTCGCCGGTGATGTCCGCGTGCCTGGCGGTCGGCGAGGGACGGGCACGCCACGTTCTCGTCTACCGGACCGTGCAGATGCTCGGCGGCAACTTCGTCGGCCAGGGGGAGGGGGGCAGCCCGGACGGGCTCGCCCACTTGGCCAGGGCAATGGTGGACGTCGACGAGCTACTCGCCGCCCACGCCTACTCGGCGGTCAACTGGCTGGCGCTCACCTGCCGACGCCACATGGAGCTGTACGGGACCACCAAGGAGCAGCTCGGCTGGCTGGCGATCGCCTCGCGCCGCAACGCCGGCGCCAACCCGCTGGCCGTGTACCGCGACCCGATCACGATGGACGACTACCTCGCGGCCCGACCCATCTCGAGCCCGTTCGGCCTTCTCGACTGCGACGTGCCCGTGGATGGCTCGATCGCCGTCGTCGTCTCCGGGGAAGGCTACGCCGCCGACTGCCCGAACCCCCCGGTGCGGGTGGAGGCCATGGGCGGGGCGGAAAGCGGTGGGGGCTGGTTCCATCGACCCGACTACCCCAACATGGCCTCGGTCGACGCGGCCAAGGAGATGTGGAGCCGCACCGACCTGCGCCCCTCCGATGTGGACCTCGCCGAACTCTACGACGGTTTCACGTTCCTCACTTTCGCCTGGCTGGAGGCGTTGGGCATCTGCGGGCCAGGCGAGTCCGGGCCGTTCGTGGAAGGTGGCCGGCGCATCGCTCTTGACGGGGAGCTGCCGCTCAACACCTACGGGGGGCAGTTGTCGGCCGGGCGGATGCACGGCTACTGGGTGCTGCACGAAGCCTGTTCGCAATTGCGGGGACAGGCCGGGGCTCGCCAGGTCATGCGCGGACAGAGCGCCGGCGGGGAACGGCGACCCGAGGTGGCGGTCGTCTCAAACGGCGGCGGGCCGATCGCCGGCTGCATGCTGCTCACCGCGTGAGCCGAATCGACTTCGACGCTGCGCAGAACCTTCGAACCTTGCGCAGCGAACCCGTGCACGACGAATCCCGATTTGTGAACGAAACCCGATTTATGTGCAAATACCGACACTAACTCGCGACTCGTTCACAAATCGGGATTCATGACCCGTCATCATCATGGTCGGAGCAGTCAGCGGTCGCGTTGTCCCGTATAGCTCCCAAGGTCTCATCTGCCGTGACGTCGAGGATCGTTTGGCATCCCCGGCGTGAGGTCTTCGCCCGGTCCAGACTCCGACGAGCGGCCGAGCAGCCGAGCAGGGAGGCGTCAGGCCGGTGCCGGCCCCGACACGCTGAGACCGCCGGCCGGAGGCGGAGACGTCAGCGGCTGCTTCTCGGCCAGGCAGTCACCAATGACCACCGCGTCCATCCCGCTTCGCAGGTAGTCGTCGAGCGCCTCTTCAGGACGGTGCACCATCGGCTCGCCGCGCAGGTTGAAGCTGGTGTTGAGCACCATCGGAACCCCGGTCAGGCGGTGGAACTCCGACACGAGCCGGTGGTAGAGGGGGCTCGTGGCCTCGGTGACCGTCTGGAGCCGGGCGCTGCCGTCAACGTGGGTGATCGACGGCACCAAGTCGCGCTTCTCGGGGCGCACCGGCTGGACGAGCAGCATGAACGGGTTCGGATGGTAGCAGTCGAACCAATCGTCGGCGTGCTCGGCGAGGACACTTGGTGCGAACGGGCGGAACCACTCGCGGCGCTTGACGCGGTGGTTGACGATGTCGCGCATGTCCGGCCTGCGGGGGTCGGCGAGGATGGAGCGCGCCCCGAGGGCTCGCGGGCCGACCTCGGCGCGGCCCTGGAACCATCCCACTACCTTTCCGGCGGCGACGAGGCGCGCCGCCTCCGCCGCCGGGTCGGCGACCCGCTGGTAGGACACGCCGCGGCTGGCGAAAGCGGACCGCATGTCCGCCTCGGACCACGACACGCCCAGGTAGGCGTGCTCCATGGTCCACTCTCGGGGTCGGCCCATGTGGTGGTGCCAAACCCACAGGGCCGCTCCTAGGGCGTTGCCCGCGTCGGAAGCCGCCGGCTGGATGAAGACGTCCTCGAACTCGGCGTCGACGAGGATCCGGTTGTTCATGACCGAGTTGAGGGCCACGCCGCCCGACAGGCAGAGCATGGCCGAGCAGGCGCGTCGCCTCAGCCCCCGCCCGATGTGCACCGCCGAGTCCTCCAGCACGTCCTGGACCGCCCGCGCGAGGTCCATGTGGTGCTGGGTGATCTCCGACTCGGGGACCCGGGCCGGCCCGAAGCGCTCCACGAAGCGGGGGCCGACCGGCGGCCCCTGGCGGTGCCAGCCGAACCACGACAGGTCTATGCGGAACAGCCCGTCGCCGGTGAGACGCACGGCAGGCCGGAGAGAGTCCACCAGTGCGGTCGACCCGTACGGGGCGAGGCCCATCACCTTCCCCTCGTCGGAGCCCGCTCGAAAACCGAGGTGCACGGTGACCGCCGTGTAGAGCTCGCCCAGCGAGTGGGGGTTGCGCACGGCGGCGAGCGGTTCCAGCCGACGGTCCCGGCCCGCCCACAAGGTGGTGGAGAGGAAGTCGCCGCCCCGGTCGACGGTGAGCACCGCCGCCTCGTCGAAGCCGCTCGGGTAGAAGGCGCCGGCCGCGTGGGCGTCGTGATGGCCGACGAGGTGCACCGGGCCCCGGTAGCCCCACCGGCGCCGCAGGAGCCGCACCCTCGCGAGGAGCCGCAGGTCGGTGTAGGTCTGGGCGACCAGCCTCTTCGGGGCGGCCCTGGCGACCGCGTCACCGGCGCCGCGCGCCAGGTCGACCAGCGGCCGCTGTGCGACCGCGACGGCGTCGACGTCGGACATCGAGGCGCCCGCCTTCTCCAGGCACGCGTCGATCGCCCCGGCGGGGTACTGCTTGGTGTGCATGTCCCGGTTGAGGCGCTCCTGCTCCATGAGCAGCTCGGGACGGCCGTCGACCAGGAGGCACGCTGCGGTGTCGTGGCTGAAGAAGTTGACTCCGAGGATGGTCGTCACGGGCCCCGGAAAGCTACCCTCGCGCGCCGTGCCCGGGCAAAGCACCGATCTCTACTGGGATCCGTTCGACACCGAGCTCGACGCCTCCCCCTACGACACGTGGAGGCGCATGCGCGACGAGGCGCCCGTCTACCGGAACGACAGGCACGACTTCTGGGCGCTCAGCCGCTTCGCGGACGTCGAGGCCTCCCACAAGGATCCGGCGACGTTCAGCTCCGCCCACGGCACGGTGGTCGAGATGATGGCGGAGGAGCCGCCGTTCACCGGGATGATGATCTTCATGGATCCGCCCGAGCACACGGCGCTGCGCCAGCTGGTGTCCCGGGCCTTCACGCCCCGCCGGATAGCGGCCCTCGAGGACGAGATTCGCCGGATCTGCTGCGAGCTGCTCGACCCGCACACAGGGTCGGGGGGCTTCGACTACGTCGAGGGGTTCGCCGCAGACCTGCCCTCGCGGGTGATCTCCACGCTGCTCGGCGTGCCCCTGGAGGACCAGGCGGCCCAGCGGCGGGTCGTCGACCGGTTGTTCCATCTCGACCCCGAGCGCGGGATGGTCAACGACACGTCGGCGGCCGCCTCGCTGGAGCTGGCCGTGTACCTCTCCGAGCTGCTGGAGCGCAGACGGCGCGAGCCGGCCGACGACCTCTTGTCAGCTCTGACGACCGCCGAGATCCGCGAGGGTGGGGAGACCCGCCGGCTGAGCGACCAGGAGGCGGTGAGCTTCGGACTGCTGCTCTTCACCGCCGGCACCGAGACCGTCGCCAGGCTGCTCGGCAACGCGTGCGTCGTCCTCGCCCAGCACCCGGACCAGAGGGCGGACCTGGCCACGAACCCGGACGTCATCCCCAACGCCGTGGAGGAGCTGCTGCGCTTCGAGGCGCCCTCCCCGGTGCAGGGCCGCTGGACGACCCGCGAGGTCGAGCTGCACGGAACGGTGGTCCCCGCCTCCTCGAAGGTCCTGCTGCTCACCGGCTCGGCCGGACGGGACGAGCGCGCCTACCCCGACCCGGACCGCTTCGACGTCCGGCGGAGGTTCAACCACCACGTCAGCTTCGGCTACGGCATCCACTTCTGCGTCGGCGCCGCGCTGGCCCGCATGGAGGGCCGCATCGCCCTGGAGGAGACGCTGCGTCGCTGGCCCGAATGGGAAGTCGACTGGCCGCGGGCCCGGCGCCTGCACACATCCACCGTGCGCGGCTGGGCGGAGGTACCGATCGAGGTCTAGGGCAGCACCTCGGCAGGCAGCGGGTGGCGGTAGAGCCGGGCGGCGTTCTCACAGCAGATTGCGCGCAGCTCCTCCTCGGGGAGATGCCCCCAGGCTTTGCGAAGGACCTCCTGGGTGTGGGGCCAGGTGCTGTCGCCGTGGGGGTAGTCGACCTCGACCATGATGTTCTCCACGCCGATGGCATGGCGAGTGTCGATGGTCGAGGGGTCGTCGATGGTGCAGAACCAGAAGTTGCGCCTGAGCACGTCGGAGGGCCGCTCGGACCAGCCGAGGCCGTAGCGGGAGCGGTCGACGATGTTGTCGAGGCGGTCTATCAGCATGGCGACCCAGCCGATCCCGCCTTCGCTCATGGCGATCTTCAGCTCCGGGTGCTCGAGCGGGTAGCCGGACCACAGCCACTCGGCGCAGGCGTGCAGCGACTGCTGGCCGAACAGGGTCGCCACCAGCTGCACGGCGGGGGAGCCGGCGGGGATCGGCGGCAGCCCGGAGCTGCCAACATGCAGTGATATGACAGTGTCGGTGTCGAGGCAGGCTGCGATGATCGGGTCCCAGTGGTCGCGCTGCCAAAGCGTGGGCAGCCCGATCTCGTGGGGGCGCTCGGGGAAGGTGACCGAACGGAAGCCCCGCTCGGCGTTGCGGCGGATCTCCTCGGCGGCTAGGTGGGGGTCGGCAAGGTAGGTGATGCCCAGGGGGACGATCCGCTCGGGGTGGGCGAGGTACCACTCCTCGTAGAGCCAGTCGTTCCACGCCCGCACGCACGCGAGCCCGAGGTCGCGGTCGGAAGCCCCGAAGAACACCCGCCCGCAGAAGCCGGTTATCTGCGACGGGAAGTTGAGCGACGCCCAGATGCCGGCCACGTCCATGTCGGCCACCCGGGCGTCGACGTCGTAGCAGCCGGGGCGCATGTGCTCGAAGCGGAAAGGCTCCATGCGCACGGTCTCGGGGCGCCTCCCGGCGACGGCGTTCATCCCCACCTGGGTGTAGCGCCGCCCTTCGAACTCCCACATCTGGTGGCCGGCGGAGGTCTCCACGATCCGTGGGGCACGTTCTTGCAGGCGAGCCGGCAGGCGTCCCTCGAAGGTGTGGGGAGGCTCGACGAGGTGGTCGTCGACAGAGACGATGGTCAGGCTCACCGGCGCCGGCTCGGGTTCGGGAAGGAACAACCGGGGGTCGAGGGGGGCTCGCGCCTTCGCCGTTTTCACCTCCGCGAATCCTAGTTCCTGCGCGAAGGTCCTCTTTGCCCCCCTACTGCGCGCCTGCGACAGATGGCATACTTGATGACATGCCGGGGGGCTCCTTTTAGTGGCGCGTTTCGAGGCGCGCAGCCTCGTGCCTCCCCGTGGCCGGGACGAGCCGCTTCTCTCGGTCAAGGCGACGTGCCGGGTGGCCGCGGCGCTATACCTCCTCTGCGGCGGCCTGGTGCTGCTCGTCGGCGATCTGATCCCCTACTACCCTGGCGCGTCGCCGACCGGCATCATGGCCGTTGGGGCGGCGGCGATCGCGTGGGGATTGGTGGTGTGGTTCCTGCCGTGGGAGCAGTGGGGCCCGCGGGCAAGCCTCTGGTTGGTCCCCGTCGCCTTCCTGCTCATCTCCCTCCACGGTTTCTTCACCGGCGACGACGGGTTCGTCTACGGGATCTTCTTCATGGTGGCGATGGCTTGGATCGGCCTCGCCCACCCCCCGGGAACGTCGCTGGCGTTCTCACCGCTGCTGCTCACCGCCTACCTCGTCCCCACCCTGGCGATCTCCCCGGCCGACACGACGGGGGCGTGGAGCGCCGTGTACGCCGTGCCGGCGAGCGTCCTGCTCGGAGAGACCATCGCCTGGGTGGCGGCCAAGCTGAGAGCCTCGGAGGAGGCGCACCTCCGGGGGGAGCTGTACTTCAGGGAGCTGTTCGCCGCCAACCCGCAGCCGATGTGGGTCTACCACGCCGAGACGTTCCGCTTCCTGGAGGTCAACGAGGCTGCCGTCGGCCGCTACGGCTACACCCGCGAGGAGCTCCTCGCCATGGACCTGACAGGGCTCGCCCCGACCGAGGACCTGGCGGCCTTCGACTCCGCCGGGCCGTGGAAGTACCGCCTGAAGGACGGCCGGGCCATCTGGGTCGAGACGACCTCGCGCCGCATCGAGTTCGGCGGCGAGCCGGCCGTGCTCGTCACCACCAACGACGTGACGGAACGCAAGGCTCTCGAAGAGCAGCTGCTCCACCAGGCGTTCCACGACCCGCTCACCGGACTGGCCAACCGGATGCTCTTCTCCGACCGGGTGAACCAGGTGCTGGCACGCCAGGGCCGGTTCGGGCGGATGGCGGTGCTGCTGCTCGACCTCGACGGCTTCAAGACGGTCAACGACAGCCTGGGGCACTCCACGGGCGACGAGATCCTCGTCGCCGCCGCCGAGAGGATCCGCGCCTGCCTGCGACCGGGCGAGACGGCTGCCCGCCTAGGCGGGGACGAGTTCGCCGTGCTGCTGCCAGATGTCTCGGGGGTCAAAGGGGCGACCGACGCGGCCACCAGGCTCCTCGCCGCCTTCCAGACCCCCTTCTCGGTGGCCGGCAAGGAGATCGTCGTGCAGGCCAGCGTGGGAATAGCCACGCCCGGCGCCGGTGCCGTCGACGCCGGGGAGCTGGTGCGCGACGCCGACGCCGCCATGTACGCGGCGAAGGCCGCGGGGCGGGGCGGCTACGCCGTGTTCGAGCGGGAGATGCACGCTTCTGCGGTGCGCAACCTCAAGCTCGACGCCGAGCTTCGCCAGGCCCTCTCGGAGGGCGGGCTGGTGCTTCACTACCAGCCCGAGGTCACACTCGACCGGAGGGAAACGGTCGGTGTCGAGGCGCTGGTGCGCTGGCAGCACCCCGAGCGCGGCCTGGTAGGCCCCGACGAGTTCATAGGCCGGGCGGAGGAGACCGGCCTCATCCTCGCCCTCGGCGAGCTCATAGTCGAGCAGGCGTGCCGGCAGATGGCCGAGTGGGCCGCGGCGATCCCCGACCCGCCGTACGTCGGCGTCAACCTGTCCGCGCGCCAGCTGGTCGAGAAGGGCCTCGCCAGGGTGGTGGAGGACATCCTGCAGCGGACCGGCGCCAACCCTGCCCGCCTGGTGGTCGAGGTAACCGAGAGCGCCATCCTGACCGACACGGCGGCCGCGAGGCGCAACCTCGACCGCCTCCGGGCGCTGGGCGTGCGCGTCGCCCTCGACGACTTCGGCACGGGCTACTCGTCGCTCGACCACCTGCGCACCTTCCCGATCGACTTCGTGAAGATCGACCGCACCTTCGTCTCCGACCTGGGCTCGAGACGCCCCGGGGCCCGCCACAACCAGGACCGGCCGGTCGTGGCGGCGATCGTCGCCCTGACAGAGTCCCTCGGGATCACCAGCGTCGCCGAGGGCGTCGAGACCGAGGAGCAGGCCTCGGCGCTGGCGGAGATGGGCTGCCGGATCGCCCAAGGGTTCCTGTTCTGCCGCCCGGTGCCGGTCGAGCAGCTGACGTTGCCCGTGGCGGGGCGGGGAGACGGGCAGGCTCGCATAGCCTGAGAACGTGAACGCGACGCAGCGGGGGCCGCAACGGCGATGAGGGCGTGGTGCGTGGACCGCCCCGGACCGATCTCCTCCGGCCCCATGCGTTGGCAGGAGGACCGACCGGTCCCCGAGCCGGCGGAGGGGGAGGTGCTCGTGAGGGTGTCCGCATGCGGGGTGTGCCGGACAGACCTGCACCTGGCGGAGGGGGACCTCCCGCCGCGGGGCGCCTGCGTAGTCCCCGGGCACCAGGTCGTGGGCGTCGTGGAGGCGCTCGGTCCGGGGTCCCGGACCCTGCGCGCCGGGCAAAGGGTGGGCGTGGCCTGGCTGGGTGGAACCTGTGGGCGCTGCCGCTTCTGCGCGACCGGACGCGAGAACCTCTGCGTCGAGCCGACCTTCACGGGCTGGGACCGCGACGGCGGCTACGCCGAGTACGTGTCAGCCCGGGAGGACTACGTCTACCCCCTGCCCGAGGGCTTCGACGACGAGGCGGTGGCTCCCCTGCTCTGCGCCGGGATCATCGGCTTCCGGGCCCTGCGCCGCTCGGAGCTGCCCCCCGGCGGGCGCCTGGGGATCTACGGCTTCGGCGCCTCCGCCCACATCACCGCGCAGGTGGCGATCGGCGAGGGGGCCGAGGTGCACGTCATGACCCGCGCCCCGGCCGCGCGCGAGCTGGCCCGCTCGCTCGGCGCGGCGTCGGTGCAGGGGGCAACGGACCGACCGCCCGTGCCGCTCGACTCCGCCATCCTCTTCGCCCCCGCCGGGGACCTGGTGCTCCCGGCGCTCGAAGCCCTCGACCGGGGCGGCACGCTGGCCGTGGCAGGTATCCACCTGAGCGCCATACCCCCGCTCGACTACCAGCGCCACCTCTTCGAGGAGCGGACGCTGCGAAGCGTGACCGCCAACACCCGAGAAGACGGGAGGGAGTTCCTGGCCACCGCCGCCCGGCTGGGTATCCGGGTGACCACCACCGCGTATCCCTTGGCGGAGGCCGACCGCGCCCTCGCCGACCTCGCCGGCGACCGGGTCAACGGGGCGGCGGTGCTGCGCGTCTAGGCGTACGCTCAGGCGCTCGGCTCGCTGCCCACCACCGATACGAAGCTCACGCACTCGCCGGGCTGTCCTCCCAGATTGTGGGTGAGGGCGAGCTTCCGCCCCTTGTCCAGGCTGGTGATGCGGCGCTCGGCGGGAGCCTCGCCGCGAAGCTGCAGCCAGCACTCGAACATCATCCGCAGCCCCGACGCCCCGATCGGATGCCCGAAAGCCTTCAGCCCGCCGTCGGGGTTGACGGGAAGCTCGCCGTCGAGGTCGAAGGTGCCGGCCAGCACCTCCTTCCACGCCGCCCCCCGCTCGGCGAAGCCGAGGTCCTCCATGAGCACCAGCTCGGTCGGGGTGAAGCAGTCGTGCACCTCGGCCATGGCGATCTCCGAGCGGGGGTCTTCGACACCCGCCTGGGCGTAGGCGTCGCGGGCCGCAGAGACCACCTCGGGGAAGGTGGTGAAGTCGTAGGAGGGATCGATGTTGCCGCGGGCGGGACCGGCCACGAACGACAGCCCCTTCACGTAGAGGGGCCGGTCCGTGTAGCGGTGGGCGTCCTCGGCGCGCACGACCAGGGCGGCGGCCGACCCGTCCGACACCCCGGAGCAGTCGAAGATGCCGAGCATCCCCGCCACCGGCGGCGCCTTGGCGATCGTCTCCTTCGAAACCTCCTTGCGGAACTGCGCGCGCGGGTTGCGGGCGCCGTTGTGATGGTTCTTCCAGGCGATGCGGGTGAGCACCTCCTTGAGCTCGTCCTCGCCCACCCCGTACTTCTTGGCGTAGGCGGGGGCGAGAAGGCTGAAACGCGCCGGCGCGGTGATCTCCGTCTGGGTGCCGTCACCGGGTATCGGGGAGCCGACCAGGCCGGAGAAACCGGAGTCCTTCAGCTTCTCCACCCCGACGGCCATCGCCACGTCGAACGCCCCCGAGGCAACGGCGTAGCAAGCGTTGCGCAGCGCCTCCGAACCGGTCGCGCACATGTTCTCCAGGCGGGTGACCGGCTTGTCCTCCAGCCGCAGGACCCGCGACAAGGTCAACCCCGACGTCCCCGAGCCCATCGTGCCCAGCCAGTAGGCGTCCACGTCGTCGCGGCCCACCCCGGCCGACTGCATGGCCGCCTGGGTCGACTCGATGAGCATGTCGTCCACCGAGCGATCCCAGTGCTCGCCGAAGGCGGTGCAGCCCATCCCGACGATCGCCACCCGGTCCCTGATGCCTCTAGACGCCACGAACGCCTCCCTTCGTCATGCGCCCGCGGAGCGGGCGGCTGGTCTTGCCTTCCAGAAGTAGTTGTGCACCCCGCCTGCGGTGACCGTCCGCCGGAAGGTCATCTCGACCCGGTCGCCGATCGCCACCGCCTGAGGGTCGGCGTCGGTCAGCTCGCAGCTGAACCGGCCCCCGGCGTCGAGATCCACCACGGCGGCGATCACCGGCGGGCTCGGTGAGTAGGCGAGGTGGTCGATGGTGAACGTGGCGATCGTGCCCGCCTGGTCCGCCATGGGCACGTCGACCATCCGGTCAACGGACTTGCAGTTGACGCACACCCTCACAGCCGGGAGGTGGACGGTGCCGCAGTCCCGGCAGCGGTGGCCGACGAAGCCGTACTTGTAGCCAGCCGAGCGGTGCGTGGGAGGCGCCGCCGGGGCCACCGGATCCGGGCGGCGGGGCGGCTCCCGGGTGAGGAAGCCCCGCCAAGAGAGGAAGGTCGCGTACCGCAGGGACTCATCGCCGGCCGCCACCTGCTCGGCGACGCTCTGACCCGCCTTCGGCGCGGCGGCCGCCTCCGTCACCCTGAGGATCTGGGCTGTGGCGCCGTCGGCGAGGACCACCAAGGCGATCCTTTGTCCGGGATGTGCCTGGTCCAGCGCCGCCGCCAGGAGGATCCCCGGCTGGGCGGCCCCCGGGTTGCCCACGGATCCGCCCAGGTCATCGGCGACGCGGTCGACGCCCGCCGCGGAGGAGAACACCCGGGCGGCCCGCGCGTGGGTGCCGGCGACGATCAGCAGGTCCACGTCCGAAGGGGCCATGCCCGCCTTCTTCAAGGCGTCAGCGAAGGCGGCGTCGGCGAGGGGTACGTAGACGTGCTCGCCGAAACGCTCCTCCCACACCCGCGACGCGGGCGAACCGGGCAGCCGCCACCTGTCGAGGAACTCGTCCGTGCTCGACGCCTCCGCCACCACCTCGACGAGCGGGTCCCCCGCGCCGAAGAGGAAGGCGGCGGCGGCGTCGCCTCCGTCGCGCTCGTCGGAACCCCCCGGCAGGCCCGTCCGGAGGTCCGACAGGACCACCAGGGTCGGCTGTGGCGACTCGTGCGCAAGGAGCATCGCCCCTACCCCGGAGCGTACGGACCCGGCCATGTCGAGCGCGAGGGCGGCGGGGTCGAGCCGCAGCGCGGCGTGGATGGTGTTGGCGTTGGTCTTGTCGAGGTACGGCGGGCTCGACGTGGCGAAGATCAGCCTGGCCGGCGACACACCTGGGGCGCGCCGCAACGCCTGGCGGGCGGCCTCGACGCCCATCGACGTCGAGTCCTCGTCGTAGCCTGCCACCGCCCGAGTCCCCCGGGCGGTCCCGCCCGCAGGCCCCTTTCCCGAGGAGAGGACCGAGGAGATCTCGGAACGCTTCAAGCGGTGCCTCGGGATGTAGGTGCCGTAGGAGACGAGGCCGGCCATATCCCGCAGGATACGACAGACGCAAGCGCACCGCCGGGCTTGTTGTGCCCGGCCGGCGCCCCGGGTAGCTATTGGGGACGGTGCCCTTCCGTGACCGTCTGGACGCCGGCCGGCGCCTCGGCGCGTTGGTAGCCCGGTGCGGCCTGGAGGACCCCCTGGTGCTGGGGCTGCCTCGCGGCGGCATACCGGTCGCCGCGGCGGTCGCTGAGGCACTCGGAGCCGCCTGGGACGTGATGGTGGCCCGCAAGGTGGGCATGCCCGGCCACGAGGAGCTGGGCATCGGGGCGGTCGCCGAGGGCCTCGACGAGCCGGTCGTGTCACATGGCCTGCCCCCGGGGGCGCTCGGTCGGCTGGCCGTCCGCGCACAGGAGGAGGTGGCCAGGCGGGTGGAGCTCTACCGCGGGGGTCGGCCGCTCCCCGACGTGGAAGGCCGCGACGTGGTGCTCGTCGACGACGGCCTCGCAACCGGTGTCACCGCAGAGGCGGCGCTGCGCTCCCTGAGGGCGCGCCGCCCTCGCCGGCTGGTGCTCGCCGCACCGGTCGCCGCCCCCGAAACCGCCGTGCGCCTGGCGGGCGTCGCCGACCGGGTGGAGACGATCGAGACCCCCCCGGACTTCTACGCCGTCGGCGAGTGGTACGACGACTTCCATCAGGTGAGCGACGAGGAGGTCCTCCGGCTCCTCGCCGGCCGCCGATGAGCCGGGCGGCCGCTCAAACTCGGGTTATCACCTCTTCGGAGAACCGATTCGCCCAGTCGGCCATCTCGGCAGGCGACAACCGGGCGCCCATGGCGCGCGGCATCGCGATCACCCGGGTGGCGCCGGCGTCCTCCAAGCGGCGGTAGTCGTCGAGGGTCCGGGCGAGCGCCGCCGAGACGGTCACCTCGAACGGGCCCGTGCGGCCAGCCTCCCGGCGGGCCGCATCCACCACCGCCAGCTTCGACTCGAAGTCGGCCAGGTCCCTGCACCCGACCTCTATCCATCCGTCGCCCAGCGCTCCGGCCCTGCGCAGAGCGGGAGTGGAGGAACCGCCGATCTCGATGGGGATCCCGGTGCGCTGCAGCGGCTTGGGATAGAACTTGACCGGTCCGAAGTCGAAGAAATCGTCGTGGACCTCCACCACCTCCTCGGACCAGAGGCGGCGGACAGCGGTGATGGTCGCGTCTGTGCGCCTGCCCCGGTCGCCGAACGACAGGCCCAGGTACTCGAACTCCTCGGCCAGCCAGCCGACGCCGACACCCAGGGTGACCCGCCCACCCGACACGCGGTCGACCGTGACCACCGAGCGCGCCGTCTGCAGGGGATGGCGGAGCGGAAGGATGTAGATGTTGGTTCCCAGGCGTATCCGCTCGGTCGCAGCTGCCAGGTACCCGCAGAGCACCCAAGGGTCGTAGGTCGGGCTGTCCGACGTGACCGGGGGGAGGCCGGTTTCGCTGTAGGGGTAGGTGGCGGGCATCGAGGCCGGGAACACGAGGTGCTCGGGGAGCCAGATGGACTCGAAGCCGCACTGCTCGAGCAGCGACGCTACCTGGGGGTAGTCGCGGAGGGACACGCCCAGCAGGGTGGTGCCGTATTTCACGCCGTAGACCATATGTGCCCGTGCGCCGCGGACCTGATGTGCCCGTGCGCCGCGGACCTGATGTGCCCGCGCGCCGCGAAGCGGGGGGGTCCGGCCGTGTGCTGTACTCGTCGCCGGTGAGAGCGAGAATGGCCGTGCCTGTCGCCGCGGGGATCGCCGTCCTCGGACTGGCGACCGCAGGGTTCTTCGTCTTCATCCCCCTCCACCGGATCGAGCCCGCCCGCATGTCGGCGCTGATGCCCTCCTCCCCGCCCCGGGGGTTCGACACCAAACCAGCGATAGCGT
>DATGKR010000087.1:0-2250 GCA_035294565.1 Acidimicrobiales bacterium | reverse complement strand
TCCCTGCTCGAAAGAGGTTTACAACCCGAAGGCCTTCATCCCTCACGCGGCGTTGCTGCGTCAGGCTTTCGCCCATTGCGCAATATTCCCCACTGCTGCCTCCCGTAGGAGTCTGGGCCGTGTCTCAGTCCCAGTGTGGCTGATCGTCCTCTCAGACCAGCTACCCGTCGTTGCCTTGGTAGGCCATTACCCCACCAACAAGCTGATAGGCCGCGAGGCCCTCCCGAAGCGGAATCCATTTCCTCACCAGGTCATGCGGCCCGGTGGGGGCATCCGGTATTAGCAACGGTTTCCCGCTGTTATCCCGGTCTTCGGGGTAGGTTGCTCACGTGTTACTCACCCGTTCGCCACTAGGTCTTCACCGGTGTTGCCACCGGATGGACCCCGTTCGACTTGCATGTGTTAAGCACGCCGCCAGCGTTCGTCCTGAGCCAGGATCAAACTCTCCATCGAGATCCGCCCGCCACGAGTGACGGGCAAACCAGAGAGCGGGAGAGACCTGACGGCTCTCCCAACTGGCACAAGACGGATGTTGTCCGTCATAGTGCTGAATTACTTGACATCGCGGCATGACCCGAGGGCCATGCGGAGATGCCCGCACTGGCTTTTGACTTCCTCTGTTCCGTTTTCAAGGAGCACCGCTCGGAGCGCACGCGTACCGGGCACGCCGGCAGGAGGTGCGTTCCTCTTGGCTGCCGGCGGGGTGACAACCCGGTGCCGGCGGAGCCTCCGCTCGGGGGCCGGTAGGCCGTCCGGAGCGGGCTTTCAACCTACCCGGCGGTCCTGGGCCTGTCAAGCCGGCCGGCCGCCGAGCGCCCTCGCGGGCAGCCGCCAATGTACCGCGCCGCCCGCCGGTACCGGCCGCACCCCCATAGCCCCGCGGCGAGCCGGGAGGTCTACGAGCCGAGCACCACCTCGACGGCCCCGGCGAAGTCCGCGGTGGGCACCGGCACAACCTCCACGTCGAGACCGGTGTGGGGGGCGACGACCATGAGCCCGTTGCCGAGGTAGATGGCGACGTGGTCGACGTAGCCGGGGTCGTTGGGGTCGTAGGTCCAAAACAGCAGGTCCCCCGGCTGGGCGTCCGCGAGGGGAATGTGATCTCCGGTCAGGAACTGCTCGGCGGCGACGCGTGGCATGAGGATGCCCGCCTGGCGGAACGACCACTGGACCAGCCCGGAGCAGTCGAAGCTGTCGGGGCCGTCCCCGCCCCACACGTAGGGACGCCCGACCCGGCTGAGAGCGGCAGCGACGATCTTGGCGCGGGTGGCGGCGCTGAGGGTGTTGCCGGGCAGCGTGTCGGGCACCTGGTCGGGATGGAGCAGCTCCACCGCCGCCCCGGGCAGCACCGACTGCAGCTCGCTCTGGAGGGCCGGGCCGCTCACACCCGGCGCCGACACGACCAGGCCGGAGTCGGGGGTGAGCGCCAGAGCAGCCGAGTACGCCTTGGAGACGAGCAGGTCGACGCCCGGCAGCCCGATGGCTGCGAACGCCCCGAGCCACGCCTGCACCGGCGTGGCTCCCGGGTCGGCGGATGCGGGCAGGACCTGAGCGGTCGAGCCCAGCTTCAGGCCGCGGTCGGTGGCCATCTCGTAAGAGGAGACCAGGGACCCGCCGGCGAGGTAGCGCCACAGCTGGTCCGACGAGGCGCTGGCCGGCGGCGTCATCGCCCGGAACGATCCCGGGTCGACCCCGAACGCCACCGCGGGCGCGCCGTCGAGCTGGACGGTACCGGTGTCGACGACCTCGACGGCGTGCACGCCGGGGAGCTTGGGCAGGGCGGCCGCCTGCGCCGGGGTGAGGCTGCCGCTCAGCATCACGACGGCGTCGGGGGTGACCGTCTGGGAGAGCGGCGCGACGTCGGGCAGGGTGGCGGCGTTCGGAACGGGCAGCTTGACGGGGCCTGCCGGCGCCGCGGCGGCCGAGAGGTGGGCCGGGTCGAACGCCGTCGAGATGGGCAGCCCGGCGGCGGGGACCGACAGGCCCGAGCCTCGGGGCGCGGCGGGGTCGGGCCGCGAAGCGCGCCGGGCTGGGGCGGTCGCCGAGGTGCGCGCTGCGGCGAGGCGATCGCCGACGCGGGCGGGGGTGTCCGCTTTGGCGAAGGTGGCGGCGTCGGTACCGGCAGCCGCCAGGACCGCGACGATCGCGATCGCCAGTAGTTTCGGAAGTCTCAAGCGGAACCTCGCCGTTTCCGGGGGTTGGAAGCTCCCTGCAATTTCGGCGTTCGGGCCGGGAGTCCTACCCGAGGAC
>DATGKR010000086.1:0-9602 GCA_035294565.1 Acidimicrobiales bacterium | reverse complement strand
GGGCGACGGCGCAGGTCGCCACCACCGAGCTGCCTCTCGACGAGCCTCGCTTCCTTCGATTCTGCTCGATGAACCTGTTCGGCATCGACCCGGACAGTCTCGGCTCCCCTCTTGCCGCGGCGACGAGCTCCTTCGGGCTGTTCGCTGTGGGCGCTTTCGTACCGCTCGCACCCTGGCTGTTCGCCGGCGGAGCAGAAGCGGTGGTGCTGTCCATCTGCCTGGCAGGGGCGGCGAGCCTGGTGGTTGGCGGCTACGTCGCCCGCTCGACCACCCGCTCGGTCTCCTTCGGTGCTGCACGTCAGCTGGCCATCGTGGCCGTCGCGTCGGCCGTCACCTACGGGATCGGCCATCTCTTCGGAGCGGTGGTGGGTTGACGGCACGGTCGGTCGGTCAGCTACGGTCACCCAACGTTGAGCGAACACCCAGAAGAGCCTGACAAGCCCCTCGCCGGCGGGGTGGCTGTGGTGACCGGCGGCAGCAGGGGACTGGGCCGCCAGATCGTTCAAGCCTTCGCCGAAGCGGGGGCAGACGTGGTGATCGCCAGTCGCAAGATGGACAGCTGCGAGAGGGCTGCCGAGGAAGTGGCGCGCTCCACGGGCGCCCGGTGCCTGCCGTACGCCTGCCACGTCGGCCATTGGGACGAGCTGGCCGGCCTCGTCGACTCCGCCTACGACACGTTCGGCCGCTGCGACGTCCTGGTCAACAACGCGGGCATGTCGCCGCTCTACCCCAGCCTCGCCGAGGTCAGCGAGGAGCTCTTCGACAAGACGATCGGCGTCAACTTCAAGGGCCCGTTCCGCCTCTCCGCCTTGGCCGGTGAGCGGATGAAGGTCGCCGGGAGCGGGTCCATCATCAACATCAGCAGCATCGCCGCGATACGCCCCACCCCTGCTGAGCTGCCCTACGCGGCGGCGAAGGCCGCCCTGAACGTGCTGACCGCCGGCTTCGCCCTCGCCTACGGCCCCGAGGTCAGGGTGAACACGATCATGGCCGGACCGTTCCTCACCGACGTGGCGCGCGCGTGGGACATGGAAGCGTTCGAAAGGGGAGCCCAGCACTTCCCGATGCGACGGGCGGGCAACCCGCGGGAGATCGTTGGCGCCGCGCTCTACCTCGCCTCGCCCGCTGCGAGCTTCACCACCGGGGCGGTGATTACAGTCGACGGCGGATGCTCGATAACCCGCTAGACCTCAACCCCGATCAGCTGCTCACGACCACCCGGTCGGTGCGAAAGCGCCTCGACTTCGACCGGCCGGTCGAACGCTCCGTCATCGAAGAATGCCTTCGGCTCGCGGTGCAGGCGCCGTCGGGATCCAACCGCCAGTCGTGGCACTGGGTGTTCGTGTCGGATCCCGCCAAGAAGGCGGCGGTCGCGGAGGCCTACAAGCGGTCGTTCGACGCGGCCTACCCGCCGGGACGTTTCGACGAGGAGGACGTGGCCGGAAGGCGCCTGTGGAGCTCTGCCGCCTACCTGGCTGCCAATTTCGCCAGGGTGCCTTTGATGCTGGTGCCCTGCCAGTGGGGCAGGCTGAGGGAACCCTCCGTTCGTGACCAGGCCGGATTCTGGGGTTCGCTGCTGCCGGCCGTGTGGAGCTTCATGCTCGCTCTGCGCAGCCGGGGCCTCGGGTCGGCCTGGACCACCCTGCATCTGGACAGGGAAGAGGAGGTGGCCGCCATCCTCGGCATCCCCTACGAGCGCTGCACGCAGGGCGGACTGTTCCCGATCGCCTACACCGTCGGCACCGACTTCAAGCCGGGACCCCGCAAGTCGCTCGAGGGAATCGTCCACTGGGACAGCTGGTAGCAACACGCCGCCGGGTTGCCATCCGGCGGAGCCGGCAGAACCGGGCGCAGGAGCAAACGGTCAGACACGAAGCTGCCTGCGGAGGAACGATTCCCCGCAGGCAGCTTGAAAACGCCGCTTTCGAGAAACTACTTGGCCTTGCGGGCCCTGCGGGGCCGCGTGGCCTTCGGGCGGCTCCCGTTGGAGGGCGCCACCGGCTTGGTGATCGCCCGCTGGCGAGGGCGAGGGGCGGCGGCGACTGCCTTGGGAGCAGCGGCCGTTTGATCGTCGACCACCACGTTCTCTCCCAGAAGGCCTTTGAGCGCACGTAGTGTCGCCCCCTTGCCCCGGGGCTCGCTGAAGACCTTGGAGGTCAGGAGCGGCGTGCCGCTGGACCCGACCAAGGTGATCTGGCTGCCACCTTTGCTTCCCGTTACGATTAGCTTTGCTGCAGGCACTTGGATTACTCCTAAGGTTGGGGGAGGGTACTGCAACCCGTATTATACGGGATTGATTGGTCGTAGTGAAACTTTCACGTCCTGATCAGGCTCGGCGGCCGCGAAGGATAGAGGGTTCCGACTGAACGCGGGGCTCTCGGCTCGGTGAAATCCGTGGGAATGCTGACATCTGAGGCTGAAAGCTCCCCGACAGAGCCCTTGCCGAGCCCGCGCAGCGTCGAGTCGATGCCGTCACGAAGGACGTCCAAAACGTTCTCCACGCCAGCCTGCCCGTTTGCTGCGAGACCCCACAGGGAAGCCCTGCCGATCATGACGGCCCGTGCACCGAGGGCAAGGGCCTTCACCACGTCGAGGCCGCGCCGGATCCCGCCGTCGAGGAGTACCTCCACCTGGCCCCCGACCGCCTCGGCGATGGCCGGAAGAGCCCTGATCGTCGCAGGGGCCGAGTCGAGATTGTTCCCGCCGTGATTGGAGACCGATATGGCGGTCGCGCCGGCGTCGACCGCTGCTTTCGCGTCGTCCACGCGAAGCACGCCTTTCACCATGAAAGGGCCTTCCCACTGGCCGCGCATCCAGGCCACGTCGTCCCACGAGGGAGGCGTGGTGCCCATCCACTGCCCGTAAGCGCCGAAGAACGTCGGAGCCGGCGCACCTCTTGGGACCATGTTGGGAACGGTCAGGTCCGGGAAGGAGCTTGCTCTCAGGTGGTCGAGCGACCACCGCGGCCGTATCAAAGCCTGGGGGGCGAAGCGGAGGACCGATTTGAGATCCACTCTTTCAGGGATCAGGGGGCTTCCCCAGTCGCGGCCGTGGCTGAACGACCAGTCCAGCGTGAGGATGAGCCCGACCGCCCCAGCTTCCCTCGCCCGGGCCATGCGCTGCACCATCTCGTCGCGCGTGCCTATCCAGTACACCTGGAAGAACACCTTGTCGCAGGCGGCTGTCACTTCTTCGACCGGCCGGCTGGCGAACGAGCTGAGGCCCATCGCCGTTCCCCTGGACTGCGCCGCACGCGCCATCGGCACTTCTCCTTCGGGATGAACGGCCTGCACCCCGGTGGGGGAGATGACGACAGGCATCGAGATCTCCTGGCCCATTACGGTGGTCCCAAGGCTGCGCTGCGGCTTCGCCGCCGCGATTCGCGGATCAAGGCGTATCTCGTCGAAGGCGGCAACGTTGTCCGACGCGGTGACACCGCGCTCGGTGCCAGCGACGAGAGCCGAGTAGACGGAGGGAGGCAGGCGCCGGCGGGCAGCGGCCTGCGCGTGGGCGACGGTTTCGAACCAGCGATTGGTCACCGCAGTATTATGACATCGAGTGTCATAACCAGTCAAAGCCGACGAAGGTGGAGGATGCCAGGAGGACGCCCCGCGTCTGTGTCACGCGACGAGCTCGAACGGATCGCTTTCGACCTGTTCGCGCGGCGCGGCTTCTCGGAGACCACGGTCGACATGGTGGCGGATGAGGCAGGAGTCGCCAGGCGCACGTTTTTCCGATACTTCCATTCGAAGAACGACGTCGTGTGGGGGAGCTTCGACGAGCACCTCGACAAGCTTCGAGCAAGGCTGGCGTCCGTTCCCGCCCGCACGGCGCTCGCCGAGGCGCTTCGGGTTTGCATCGTCGAGTTCAACCAGGTGCCGCCGGCGGAGCTTCGTCGGCACCGGAAGAGGATGCAGTTGATCCTGACCGTCCCGGAGCTGCAGGCCGACTCGGCGCTCCGCTACTCGGCGTGGAAGGACGTCGTCGCCGAGTTCGCCGGCGCCCGCCTCGGCGAGCCTTCCGGTTCGCTGCGCCCGCAGGTCGTCGCCCGTTGCGCCCTGGGCGCGGCGATCGCGGCGTACGAGCATTGGTTGGCAAGCCCGGGAAGCGCCCTCACCTCCGCCCTCGACGAGGCTCTCCGATTCTGCCTGTCGGGCTTTGCCGGCGCAGAGAGGGAGGCTACCCGGCGGTCTCGAACAGCAGCTCCTGCCGGCGCGCGGGGTCGCAGAGAAGGTCGCGGGCCAGCTGGTTGAGGCGATCGGCGAGCCGGGCGTCGGCCGCCTCGGACCAGTCTCCGAGGTGCTCGGTGAGGCGGGCGCGCCGCGCGGCGATCAGTCGTTCTATCGCGACCAGGCCGTCTGGCGTGAGGCGTGCCCTGCCCGCTTCGTCGAGGACTACGAAACCCGCTTCTCGCAGTGGGGCCATCAGCTCCACGACCCGTGGTGTTTCCAGCTTGTAGCGCTCGGCGAGGGCGTGCAGGTCGATCTCGGATTGGCCGTCGAGCCGGAACAGGGCCCAAGTCGAGCGCGGATCGAGGCGAAGGCCGGCGTCGGCCGCCAGCTGGCGGTATATCCGCGCCCGGTCCTCGTTCCTGCTCAGAAGGGAGAGGACCCTCATGACCTCGTCCGCGGAGTCGCCGGCCGCCGGCATGGAGGTCGGCGCCAGCGACTGCGCCTGGTCCGGGGAGGCGACCGCCTGGCGCAGCGGCACCTCCTTCAGCAGCCAGGTGAGGATGAACGACACCGCCGCGACTGGCACCGCCCACAAGAAGACGCTGTGGATGGAAGCGGCATAGGCGTTGACGAAACCGGAGTGAAGCTTGGGGGGGAGGGCGTCGAGCGCGGCTGGGCTGGCACCCGCCTTGGCGCTGAACCCCGCAGGAAGCGGGATGCCGGCCAGGTAGTGGGCCAGGTTGCCGTTCAGCTCATTGGCGAAGATGGCGCCGAAGACGGCGGTTCCGAAGGAGCCACCGATGGAGCGGAAGAAGGTCGCGCCGGAGGTGGCTACTCCGAGATCCTGGTAGGAGACGACGTTCTGCACGGCGATCACGAGCACCTGCATGACACCGCCGATGCCGACTCCGAGGACGAACATGTAGAGCGAGTAGTGGAGCACGCTGGTGCGGGCGCCCATGAGCGACAGCAGGTACATGCCCGCCGTCATGACGGCGGTGCCCGCTATCGGGAACACCTTGTACCTGCCCCAACGGCTTATGAGCATCCCCGAGCCCATCGAGGTGAGGAGCAGTCCCGCCATCAAAGGAATCAGCTGTAGTCCCGACGCGGTGGGGCTGGCCCCGCGCACGACCTGCATGTACTGGGGGAGGTAGGTGATCGCCCCGAACATGGCGAAGCCCACGACGAAGCCCACCGCGCTCGACGCGCTGAACACCCGGTTGGAGAACAGCCTCAGCGGCAGAACCGGCTCGACCGCCCGCCGTTCGACGACTATGAACACGCCGATCAGCACCGCGCCGGCGATCCCGAGCAGGTAGATAGGCGCCGAGGACCAAGGGTAGGTGATGCCGCCGAGGGTCGTGAGGAGGACAAAGGCCGTCGCCGCGGCGGCGAGCAGGACGGTGCCCAGATAGTCGATGACGTGGCTCACCCGGTTCGTCGCGTTCGGAAGGACTGCGGCGGTGACTACCAGGGCGACTGCGCCGAGCGGGAGGTTGATGTAGAAGACCCATCGCCAGGAGAGCTGCTGGACGAAGAACCCCCCGAGGAGGGGGCCGATGACGCTCGCCACGCCGAACACGGCCCCAAAGATCCCCTGGTAGCGCCCGCGGTCGCGCGGCGACACGACGTCGCCGACGATCGCCTGGGCGCCGATCATGAGGCCGCCGCCCCCGATCCCCTGCAGGCCCCGGAAGGCGATCAGCTCGACCATGCTCGTCGAGATGCCCGAGAGGGCCGACCCGACGAGGAAGATGACGATCGCCGCCTGGAAGAAGGTCTTGCGCCCGTAGAGATCCCCGAGCTTTCCCCACAGTGGGGTCGATGCCGTCGATGCGAGGATGTAGGCGGTCACCACCCACGACAGCTGTGAGAGGCCGTGCAGGTCGCCGGCGATCGTCGGCAGCGCCGTGGCCACGATGGTCTGGTCGAGCGCCGCGAGGAGCATCCCGAGCAGGAGCGCCCCGATCACGAGGAGCACCCGGCGTCGGTCGAGGTCGGCTGGGGTCGTCGTCATGTCCTGTCGGTCCTTCGTGTCCTCCCGCGCGGGAGAGGAGCCGAAGATAGAGGACGGACGTCTCCTCGCGGGGCGAGGAACAAAACGGGGTCACTTGCGGTTCACCAGTAACCTGGTTCCTGCATTGGAGACGATATGAGCGATTCGAGAGAAACCGGGCCGGGAACGGCCCGAGACCGGCTCGGTCCCGAGCCGGACCTGATCCTGCCACTGCTTCCGCTCTCGAGCGGCGTGGTCCTTCCCGGCATGACGGTCGCGGTCGGCTTGGAGTCCGACGACGCCCGAGCCGCCGCCGACGCCGCCGCTGGCGCGGGCGGCTCCGTGCTCCTGGTGCCGAGGACTGCGAGCCGCTACGCCTCGGTGGGCACCGTCGCCCGGGTCGAAGGCCGCCGTCGGCTCCCCGGGGGACTGGAGGTCCTGACCGTCACGGGCATGGCCCGCGCCCGCATCGGCGCGGGCGTTCCGGGCACGGGTTCCGCGCTGTGGGTGAGCGTGCAGCCGGTGCTTCCCCCCGAACCGTCGGAGCGGGCCGGCGAGCTCGCGCGCGAGTACCGCGCCGTCCTCGAGAGCATCCTCGAGCAGCGGGGGGCTCCCGAGATGGCCGCCGGGCTCCGCCAGGTCGGCGACCCGGGCGCGCTCGCCGACACGGCCGCCTGGTCGCCGGATCTCACCTTCGAGCAGAAGGTCGAGCTCTTGGAGACTATCGACGCCGAGGAGAGGCTCGGGCGAGCCTTGTCGTGGATGAAGGACGTGCTGGCCGACCTGACGCTCAAGGAGCGGATCCGGCGGGACGTCGCCGAAGGCATGGAGCGCAGCCAGCGCGAGTACCTGCTCCGTCAGCAGCTCGACGCCATCCGCAAGGAGCTGGGAGAGGAGGGCGGAGGCGACGACACCGCCGGCGTGTACCGGCGGCGGGCCGAGGAGGCGGGGCTTTTGGGGCCCGGCGCCCCCGAAGGCCTCTCCAGGGCCGTCGAGCGGGAGCTCGCCCGGCTCGAGCGGACCCCCGAGCAGAACCCGGAGCACAACTGGATCCGCGGGTACCTCGACACGCTGTTGGAGCTGCCGTGGGGCGTCCGAACCGAGGAGCACCTCGACGTCGAAGCGGCGCGGGCAGCCCTCGACGCCGACCACGACGGCCTCGACGACGTGAAGGACCGCATAGTCGAGTTCCTCGCCGTCCGGAAGCTGCGCGCCGAACGAGGCGCCGGCCAGGTGGGCGAGGAGCGGCGGGGGCGAGGGGCGATACTCGCCCTCGTCGGCCCGCCCGGTGTCGGCAAGACGTCGCTGGGCGAATCGGTGGCCCGCGCCCTGAACCGCCGTTTTGCGCGCATCGCCCTCGGCGGCACGCACGACGAGGCGGAGATCCGCGGTCACAGGAGAACCTACGTGGGAGCGGCCCCGGGACGGGTCGCCAGGGCGCTCGTCGAGGCGGGCTCGATGAACCCGGTGATCGTCCTCGACGAGGTCGACAAGGTTGGCTCAGACTGGCGGGGCGATCCGGCGGCGGCGCTGCTGGAGGTGCTCGACCCGGCGCAGAACCATCGTTTCCGCGACCGGTACCTGGAGGTCGAGCTCGACCTTTCCGACGTGTTCTTCATCGCGACCGCCAATGTCGTCGAGACCATCCCGGCGGCTTTGCTCGACCGGATGGAGACGATACGCATCGACGGCTACACCGACGAGGAGAAGGTGGCCATAGCCCGTGACCACTTGCTGCCTCGGCAGCTCGCCGAGCAGGGATTGGAAGCTTCGGACGTGTCGGTTTCCGACGACGCAATCCGGCGTGTCGTGTCCGAGTACACCCGCGAGGCGGGGGTGAGAGGCCTCGAACGCGAGCTCGGCCGGCTCCTTCGCAAAGTCGCCACGACGGTGGCCTCCGGAGGGTCCGCGGGACCGGTCGAGGTGGGGCCGGAGGAGGTTCCCGCCTTCCTCGGGCGGCGCAGGTTCTTCTTCGAGCCGGCCGTCCGTACGGCCGTGCCGGGAGTGGCCACGGGTTTGGCCGTCACGGGGACAGGAGGGGAGGTCCTTTTCGTGGAGGCGACGGGAATGGAAGGCGAACCGGGCCTGCAGGTGACGGGGCAGCTCGGGGACGTCATGCGCGAGTCGGCGGAGATCGCCCTCTCCTACGTGCGCTCCCACGCCGCGGCGCTCGGGCTGCCGGGAGGGGAGACGGCGTTCTCCAGGAGGCGCTTCCACCTGCACGTCCCAGCCGGAGCGGTGCCCAAGGACGGACCCTCGGCGGGGGTGACCATGGTCACGGCGCTGGTGTCGTTGCTGACGGGAAGGCCAGTGAGGAGCACGGTCGGCATGACCGGCGAGGTCACCCTGCAGGGGCGCGTTTTGCCCATCGGCGGCGTGAAGCAGAAGGTGCTCGCCGCCCACCGGGCCGGCATCGAGGAGGTGGTGCTCCCCGCACGCAACGAGGCCGACCTCGACGACGTGCCCGCGGCCGTGCGGGAGAGGATGGTCTTCCATCTCGCGTCCGACGTGCAGGACGTCCTGTCGGTGGCGCTCGGCGGGGAGGCACCGGCGAGGGCTGCCTGAAACGGACGCCTACTTGGTCCGGGTCGCTTGGCGCCGGGCGATCTTGGCGCCCCGAGACTGCAGCTGGCGTCGGCGGGTCTCCTCCCGGGCTCGCCGGCGGTGCTCCCGCGACTTCCTGACCGCTACCGGCAAGAAGACCACGGCGGCTACCAGCGCCGCGGTCACCACCCAGTAGACGGCGGTTGCCGTTGGCGGCCAGGTGGTCGTGCGCAGTGAGAACGCGCCGAGCCTTCGCGCCAGCAGGCGGTACTCCGACGCCGCCGTGGCTTGTGCCGCGCTCTCGGCTGCGGCAGGGGACGCGGCCTTGGACGGTGCCCCGGTTGGGGAGCCCGCCTCGACAGCCGAGAAGACGACCACCTGCGCCCGGCTGTAGGCGAAGGCCTCCACGGCTAGCGGCGGGGCGGGGGTCGTCGGCTTGAACCACGACTCGCGCGCCCCCGGAGGGAACTTCACGGCGACGGTGGAGGCGAACTTGTAGTACTGGGACTGCTGGCTCTTCGCTCCGAGGTAGGCGGTGAGCGCTTCCTTCTGCGTCGTGTCCGCCTCCGCCGGCGTGGGCAGCAGCGACAGCACCAGGGTCACCGTGTTGTTGCCCCCGGAATTGGACGGCGAACCGGCGGCGGCGGGGAGCGGCTTGGTCCACTCGACGGTGTAGGTGCCCGTCGAGCCGGGATCCTTCTTCGCCGCAGCGGTCACGGCGGCGAAGGTGGACGTCTTCTCGGGCGACGCTATCGCTGGTTTGGTGTCGAACCCCCGGGGCGGGGAGGAGGGCATCAGCGCCGACATGCGGGCGGGCTCGATCCGGTGGAGGGGGATGAAGACGAAGAACCCTGCGGTCGCCAGTCCGAGGACGGCGATCCCCGCGG
>DATGKR010000085.1:0-4080 GCA_035294565.1 Acidimicrobiales bacterium | reverse complement strand
TGGTGCCGCAACTGGCCGCGTGGACCATGGTGGTCATCAACAGAGACAAGGACCCTCCTCGGGTTGAGTGGCTGGAGTCGCAGCGACGTTAGGAAGGTCGTGTTTCACGGCTTTGACCGCCGTGTTGCCGCAGTGTTAACTACGTCGCCCCGCCCGCCCGGCCGCTATCCCGCCGACAGTGAGGACCACAGCCGCCGCTCCGAGCCCCTCCGCCAGGGCGTACCCCTGCGGCACCTGATGCAGTGCCGCGGGCGTGTAGAGCAGGGAAGGGCGGCCCGGTACGGCGACCGCCGCCATCGCCCGGCCCCGTTCGACCAGCGCCCGCTCGCCGCGGACGACCTCGTCGAAGCGGCGTCCGCCGAAGGTGTAGGAGCCGCGGCAGGTCCAGTACTCGACCGACATGCCGATGCCGGAGCTCGAGGCGACGCACCCGGTGATCACGACGCGCACCTCCACGCCGCGGTGGCGGAGCTCACTGAGGGTCGCGTTGTTCCCGGTCGTCGAGACTGCCAGGGCGACGGCCGTGGCGCCGAGCGCCGCTGCCGCCACCAACGTCACGAGCGCCACCACCCGCCCCGGACGCATTCCCCTGGCGCTGGCGCCTCGTATGTAGCCCGGGGCTGCCACGCCGGGAGTGTAAACGCTTCACAGCACAGGCACTGGCCCAATCGCTACAGTTCGCTGCCATGGCAGCCGACCGAAAACTGGAGCTCCTCTCGAAGGTGAGGATGTTCTCCTCGCTGAACCGCAAGGAACTGAGGCTCATCGCCAGGACCTCCGATGTGATCCAGGTCCCGAAGGGAACCGAGATCGTCACCGAGGGCAAGCTGGGGCACGAGTTCTACCTGATCCTCTCGGGGTCCGCTTCAGTGAGGCGAGGAGGGCGCAAGGTGGCCAGCCTCTCGACGGGCGACTACTTCGGCGAGATGGCGCTCCTCGACAAGGGGCCGCGCACCGCCAGCATCGTCGCCGAAGAGGACTGCGAGCTCCTGCTCCTCGGACAGCGCGAGTTCATGTCCGTGCTGGACCAGGTGCCCCCCGTAGCCCACAAGCTGCTCGTCAACATGGCTTCCCGCCTGAGGGAGGCAGACAGCAGAGCCGTCTCGCACTGAGGCAAACGGGGCTTGGGGTGCCGGCGAGGGGCCGGCGGCCGGCGAGGGGCCGGGGCCGGCGTGGGACCGGGGCCGGCGGCCGGCGAGGGGCCGGGGCCGGCGAGGGGCCGGGGCCGGCGAGGGGCCGGGGCCGGCGGCCTGGGGGCGGGGCTGGGGCCGGCGGCCGGCGGGGGGCCGGCGGCCTGGGTGCCGCTCCAATCGGCCGAAGTGTCCAGACCCTTTCGACCAAGGGTGGTCCCGTGGACACTTAGGGCGAATATTTTGACCTAAGTGTCCACTCGATGGCCTCAGCCGTCTGGGTCGTGGACACTTAGGGCGGAATGCACGGGGGGCAAGGCCTCCCGACCAGCCGGCAAGGTCTCCTCACGAGTCGGCTGGCGGGTGGAAGTGGAGGAGGGGAAGGAGGGGTGCCGCGGCAGGCCGGCACCCCAAAGCGCCGGCACCCCTCAGCTGCCGACGTGGAATGGGCGCGCCGGCAGCGGCGGCGACTAGGGTGCTTTAGCTCTTTTGCGGCCTTCCTAGGAGCGTCTCGTGACCATCGACCTTCGACTTGCATTCGGCTGGGCCATCACCGGGGTGGGGGCGGCCCTGGTCGGCTGGCGGATCGCCTTCCTGCTGCGCCTGCTCGCCAATGGGCGGCCGGCGCCGGGGCGCATGAAGAACCTCGGAGCGCAGATCAAGGCGGAGCTGACGGACGTCTTCGGCCAGCGCAAGCTGCTGAAGCGCCCCGGTCCGGGCCTCGCCCACTTCTTCACCTTCTGGGGTTTCATCGCCCTGATCTTCACCATCGTCGAGGTCTACGGCGACCTCTTCTCCCAGAGTTTCGCCATCCCGCTGTTCGGCACGAGCCGGGCGCTGGGCTTCGTCGAGGACTTCTTCGCCGCCGCGGTGCTGGTCGCGATCATCGCCTTCACCGCAATCCGCATCTACCAGAACCCGGCGAGGAGGTCCCGCAAGAGCCGGTTCTACGGGTCGCACACCGGGGCGGCGTGGTTCACGCTGTTCATGATCTTCCTCGTGATCGCCACCCTGGTGCTCTACCGGGGGGCGCAGATCGACACCAACGACTTCCCCTTCGGCAAGACGTGGATCACCTTCTTCTCGCGCGCTGTGAGCCTCGCCATGGCCGGAGCGGGACACCAGACGAACGTCGACATCGCCACGGCGTTCATCCTCGCCCAGATAGCGGTGCTGTGGGGTTTCTTCGTCTTCGTCCTGCACTCGAAGCATCTGCACATCTTCATCTCCGAGCCGAACGTCCTGTTCTCCCGCCGCCCCAAGGCGCTCGGCCCGCTCCACACCACCCCGGACCTCGACCCGGAGAAGATGGACGAGGACACCGTCTTCGGGACGGGGCTGATCGGGCACCTCACGTGGAAGCAGCGCCTCGACCTGATGAGCTGCACCGAGTGCGGCCGCTGCCAGGACCAGTGCCCCGCCTGGGCGACCGAGAAACCCTTGTCCCCGAAGCTCGTCATCATGGACCTGCGCGACCACATGTTCGCCTCGGCCAAGGACCTCCTCTCGGGCCACGCCGGGGACGGGCCGGTCGCATCCAAACCGCTCGTGCCGGACGTGATCCACGACGACGTCCTGTGGTCGTGCACCACGTGCGGGGCGTGCGTCGAGCAGTGCCCGGTCGACATAGAGCACCTCGACCACATCCTCGACATGCGCCGCTACCAGGTGCTGATGGACGCCCGCTTCCCCAGCGAAGGCGGGCTGATGCTCCGCAACATCGAGAACCAGGGGGACCCGTGGGGTCTCGGGTCAGGCCAGCGCCTGGCGTGGACAGAGGGGCTCGGCTTCGACGTGCCCGTCGTCGACGGCACGATCCCCGACGACGTCGAGTACCTCTTCTGGGTGGGCTGCGCCGGCGCCCTCGACGAGCGCGCTCGCCGCACCACCCAGGCGATAGCCCGCCTCCTCCACCAGGCGGGGATCAACTTCGCCGTGCTCGGGCCCAAGGAGTCCTGCACTGGGGACCCGGCGCGCCGGTTGGGCAACGAGTACCTCTACCAGACCCAGGCCCAGACCAACATCGAGACCCTCCAGTCGGCGGGGGTCAAGAAGATCATTGCCTCCTGCCCCCACTGCTTCAACTCGATCTCCCGCGAGTACCCCGCACTGGGCGGGAATTTCGAGGTGTACCACCACACCCAGGTGTTGTCCCGGCTGCTGTCGTCCGGGTCGCTGCGCCCGCAGTCCCCGGTCGACAAGAAGATCACCTACCACGATCCCTGCTACCTCGGCCGGCACAACGAGGTGTACGACGAACCTCGTGACGTGCTCGGCCACGTCCCCGGCGTGAAGGTGGAGGAGATGCACCGCTGCCGAAGCCGCGGGTTCTGCTGCGGAGCCGGCGGGGCACGCATGTGGCTGGAGGAGAAGATCGGCACGCGCATCAACGTCAACCGCACCGACGAGGCGCTCGGCACCGGCGCCGACGTGATCTCCACCGCCTGTCCCTACTGCCTCATCATGCTCGACGACGCAACCAAGAGCCGCCAGGCCGAAGGCTCCGCACGCGAGGAGGTGCGGGTCATGGACGTCGCCCAGGTTCTCGAGCAGTCGCTCAGCGCGGCGCCGGGCCCCTCAGAGGGCGCCGCCGGAGAGCCGTCGGCGTAGAGCGCCGCTACTTCAGGAGCTGTCGCAAAGCTACTTCCAGTTGGGAGGCGCCGGGCAGACCCGGCCACGTCGAAAACGAGCCGCCGCCTCTTCCCTCCAGCGCGCTCAGGTCCCCGAGTGGCGGTCCAGGAACGAGTACACGTCGACCAGGTCCACCCCGGGGAACGGGCTGAAGACAACCGTGTCGGTCGGCAGGCCGGACACGAAGTGGCTGTGGTCTCGCGCCGACGGCCACGACCAGCCCTCCCAGCGACGAACGGCGTCGGCGGGCGGGCGCCGGCAGCACGCCGGGTCGGGGCAGGTGGAGACCGCCCGCCGGGGGGTGTCCGAACCCCGGAAC
>DATGKR010000084.1:0-7474 GCA_035294565.1 Acidimicrobiales bacterium | reverse complement strand
GAGCCGTTCGACCAGGCCGACCGGATGGTCCTCGACGCCATCGGCGCCATAGCCCAGGGAGCCCTCGCCAACGCCGATCTCTACCGCCAGGTGCACATGGAGCGGGGCCGGCTCGCCTCGATCACCCTCAACATCGGCGAGGGGGTCTGCGCGGTCGACGCCGCCGGCAACCTCACCTTCGTGAACCCGGCTGCCGCCGCCCTGGTGAGGCTCCCCAGCCGGGAAATCGCCGTCGGCGACGATCTTCCCGCAGAGGCCTTGCGCGCGCCGGAGTTCCTGCTCGGCCCGGCGCGGGCGGCGATGGCGGCCGCAGGGGTGGTCCGCGACGACGACGGCTGCTTCGAGGGCCCCGCCGGCGAGCCGGTGAACGTCTCCTACACGGCGTCGGCGATCCAGCACAACGGCGAGGTGGTCGGCGCCGTGATCTCCTTCCAGGACATAACCGAGCGCAAGAGGCTCGAGGCGACGATGGCCCGCCAGGCGCACTACGACAGCCTGACCGGCCTGGCCAACCGCCGGCTCCTCGTGGAGAGGCTCGAGTCGGCGCTGGAGCGATCCTCGCGGGACGGGAAGCGCCATGCCCTGATCTTCGTGGACGTCGACCGGTTCAAGGCGATCAACGACAGCCTCGGGCACGGTACCGGCGACGACCTTCTCACGGCTGTTGGCAGCCGGATGCGCCAGGTGGCAGGCAGCAAGGCGCTGGTTGCCCGCTTCGGCGGCGACGAGTTCGTGATCCTGCTGGAGGACGTGGGCGGGGTCGACGAGGCTGTCACCGCTGCCAGGCGGATATGCGCCGCGGTGGAGATGCCCCTCATCCTCGCCGACGGCTACGAGATCGTCGCCAGCGTGTCGGCGGGCATAGCCCTCGCCGAGCCGGGCCAGACCGCCGACGACCTTCTCCACGACGCCGACGTCGCCATGTACAGGGCCAAGGGCCGGGGCGGCACCTGGCAGGTGTTCGACCGGGCGGTCATGGGGTCGCGCTCCTCGGACCGGATCGATCTCGAAGCGGCCCTGCGCAAGGGCATCGAGCGCGGCGAGCTCGAGGTGTATTACCAGCCGATCGTCTCAGTGGCAGACGAGCGGATCGTCGGGGCGGAGGCGCTGGTCCGCTGGCGCCACCCCACCGAGGGGCTGGTCTCCCCGGACCGCTTCGTGCCGATGGCCGAGGAGACCGGCCTGATCCTCCCGATGGGCGCCTTCGTGCTCAACGAGGTGTGCCGCAGGATCCGCTCGATACGAGCCGGGCTCGGGGTGGACGTCCCGATAAGCGTCAACCTCTCCCCCCGGCAGTTCCAGCAGAGCAGCCTGCTCGGCGAGGTGGCCTCCGCCCTGGACCGTGCGGGCCTGCCGTCTAGCCTGCTCAAGTTCGAGATCACCGAGACGATGGTCATGGACGACCTCGCCGGCGCCACCGAGATCATGAAGAGGCTGAACCGGCTGGGGGTGCGCCTGGCCATAGACGACTTCGGCACCGGGCACTCGTCGCTCGGCTACCTGAAGAACTTCCCCGTCCACGAGGTCAAGGTCGACCGCACCTTCGTCAACAACCTGGCTTTCGACAGGGTGGACGCCGCAATCGTCGGAGCCGTCGTGGACCTGGCCGACGCGATGGGCATACAGGCGGTGGCCGAGGGGGTGGAGACCGCCGAGCAGCTCACAGCCCTACGTCAGCTAAGGTGTCACAACGCCCAGGGATACCTGTTCTCCCGGCCGGTGCCCGGAGAGGACTTCGAGGCCCTGCTGTCCGCTCAGCTGCTGCCCGAGGTCGAGACGATCGAGCTCCGCGCGGTCTGAGAAGCTGTCGTGGAAACCCGCGAGGAGGAGGGGACGGCCATTCGCGAACCTTCTAACGGGGGTCGGGGGTCGCCCAGCTCCACGCGTACCCCTCGTCGGCCGACTCCCTTGCCGCGGCGCTCAGCATCAAAGGGGAGAACGTGTCGAGCATCACCGCCGTCTCGTCGGTGCGCTCGGCGTCAACCGAAGCCTCGACGCTTCCAGGCTGAGGACCGTGCACGAAACCGGCCGGGTGCAGGGTGAGCGAGCCGATCCCGATGCCGGCCCCCCTGCGGCTCATGAAGCTCCCGCCGGAGTAGAAGAGCACCTCGTCGGAGTCGACGTTGGCGTGGTGGTAGGGGACCTTCACCGCGTCGGGGTCGAAGTCGAACGGCCGGGGGACGAAGCTGCACACGACGAAGCCGGGGCCCTCGAAGGTCTGGTGGACCGGCGGCGGTTGGTGGATGCGGCCCACTATCGGCTCGAAGTCGCGGATCGACAAGGCGAACGGCCACGCGCAGCCGTCCCACCCGACGACGTCGAAGGGGTGGTGGGCGTGGCAGTGACGGGTCCACCCGGCGCGGGTGCGCACCAGCACGGGGGTAGGTCCGTTGTCCTCGGCGACGAGAGGGCCCTGGGGTGGCCGGATGTCTCTTTCGGAAAAAGGTGCCCCTTCTCGCAGCTGGCCCCTGCTCGTCAGGTAGCGCCCGGGCACCGAGACGTGGCCGGCCGCCTCGACGACGAGCGCTTCAACACGTCCCGAGAGCACCCAGCGGTGGGTGGTCGAAGCGGGGATCAGCACGTAGTCCCCTTCGGTGGCCTCGATGGACCCGAACACCGACTCGAACAACGCGGTCCCCGATTGGAGGTAGACCACCTCGTCGCCGGCGGCGTTGCGGTAGAGCTCGCTGGTGCGGTCGGCTGTCACGCGGCAGATGGTGACGTTGTCGTTGCCGAGCAGGACCTCCCGCCCGGTGACCAGGTCCGCTCCACTGGGCGCCTCGCGCGGCGGCCGGATGTGCCAGGGCCGAAGAGGCTGGTTGGGTGCCAGGGGCGACCTGCACACCTCGGCGGCCTCGACGCCGGTGATAGCGCTCGGCGAATGGAGGTGGTAGAGCAGCGAGGAAGCCCCCCGGAAACCCTCCTCGCCCATCAGTTCCTCGGCGAGGCGGTCCCCCTGCGGGGAGCGGTGCCAGGTGTGCCGCTTCCTTGGAACGTCGCCCACCTTCACGTAGAAGCTCATCTCGTGGTCACCTCCGCTGTCACCTCACCGAGCCGGTGCGGCCCGCACCAGCCTTCTATGCTCACCACGTCTCCGTCGGCCAGGAAGCGCTCGCCGGCGTAGATCTCCATGAGCGAGCCCTGTGTCCCCGGCTCCTCGCCGGACACGGTTCCAGAGGCGAAGAGGTCGCCGACGCGCAGCCCCGAGCCGCTCGCCGACAGGTGGGCGAGCTGCTGGGCGGGCGACCAGTACAGCCCGGCGGAAGAGGTCTCGGAGAGGGCGGTGCCATTGACCGACAGGCGCAGCCGGACGTCGAGCCCCCTCGGTTCGGCCGCCTTCAGGTAGGCGGCCGGCTCGGGGTCCTGGGCCGGGCCGGGGACCCTCCACGGGGAGAGCTCCGCCCAGGGTACGACCCACGCCGAGACGGAGGTGGCGAAGGACTTGCCGAGGAACGGGCCGAGGGGGCGGTACTCGAACGCCTGTATGTCCCTGGCGCTCCAGTCGTTGACCAGGACGACCCCGAAGATCCATCCCTCGGCCTCCGCCGCGCTCAGGGTGGCGCCGCGCGCCAGGCGACGGCCGACGACGAAGCCCAGCTCCATCTCGACGTCCAGCTTCTCGGTCGGTCCGTAGCCCCCGCCGGGCAGGACCCCGGCAGGCCGGTAGACAGGTTCGCCGCTGACGACAACGCTGCCCGACCGGCCGTGGTAGCCAAGGGGGATGTGCACCCAGGCGGCCGGGAGGGGATCCTCCCCGGGGCGGAGCAGTCGGCCCATGTTGGTGGCGTGCTCGCGCGACGCGTAGAAATCGGCGTAGTCCCCGACCCGCCAGGGCAGGACCAGCCGCGGCTGCACCGCAGGAGCCCTCACGCCTTCGCGCAGGCGCCTCCTGGTCGACTCCCAAGCGCCGGGACCGAGAGACATGAAGGCGTTGAGCGACCCGCAGGCGAAAACCTCCCTGGGCACGTCCAGCCCAGCCGCTTCCGCCAGGTCGATCACCTCGTCGCCGACGGCCGCGACGACGTGGCCCGATTCGTCCACGCCGTAGCGGAGCAGCACGCCTACAGGTTGCCTCGCCGGGCCTGTTCGCGCTCGATCGCCTCGAAGAGGGCTTTGAAATTGCCCTCCCCGAACCCCGTGGCGCCCTCCCTCTGGATGACCTCCATGAAGAGGGTCGGCCGGTCGGTGACCGTCTCGGTGAACACCTGCAGCAGGTAGCCGCCCGAGTCGGTGTCCACCTCGATGCCGAGGCGCTCGAGGTCCTCCCAGGGGAGGTCGAACCCGCTCACCCGCCGGCGGGCGTCCTCGTAGTAGGTGGCGGGCATGTCGAGGAAGCGGACGCCCCGCTGCCGCATCGCGGCGACCGAGGAGACGATCCCGACAGTGGCGAGGGCGATGTGCTGCACCCCGGGGCCGCGGTAGGCGTCGAGGTACTCCTGGATCTGGCTCTTGCGGAGCCCTGGGGCCGGTTCGTTGATCGGCATGACGACGCCGGCGCCGTTGTGCACCACCGTCGAGCGCAGGGCCGAGTACCGCGTGGAGATCTGCTCGGCGTCGAAGTGCCTCATCTGGGTGAAGCCGAGAACGTCCTCGAACCAGCCGACCCACTCGTCGAGCCGCCCCCGCTCGACGTTGCCGACGACGTGGTCGATCGACGACAGCCCTACGGTGGGGCCCGCCGGCGGGGGGGGCAGGCGGTCGGCGCGGAACCCGGGGCCCCACACCCCGCTCCACTGCGAGCGGTCCACGAAGACCAGCCGCGTGTCGCCATATCCGGCGATGGCCGCGGTGGTGACCGACCCCGCCTCCTCGCTGCACGTCTCGGGGTCGGACACCACCATGGCCCCCCGCCTGGCTGCTGCGTCTGCCGCGGCCGCCGGATCGTGGACCGAAAAGGCGAGGCTGCGCACCCCGTCGCCGTGCTCGAGCACGTGGCGGGCGATCTCGCTGTCAGGGTCGAGGGCGGATGTCACCACGAAGCGGACGTCGCCTTGGGCCAGCAGGTAGGACACCCGCCCGCTGACACCCGTCTCAGGGCCGGCGTAGGCGGCTACCTCGAAGCCGAAGCCCGAGCACAGCCACGCCGTGACCGCCCTGGCGTTGCCCACCCACCACTCGAGGTGGTCCCAGCCGAGGATCTGCGAGGCGACGGGCGCCTCGGCGCCGGCCAATGCGGTGTCTGTCACGTACCCAGTGGTACGACGGGGGAGCACTGGTGTCAACAGATGGCGACCTTCCTGTGCAAATTGCTCAGCTTTCAGCTGATATGCTGACCGGAACGTGCAGCCTTACGAGCTGGATGAGATCGACGAGCGGCTGATCGCGGCGCTCGCCCTTTTTCCGAGGGCAGGGATGCTGCAGATCGCGCGGGAGATCGGCGTGGCACGCAACACCGCGCAGGCCCATCTCGACCGCCTGGTGGCCTCGGGGGTGATCACCGGGTTCGGGCCGGAGATCGACCTCCGCCGCCTCGGCTACGCCGTCTCGGCTTTCGTTAGCCTCGAGATCGCCCAGGGACGCGCCCCCGGCGTCATCGAGCACCTCGAGGCCATACCGGAGGTCGTGGAGGCGTACATGACCACCGGGTCGGCCGACCTCCTCTGCCGGGTCGTGGCGCGCGACAACGACCACCTCGGTCAGCTGATCGCCCGCATCCTCGAAGTCCCGGGCATCAGCCGCACGACCACATCTTTGATCCTCGCCACCCGCATCGCCCCCCGGAGCCGTAGGGTGGTGCACGCCGAGTGATTGGAGTCGTTGCATGATCGCAGCCAACCGCTACTCACCGGTTCGAACGACGACCGCGGGGAGGGTGACAGTCGAACTGCCAGACGACCACCCCGGCTTCACCGACGCCGCCTACCGGGCCCGCCGCGACGAGCTCGCTGGTCTGGCCGCCCGCTGGAGGCCCGGCGAGCCCATACCAGAGCCTGCCTACACCGCTGAGGAGCACGCAGTCTGGGCGGCGGTGTCCGACGCCCTTCGGGAGCTGCACGAACGGCACGCATGCAGCGCCTACCTGGAGGGCAAGGAGGCTCTGCGGCTGCCCGCCGAGCGGGTGCCGCAGCTGTCCGAGGTGGGGGAGCGCCTGGAGCCGCTGGCCGGCTTCCGGTACCTGCCGGTGGCGGGCCTCGCGCCGCTGCGGGACTTCTACGGGTCGTTCGCCTCGGGCGTGTTCTACTCGACCCAGTACCTGCGCCACCCTTCGGTGCCGCTCTACACGCCCGAACCGGACGTCATCCACGAGGTCATCGGCCACGCCAACCAGCTCGCCGCGCCGGGCTTCGCTGACTTGTACCGCCTGGTGGGCGAGGCGGTCGGCAGGACCGGCACCGACACCGCGCTGCGCTTCTTGTCGCACGTGTTCTGGTACTCGATGGAGTTCGGCGTTGTCCGGGAGGGCGGGGAGCTGAAGGCCTTCGGCGCGGGCATCCTCTCGTCGGTGGGGGAGACGTCGAGCTTCTCCTCGGCCGACGTCAGGCCGGCCGACTTCCTGTCCATGGGGCTCGGCGAGTACGACATAACCCACTTCCAGCCGGTCCTCTACTGCTGGGACTCGCCAGCGGCGCTGGAGGACAGCCTCGGCAGCTTCTTCTCCTCCTTCGACGACTCGACGCCTGCCGCCCTGCAACGGGCGAGCTGAAGAGGGTCCTCCGCCCGGCAGGGCGCTGCCCGCCGGGCTCGGGCCGCCTACTCGCCGAGCCAGGCGGGGGCGCGCTCGAGCAGGTACTCGCTCACCGACATCGCCTTGTCGAAGGTCTCGCAGAGCAGCTCCTCGCCTGCCAGCACCCGCGCCAGGGACACCTGCTGGCGTGCGACGATCGTGATGCGCCTCTCCGCCGGGTCGGTGGCCGACGCGTAGCTGTCGATCGCCGAGGACTCGAGGGGCAGTTCGACGCCGCCGATGCCGGCGAGGTCGATGGCCAGGCGCAACAGGTCGGGCCCCTTCGGCAGCGGCGGGAGGGCCCAGGTGAAGGTGAGCGGGAAGCGGAACTCGTCGGGCGGGTCGTCGCCGTCGTCGAGGTTGACCACCACGTCCTCGAAGGCGAGCAGCACCCGGGGGTCGACCTCCAGGGCGAGGTGGAGGTCCAGGGGACCGTTGCAGGCGTCCTCAGGGTGCAGGTCCACCTCCCACGCCTGGCGCAGCGAATAGGTCTCCACGAAGTGGCGCTCGTCGTGCACGTGGAAGCCGTGGTCGACTGCATGGTCCTTGAGTTCGGCCACGTAGCCGGCGACGTCGATGACCGCCATCGAGTAGACCCTACTTGGTGACCTCGCCCGAAGCCGCCCTGCAGGTGCTCCACGACGCGGCCGCGGCGGTCGCCTCCGCCCTGGAAGGACTCGAGGACTGGGGGCCGTCGGGGGGCCGACCGGACCAGTACCGCAGTGACGTCCTCGCCGACGCAGCGGTCCTGGAGGTCCTGGATCGGGCCGGTTTCGGAGCCTTCTCCGAGGAGTCGGGTCTGCACCATCC
>DATGKR010000083.1:0-5692 GCA_035294565.1 Acidimicrobiales bacterium | reverse complement strand
TGGTGGATGCGTCCCCCGCCGAGGCGGGTCTGGGCGATGGCGAACGCCTGGCCCTCCTGGCCGAGGAGGGCATCGGCCGGGACCCTCACGTCCTCGTAGTGGATCAGGGCGTGGGACCCGTTGTTGATCGCCTCGCCGGGCAGCCCGACGTCGCGCACGATGTTGACACCTGGAGTGTCGGAGGGCACGAGGAACATGGACATACCCCGGTAGGGGCCGGCGTCGGGGTCGGTCACCGCCATGACTATCAGGAAGGCGGCGGTGCGCGCGTTGGAGGAGAAGTACTTCCAGCCGTTGATCACCCAGCTGTCGCCGTCTTGCCGGGCCCGGGTCCGGAAGAGGGCCGGGTCCGAGCCGGCGTGCGGCTCGGTCATCGAGTAGCAGGAGAAGATCTCCCCTCGCAGCAGCGGCTCGAGGTACCTCGCCTTCTGGGCGGGCGTCCCGAAGTGGGCGAGGATCTCGGCGTTGCCCGTATCGGGCGCCTGGCAGCCGAACACGACCGGCGCCCACGAGGAGCGGCCCAGGATCTCGTTGAGGAGCGCCAGCTTCACCTGGCCGTGACCCTGGCCACCGAGCTCCGGTCCGAGGTGGGTGGCCCACAGCCCCTGGCGCCTGACCTCCTCCTTCAGCGGTTCGACGATCCTGCGGCGCTCGCCGTCGAGGGGCACGAACTGCTGGTGGGGGAACAGGAGGTCCAGCGGCTCGACCTCGTCGGCGACGAAACGGTCGGCCCAGTCGAGCTTCTGCTGGTACTCGGCGTCGGTCTCGAAGTCCCACGACATTGCGGTTCCCTCCCTTTCAGCCCGGCCCCGTCACACCTCGAATGGCCATCACACCTCGAACGGATAGTCCTCGCCGGGCCACGACACTACGCCCTGCGCCCGGTATGCCTCGGCGGCGTCGCGGTCGTAGCCGAGCTCGGTGAGGATCTCGCGCGTGTGCTCGCCGAGCATCGGGGCGGCCTTCTGGGGGCGTCCCGGGGTGGCACCGAAGGAGATCAGGTTGCCGAACTGGCGGACCCTGCCCAGGACGGGATGGCGGTACTCGGCTACCAGGCCGAGCCGCTCCAGCTCGCCGTCGAAGAGCACGGTCTCGCCGTCCCAGGTGTCCACGGAGACCTCGGCCGGCACGCCGGCGCCGAGCAGCGCCTTGCGCCAGTTGACCGCCAGGTCGCCCATGAACGCCTCCTGCAGGATCTCGGTCAGCTCGACCCTGTTTGCCCGGCGGGCGGCTGGGGTGGAGAAGCGGTCGTCTCCAGGGAGGTCCTCCCGGCGCAGCACCCTGCACAGCGAGAGCCAGTGCTCCTCGCGCACTGCAGCCAGCTGCAGCCAGCCGTCCTGGGTCTCGTAGAGGCGGTAGAGGGCGGCGAGGCCCATCTGCTCGCGGTCGAGCTCCTCCCTGGGGGCGGGCGTGCCGTCCGCCGAGAGCCACGAGTCGGCCGTGTAGAGCATCGACGCGTGGAAGATCGACGTCCAGAGGTACTGGCCCTCCCCGGTGCGGGCCCGGTGGAACAGGGCCATCAGCACCCCGGCAACCGAGGACATCGCGGCCGCCACATCCCCGTGGCCGTAGCGGTGCCAGATCGGCGGGTTCCCCGCGGCCACCGGGCCCTGCTCCCATTCGAGCCCCGACGCCGCCTGGCCCAGCGGGTCGAGCCCGCCGAGGTGGGCGAGGGGCCCCGTGGCGCCGTACATGAAGTTGTTGCAGTAGACGACTCCGGGGTTTACCGCCCGGCACTGCTCGTAGCCGACCCCGAGACGTTCTGCGGTGCCCAGGGTCATGTTGTGGTGCACGACGTCGGCCCGCGCGACGAGCTCCAACGCCAAGCGAAGCCCTTCCGGCCGCTTGAGGTCCAACGCGATCGACCGCTTCCCCCGCTGGCAACCCATGAACGAGCCGACGACCGCTGCTCTCATCGCGTCTCCCCGGGTCGGCTCGACCTTGACCACATCGGCTCCGAGGTCGGCCAGGATCATCGGCCCGAACGGTCCTGCGAGGTACTGCCCGAAGTCGACGACGCGGACGCCTGCGAGCGGTCCGGCCACTAGACGATCCCCTCTTCCCGCCAGGCGGCGACCTCGGACGGGCCGTGGCCGAGGGACCCGAACACCTCTTCGTTGTGGGCGCCGGCGGCGGGCTGCGGCCCTTTGACCGCCCCCGGGGTGGCGGCGAGGAAGATCGTCGGCCCGAGCTGGATGGTCGGCCCGGCCTCCGGGTCGACGACCTCGACGACCGAGCCCGTCGCCCGCAGCTGAGGATGGGCGAACTTCTCGTGAGGCGCGACGATCGCCTCGGCACCCAGACCCGCCTCGTGGAACGCCTCCACCAGGCCGGCGCGGTCCTGGCGTCTGTAGGCGTCCCGCTTTTGCTGGTCGTAGCGGGCCCGCTCGGCGGGCTCCATCGAAAGGATCTGCAGCCGGGGGATCTCGTCGAGGCCGAGGATGGAGGCCTCGCTGCGGCGCGCCTCCACCCCCGAGGTGGTCGCCGCGTGGATCCACTCGCCGCCTGCGCACTCGTAGATCGAAGCCTGGTGGATCCCCGGCGGATGGCTCTTCGGCAGCGAGAACCGGCCAGCGTCGGTCCAGTTCCAGTTCTGGGTCGTCAACGACAGCACGCCCTGCAGCAGCGACACCTCCACGCGCTGGCCCCTGCCGCTCCCCTCCCGTGAGAGTAGCGCCGCCATTATTCCGATGGGGACGAGGAACATCGCCCCGAGGCTCGCCACCGGGCTGCGCAGGAACATCGGCCCGCGACGGAAGGCGGTGTTCTCCCACTGCTGGCCGCTCCGGGCGTGGACGAGGGCCTCGTAGCCGGGCTCGCGCTCGAACCTGGATCCGGACGGCCATGCCGGCACCGAGCAGTAGACCAGGCGGGGGAAGTCCCCGGCCAGCGATTCGTAGTCGAGGCCGAAGCGCGCCATCGTCCCCGGGGCGAAGGACTCGACGAGGACGTCGGCCGTGGAGCACAGCTCCCTGAAGATGCTGCGGCCGCGAGAATGGGCGAGGTTGAGGGTGATCGACCTCCGGCTCCGGTTGTACACCCGCGACGCCGGTGCGCCGCGGTCCGTTCGACCGCCGGGAGGCTCCACTTTGACCACGTCGGCGCCGTGCTCGGCCAGCTGGAGCACGCCGAGAGGGCCGGCTATGCCTCCGGTCAGGTCCAGGATCCTCAGCCCTTCGAGTGCCTGCATAGCTCGGCCGACTACCTTCGCACACCGTGAAGCGGATGTGCCACGGATGATGAGGAGCGCCGCCCTCCAGAGCCCGGTCCGCTCCACGTTCCCCCGCGTCGCCGGCTCGGCGCGCCGCACCACCCACGTAGACATGGTCCCCGCCGGAGACGGACTGATCCTCTCCGGCGCCGCCCGCGACCTCGTGACCACCGCCGCCGGCGACCCCATCACCGGGTCGAGCGCCGCGATCGACTCGCGCCTCGACCGGTCGGCGACCCTCCGGTCCATCCGGGTCGACCCCGACGAGCCCGCAGTCCAGTCGCTGGTAGGCGTGCCGGTCGCCGGCGGGTTCCGGGCCGAAGTCGAGGCGACGGTTCCAGACAGGGGCTCGCCCCTCCGCCAGCTTCTCGACGACCTGCCTGTGGCAGCGATGCTGTCGGGATACGCGCACATCTACTCCGAGCCTCCCAACGAGCAGCTGGCTGCAGTCGCCGCCCGGCGAGCAGACGTATGCGCAGGCTGGGCGGGCGAGGGTACGATGATGCGGGCGATCCGCTCCACCGGCCTCCTGCCAGTACCCGTCGGTCCGGTCGCGCCGGATCCCGAACCGCCTGACGATCCCTGGGCGTGGCACGCGCTGCCCGCCCTGCGGCCCGGGTCGATGAGACGCCGTCGCGCCGTCGACGTCGCCGCCGGCCCGGAGCTGATCGTACGGGCCACCTTCCGGGACTCCCACACCAGCGACGACGGCACCGAAAGGATTCTGCACGAGTACACCCTCGAAGCAGCCGTCGACTCGTTTTCCGGCGTCTTCACGCGCTGCACGGCCACCCCGGCTGTGCTCCCCTGGCCAGAGTGCCCCTCGGCGGCGGCGGGCACAGCGGAACTGGTGGGCGCCCCGGTGGGCGCAGTCGACGCCGTCGTGCGACGGGAGCTCAAGGGGCTGCGGGGGTGCACCCATCTCAACGACCTGCTCCGTTCCCTGTCGGCTGTGGTGCCACTTGCCCGGCTGCTGGGGCTCGAGCTCGACCACCGAGGAGGCGAGCCCTGACCGCCACGCCCGACCTCCTGAGCCTGCGCGAGGCGGGGCCGCACCGTTTCCTGGTTCCCCAGCCCCCGGCGCCGCCCGAAGGCCGCGACGTGGTCTTCAGTGGGCAGTTGCTCGCCCAGACGATCATGGCGTCGCACCTGGAAGCCGCCGGCGCCAAGGAGGTCCGCTCGCTCCACACGGTCTTCGCCCGCGCCGGCACCTACACCAAGCCGCTCGAGTTGGTGGTCGAGCCGATGCACGCCGGGCGGACCTGGGCCAGCGACACGGTCACCGCCGTCCAGGAGGGGAGGCTGCTCGCCCGCAGCCTGGTGCTCCTCAACACCGTCGACCCGGACCTGGTACGCCACGGCCCGGCGATGCCAGCGGCTCCTCCCCCCGGCGACCTTCCTGACGGCCCGGGCCAGGTCTTCCCCGGCAGCGAGTGGAGGCCCGCCCCGGGAGGCGGCGAACGCGGGGGGGTGCCGGTGGCGATGTCCTGGCACCGCTACGGGGGGCCGCTGTCGTCGCCGGCGGAGAGCAAGGCGGTCCTGTCGTGGGCGACGTGCGGCGACGTCATCGGCGTGGCCCTACGGCCCCACGCCGAGCGGGTGCGCCTCTCCGACGCCCACCGGACCCTCTCCACCGGGGTGATCGCCCACACGTTGCACTTCCTGGAGCCCTTCGACGCGGGCGAATGGCTGCTCGTCGTGGTCGAGGGGACCTCGGCAGCGGCGGGCCGCATCTATGGAACCGGGTCGGTGTTCAACGAGGACGGCCTTCTCGTCGCTGTGTTCCATCAGGACTCGATGGCCAAGTCGCTCGACGCGCCTGCCGACCCGCGCAGGTCCTTGTAGCTCTTTCGATCGACGGCTGGGCGCCCGGCAGGTGCCGTTCTCGATTCCTGCCGGGTGCCGCCAGCCTCTCAGCCGACCGTGTAGAGGCCGGTCGTGCCGTTCGACGTCCCGCCCATGTTCGGGCAGTTGTGGGTGGTGCCCGACCCGCTGCTCCCCGAGCTGCTGGAGCCGCCGGGCGTGGCGACCGCAGATGCGTGGGCCTCGCGCCGCGGTTGATCGGCGGGCGGGGGCGCCACCAACCGGCATGCGTCCACGCCCAGCGGTCCTCGTCGCCTCGTCCGCAGTTGTCGTCCTCGCCGTCGCGGCGGGCGCCTCCGGGCTGATCGGTCCGGCCGGGCGGCCGTCAACGCAGCGGCCCCGGCCGCCCGCCCACGCCGGGGTGGTCCACCTCGCCAGCTACAACGGCTGCCCGCAGGCGTTGTCCGCCATCAAGGCGGAGGCCGTCAAGGAGGTCGGTCCCTGGGGCCTCGGGCAGGGAGGGGTGCAAGCCTCGGAGGGTGCGGTCGTCCACTCCGGTGCGGAGGTGGGCGCACCGGCCGTTGCCGGCGTCGCCGCCACCCCGGAGAGCGCAGCCGCCAGCGTCCCGGCGGCGGTCCCCTACTCGACCACCAACGACCAGGAGGCCGGCGTAGACGA
>DATGKR010000082.1:0-2861 GCA_035294565.1 Acidimicrobiales bacterium | reverse complement strand
GGGGGCCAGCGCGTCGGGACGATAGCCAGGGAGCTGTTCATCAGCCCGACTACGGTGCGCAACCACCTGTCCGCCATCTACAAGCGCTTCGGGGTTGGATCCCAGGCGGACCTCCTCGAAAAGCTGCGCCACGAGCAGATTTGGATGGCCTGGTGACGTTCCGTCTATACAGCGGCGGGGCGCGACGGTCGAGACTGGTCTGGTGGGCGCGAACACGGCGGCAGGATGACAGCATTGGAGTCCGATAGGGGCGGACTGGGAGGCCTTCCTGCCTTCAGGGAGGCCTTTCTGCACGCCTTGGAGCGGCGGAGCCGCGACCTGTCGCTCGTCGTCGACGGCACGGGCACCATCCTCTTCGTCTCGGCGGCCGTCGAAGGCATTTTCGGTTACGCCCCCGACGAGGTGGTCAACACCGACGGCTGGGGCTTCGTCCATCCCGACGACGTCGAGGCGGTCCAGCAGGTGTTCGCCGGCGTCGTCGAGAACGGCGGCGCAGCGACCGCCGAGTTCCGCGTCAGGGCGAGGGACGGCTCGTGGCGGTGGGTGGAGGAGGTGATGACGAACCTCCTCCACACCCCCATCGGTGGGATCGTGTGCAACCTGCTCGACGTGACAGAGCGCCGCCACGTGCGGGACCTTCTGCGCCTCGAGCAGGCGAGGAACCGGGCGATCGTCGAGACCGTCCAGGAGGGCCTGTGGCTCGTCGACGACGCCGGGCGCACCGTCTTCGCCAACCGCCAGATGTCGCAGATCTTCGGCGTGGCACCAGAGGACCTCGGTTCGGGCGGCGGGGCGTCGCTGCTCGTCGAGCAGCACTCTGCTGTCATGAACACGCGGACAGCCGCGCGCGGGTCGAGGGGGCGTCACGAGTACGACGTGGCCTACCAGCACCCGGACGGTTCGACCCGCCAGCTGCACGTGGTCGTGGTCCCCATGAGCTTCGGTGACGGCGACGAGGTGCGCCACGGGATGCTGCGCTCGGTCGTCGACGTCACCCACGTGAGGCGCATGGAGGAGGAGCTGCGCAACGCCGCCCTTCGCGACCCGCTCACCGGGCTCCCGAACCGGACCCTGCTCGTCGAGCTGGTGCAGCAGATGCTCGGCCATTCGTCGAGGTCGGGCGCCGACGACTTGTGGGTGATGCACGTCGACCTCGACCAGTTCAAGCTCCTGAACGCCTCCCTCGGGCACGACCTGGGCGACGAGGTGCTCTGCGAAGCGGCCGCCCGCCTGTCGTCTGCGGCTCCGCCCGACGCTGCGGTGGCCAGGGTGGGCAGCGACGAGTTCGTCGTCGCCTGGCTGGCCAGAGCCTCGGTCGAGCCGAGCCCCATCGCAGAAAGCGTGCTCTCCCGCCTCGGCGAGGTCATGGAGATCGGCGGCCAGGCGGTGAGGGTCAGCGCCTCCATCGGCGTCGCAGGAAGCCCCGCCTCCTCCGCCGACGAGCTGCTCGGGCGGGCCGACAGCGCCATGCACGCCGCCAAGTCCGCCGGGCGGGGCAGGTTCCGGCTCTTCGACGAGCGGCTGGTTGCGGAGGCGAGGGAGGCGTACCGCATCGTCAACGACCTGGTCGGCGCCTTCGACGACGGCAGCCTCAGCATCGCCTACCAGCCGATCGTGGATCTGGGAAGCGGCTTGGTCGTCGGCTTCGAGGCCCTCGCCCGCTGGGTCCATCCGGAGCTCGGCCGGATCCCGCCGTCGAGGTTCGTGCCGCTGGCCGAGGCTGCGGGCCTGTCCAGGCAGCTGGACCGCTGGGTCGTCACGCGGACGCTCTCCGAGTTCTCCCGGGCGAGGGCGGAGGAGACGGTCGACAAGCGGGCCTACGTGTCGATCAACCTCTCGGCACAGGAGCTGGGCAATCCCGACGTGGGTCCCTTCCTCCTCGACGCCGTCGCCCGATCGGGCATCCCGGCGGCCAACGTGGTCTTCGAGATCACCGAGGGGGCGATCATGTACGACCAGCGGGAGTCCATACGCCTCCTCGAGTCGCTGCGGATGGCCGGCTTCGGGGTGAGCCTCGACGACTTCGGGACCGGGCAGAGCTCCCTCGCCAACCTGAGGAAGCTGCCGGTCAGCGTGATCAAGATCGACAGGGCTTTCGTCGACGACATGTCCTTCGACTGCGACGCCCTCGCCATCGTCACGTCGGTGGTGAACATGGCGTCGGCGATAGGCCTGCCGGTGGTCGCCGAGGGGGTGGAGTCAGAGGCCCAGGCCGCCCAGTTGGCCAGGCTGGGCTGCACCGCCGGCCAGGGTTGGCTCTGGAGCCACCCGGTAGCGGTGTCCGACCTGGCGGCCCTGCCGAGGCACTTCCGCTTGGCGAGCGCCGCTGAGCGGCGAACCCCCCACCGGGCGGGGCCGCCCCAGCGGATCGACGATCGGTGTTTCGCGCGCATGGTCGAGCTGCAGACGGAGGGAGCCTCGCTGGCCACGATCGCGGCGGCGTTGAACAGCGAAGGGAGTCGCACACCGGCCGGTCGCCGGTGGCACAGCATCAGCGTCGCCCGGGCGTTGGCCGGCATGGAAGCCAGCTGAGGCCGGGAGCAACCGCCGGAGCCCAGAGCTCCGCGGCAGCGGCGGAATGAACCTGCCAGCGGTTACCGTTGAACAATTAAATGAGCGCCGTCTCCACCGAAGGTCGCGCTTCGTCGCGGGCAGACGTCTCTTGGGCGCGGCCCGCCAAGGCGCCGTGGCGCACTCTGGCACGCCGGGCTCTCACCGTGGCGCTCCTCGGCGGAGCTGCCTACGCCGCCTACGAGCACCGCTCCGAGATTTCGGCCGCCAGCGGGATGCTCTCCCACGTTCAGGCGTGGTGGATCCTCGCTGCCGTCGGGGCTGAGGCGGCCTCGATGGTGGTGTTCGCC
>DATGKR010000081.1:0-16143 GCA_035294565.1 Acidimicrobiales bacterium | reverse complement strand
TGCCGGGCTGGTTGCAGGACGTCCACCGGGTCCTCCCCATCCGCTACATGGCGGATCTCGTCCGCTACGCGCTCGCCGGTCCCCAGGCCGGGGCGACCCGGCCGGCGCTGGCGTTCGCGATCGTCGGCGCCTGGTGCGCCGGCGCCCTGGTGATGACCTCGAGGGTCGCAGTCTCCCGCCGGTAGCCTCCTCCGGGGCCGGAGGCGCCTTTTCGCGCTCCCGACGTGCTCCACGGCGTAATCGTTGGAGCGCGAAACGGCGCGTTTTGCGCACGATCGCGCTCCCGAGATCTCGCCTCGAATCCGTGGAGCGCGAAACGGCGCGTTTTGCGCAGGATCGCGCTCCCGATCTCGAGGGTCGGAGCGTCTCGGGAGCGCGAATCGACACCAGCTCCCTCGACCGGGCGTCGCGCTCATGTCACGAACGCGATGGCGTCCGCCGCTCAACCAGCCTCGGCTGACGACATCGGCTCGTTGACGTCCGACACACCCGAGCGCAGACCGTGCCAGGGTCGAAGACGAGCCGCCGTCTTCTCCATCCCGGGGGTGTTGCGACAGTGTCTCGGTCTCAGACGAGCCGTTCGGCCCTACCGATGAGATTTCGGTCCACCCCATATTCCACCTGACAGCGAACTGTGAGCAAGGAGGTCGATGATGGTCTTCGAGGAGCAGGAGAGGAGTCCGATCGTGGTCGGATTCGACGGATCGGAGGGTGGGCTCGCCGCCCTTGAATGGGCGGCCGACGAGGCCATCCGTCGCGGGGTGCTGCTACGGGTAGTGCAAGCGTGGACTCCCGGAGAGTTCGGCAGGGAGGCCGAGCAGGGTCAGTACGCGCAAGAGAAGCTGACCCAGACGGTGGGAGCGGCCCTCGAGGGGCTGGAGGTTCAATGGGAAGCCGTCGCCGCAGAGGGTTCGGCCGCCAAGGTGCTTCTCGGCCACGCACAGAATGCCCAGATGCTGGTGGTCGGTTCCCGTGGCCACGGCGCGTTCGCGGGGCTGGTTCTGGGCTCGGTTGGCATTCAGGTTGCCACTCACGACGGGGCACCCGTCGTGGTCATAGTGCGGCGACCGTTGAAGTGATCTAGCCGGCCTGCTGGCCTACTCGGCCCGCGCCGTACTGGCCGCAGTCGCGTCCCCGGTGCGACGGTTCCAGTTGCGCCACACGAGCCTGTGCACGGGGAGGAGGCGCGGGATGTCGCGCAGCCCGGGCACGAACGGCACGGCGAGGAGCAGGATGGTGGCGGCTCCGGTGAGGTAGATGGCGATCAGGTCGACGTTGGCCGAGGTCTTGAAGCCGGGCACCTGGTACCAAAGGGTGTAGAGCCACAGCCACGGCTGGCCGGGGTAGCTGCCGGTCTCGTTCATCACCCCCCACTGGGTGCCGGTGAGATGCTGGGCTTGGGCCTGGGAGGCGAAGTAGCTGCCGTCTTCCAGGAACAGGAGCGGCTTGGTGAAGTTGGTCCCGTAGAAGGGCTGCTGGGCGAGCAGGTCCGCGTCGAGTGCGCCGGAACGAGCGAGGGTGAGCTCTGTGGCGACGAGCGTCGGCACCGGCCCGTCCGCTGCTTTGGGAACCACCGGGGTGCCCGCGCGGAAGCGCACGTTCTGTACGGCTTTGAGGTACGCCTGGTCCCAGCCGTGGCGCACCGGCGCCGACGCTTGCTCGTAACGGGCCAAGGCGGCGGCGAGCGGCGCGTCTGTGGGGGCAACCTTGGACAGGGGAGACAGGACGAACGTCTGGGCCGGGTGGATCGGCTCGTGCACGCCGGAGAGCAGCTGCCAGGACACGCCGATGCGCTGAACATTGGCCGACCCGTTGTTGTAGGGAGGGCCGTAGTTGGCGGTCTCGGAGGTTCCGGCCAGCTCGGACGCCGCGGTAGCCATGAAGTCGGCGGGGGCTACCTGCGCCCAGCTTTGCACGGTGACCGGGGGAACGTCCGGCGAGGAGAGGATCCCGGCCAGGGCGACGACGACGACGAGCACGATCGCGCTGGCAGCCGCAGCCTCCTTGACGATGTCGTAGCGTCGGGTCGGCCCGGACCACTCCGCCGCGTCGGCCGCAGCGGCGGCTCGCCGGGCATCGCGACCGCGAACCCGGCGTGCCGGCAGCGGGTGGGAAACGCCCCGCACCCGCACCAAGAGGACGTGGGCGCCGACGACGGCGACGAGGACGATCGGGATCAGCACCACGTGCCAGAGGAGCATCTGACCGAAGTCCATGAGGTTGAAGAAGGCGCCCAGCCCGGTGGCGTTGATGGCGTCCTTGCCGTTGGTGGAGATCCACTGCGAGTCGAAGTTCTGCTGGGAGAGGTACCCGGTGAAGCACTCCACGATCGACGCCAAAAAGGCGACCACCCCGCTGATCCAGGTGAGCGTCCGGCGGCCCCGCCAGGCCGCCATCCAGAACTTGCCCCACAGGTGGATGACCATGAGCGCCATGAACAGCTCTACCGACCACAGGTGCAAGGAGTTGAAGAAGTGGCCGACCACGTTGGTGTGCCACCAGTCGACGCCTCCCAGGGCGATCACCATCCCCGAGACGATGGCCATGCCGAGCGCGGCGAGGCTCGCGACGCCGAACACGTACACCCAGGAGGCCACGTAGGCGGGTTGGCGGTCGGGCAGAAGCTTGCCGGGGGGTAGAAGCGACAGGGCTCGCCGGCGCAGCCGGGCGGTCCACATCTGGCTCGGCTCCTCTGCGTCCGCTCCAGCCGGAGCAGCCGGGGTGGTGGCCTCTGGGGCTGCACCCTGCAGTTGGTGGCGTCCTGCGGGGAAAGGCAGCAGGAGGGCGAGGCCGAAGATCACCACCATGACCCCGATGAGCACAAGGTTGGCGACCGAAACCAGGAAGATCGACCAGTGCAGGTAGCGGCCGGGACCGTTGAGGTTCACGGCCGCGGCGACGAGCTGGCTCGAAACGAGCATGTCTCTCCTTGAAGGCTCAGTGAGGTGGGCAGGGCGGCCGAGACAGTCAAGATAGCGGGGAGTGGCGGACCAGGTGCTCTATGAAGCGGAGGATCACGATATGGCGCTCCGTGTCGGCCCGGAGGAGGTCCACCACGAAGGCTTCGAGCTCGCCCCCCACGTTGCGGGTGCTGCGGGCCAGGCGTTTCAGCTCGGCGCGGTCCTTGCGTTCGACAGCCAGGAAGCGCCGCGTCTGCTCCAGCAGGACGCGGTCCCGCCGGCGATGGACGTCCAGGAAGGGAAGCCGCGGCCCGACCTCATCCAAGGTGGCGACGGAACGCACCGTGTTCGCCAACTCCTGGAGGATCCGGTGGTGGCGGCGTTCGTCGTCGACTATGAGCCCGATGAGGTACCTGACCGTCTCGGAGTCCGTCTCGGAGGACAAGGTTTCGTAGGAGGCGATCACCTCCTGCTCGTCGGCTTCGTGGGCGAGCAGCGAGTCGAAGAGCTCCTGCTCGGAGACGCTGGCGCCCACCAACTGTTGCCGGGCCACATCGGTCATGGCGAGGCTCCTTCCTTGTCGAGGGTCCGGATCGCCTTGACCGCGATGCTGCCCACCCGCTCACCAGCCCCATAGGGCCGAAGGTCCCGACCTCCCAGGCCGCCGCGAAGTGCGGGAAACCGGGGTGGCTTCCGCTGCGCAGAGTCGGGACGTCTGTCCGAGCCGAAGGGCCCTATCGGCCTTGCAGCGCATCGGCGAGTGTGGATCCCGTCAGACGGATGCAGGAATCCGAAAGGAGAAGGGAAGCAGGCAATGAAACGCAAGGTGTTCGACATTCTCGCCAGCGCAGGAGGGGCCTTGCTGGTCGTGGTGCTCCTGGTCGCCGGTGCCCTGCTCATGTGGGGGGCGAACTTCGCCAACTCCAACGTCCACAACCAGCTGGCCGAGCAGCAAATCGTCTTCCCGGCCAAGGGAAGCCCGGCGCTCGCCAGCCCCAAGATCGGCCCATACCTCGACCGCTACGCCGGCCAGCCCCTGACGACCGGGGTTCAGGCCGAGGCCTACGCCAACCACTTCATCGCGGTCCACCTCTCCGAAATGCCCTACGGCGGGGTGTACTCCAAGATCAGCGCCGCGGCGCAGGCCAACCCGAACAACGCCTCGCTCAAGGCTCTGGAGCTGACCTCGTTCCAGGGGACGACTCTTCGGGGACTGCTCCTCGAAGCTTACGCCTTCTCGGTGTTCGGCCTGATCGCCTTCTGGGCGTCGATCGCATCCTTCATCGCCGCAGGGGTGATGGCTCTGCTCGTCGGCCTCGGCTTCTGGCATGCACGGCGCGTGCCGGAGGACGTGGACCTGCTCGAGCACGCCGAGCCGCAGGCGCGGGAGCCGATCAGGGCGGCCTGACGTCGTCGAGTCCTCCTCGGACAGCCCGGCCTGGAGGGCAACCAGGCCGGGCTCCGGCGCGTCCGGGCCGTCGTGCTACGAGCCCTGGCCCTTCCCGGCGCGGCGCACCGCCCATACAGCGGCTTCGGTGCGCCGGGTCATTCCCAGCTTCGAGAGAAGGTTGGAGACGTAGTTCTTGACAGTCTTCTCCGCCAGGTACATCTCGGCGGCGATCTGGCGGTTGGTCTTCCCCTCGGCGATCAGGTCGAGGATCTTCTGCTCCTGGGGGCTGAGCCGCACCGCCTGCTCCTCCGCGTGGCGGGACCGGAGCCTGTCCATGACCCGCGAGGCCAGGTCGGGGTCGACGAGCGAATGGCCGGTTGCCACTTTGCGTATGTCCCCCACCAGGTCGGATCCGCGCACCTCCTTGAGCACGTACCCGGATGCCCCGGCCAGGATCGCGTCCAGCAGGGCCTGGTCGTCGGCGAAGGAAGTGAGCATCAAGCACGCGACATCGGGGTTCTCCGAACGGACCTGGCGGCAGACCTCCACGCCGTTGCCGTCGGGGAGCCGGACGTCGAGAACGGCTACTCGCGGCCGGGTGGCGGGGATGCGCTCGATGGCCTCGGCGGCGGTGGCCGCTTCGCCGACCACCTCGATCCCTCCGTCGGCCTCCAACAGGCTGCGCAACCCCTCCCGGACCACCTGGTGGTCGTCGAGGAGGAACACCCTGATCGAAGCTGATTTTTCGCCCATGCCGGCAGCCTTCCTTTCCGTGACGATCAGTGGCTCAACTCTGGCGGGCTCCACCGGTGCGCACGTCACCTCCTGCGCCGTCGACACTATCCATCCAGGTCCCACCCGCGGGGAGCCACCGCGGTCGCGCCAGACGCCAAGTCCCGCACAGGCGGCCGGTGGGCGGCGTCGTCTCCAAGACCGGCGGCATCGCCCACAAGAGCCGCCAGGGCGGGAAGACGCTCGGCGAGCGCCTCCTCTGCCTTGCGCCGGGCGACCGGCCCCGCCGTCGAGCCCGTCAGGTCGTGCTCAACGCCGAGGCGACTGCAGAGCTGAACGAGCGTCGCGTCGTAGGCAAGGGAATCGGCGATCACCGTAGGTACGTCGAGGGGAACCGATACTGACGGGTCGGAACCGGACCTATCGAGAGCACCTTTGCGCGCGAGCGAGACGGCGACCAGGTCGCCGAGTGGAAGGTCGTCGCGGTCTGGCTCGGTCTGCAGAGCCATTCGGAGGAGCTCCGCGTACACGCTCACACCCGGGCACCTAGCACCCTCCGTCTACCGTCGAAGCCGGAGGAGCAGCAAGGCGGCGGCCTGCCGCCACCTAGCGGGAATTCCACACGGCCAGCTTCACGGCCTGGCTCGTCGGGCTGCTAGGGCCGAACGGCCCTAGCAAGCTGCAGCCGTTGCTTTCCCGAGGCGGTCGTCTCAGTAAACGGCCGAAAGGCCCTAACGGGACCGAGGCTCGGCCGTCCATTGTTGTCGTGGAGGTAGAACGCGATGCCAAGGAATGACGAGCGGGACATGCCGCCGAAGGCGGTCGCTGGCGGGCCGCAGAGGCTCGTGGTCGTAGGCGTGGACGGATCGAGGGCTTCCTCGGCGGCGTTGCGCTGGGCCGCCGAAGAGGCGCGTGTGCGGGGTGCGACCCTCAAAGTGGTGCACGCGTGGCACCTGCCTACGTTGGGTTACGGCGCCTATCTCGCCACCGCCGACGCCGGCTTCGTGGACTGGGCGAAACAGGCCTCGGCGTCACTCGGGGAGCAGGTGGCCGAGGTGCTGGGGGAGGATCCCGGAATGCCGGTCATCGCCGAGGTCTCGCCAGGCCTGGCACCCCAAGTGATAGTCGATGCGGCCGACGGGGCCGAGCTGGTCGTGGTCGGCTCGAGAGGCCGCGGCGGGTTCGCCGGCCTGCTTCTCGGCTCGGTCAGCGCTCAAGTAGCCCACCACGCTCCGTGCCCGGTGACGATAGTCCGTGGGAAGGTGTGACCGGCCGTGCTCGTCCAAGACTTCTCGGTGGTCGACCGGCCCTTCGAAGACATCGCCCGGTGCCTCGACGTCAGCGGAGGTCCGGACGCTCTGCTGAGCAGCGCGCTCCAAGGAGCACGCGCGGAGGGAGAGAACCTGCGCGCGAAAGTCGGCCCGGAAGGTTGGCCGGCGGTGCTCTCGAAGACCGTACTTATACGTTCCGGGCCGCCCCGCCGCCACGGAGACAGTCTCATCGTGCCGTTCTGCTGGTCTGCGTCCGACGGGCCGTCGCTGTTCCCTCGCCTCGACGCCGACTTGGAGATCGCCCCCTTCGGCCCGCGCCAAACCCAGCTGGTGATCCGGGCACGCTACGAGGCTCCCGGCGGCGCGATCGGACGCGCAGTCGACCGCGTCCTGCTCCACCGGCTGGCCGAGTCCACCTTGCGTGCCTTCCTCAACGGCATCTGCGCCATCGTGCAACGAAGCACCGCCGACCACGCCGCCTGACGAGGGACGCCGAAGCCTGCAGCGCTGGCCGACGACCTCCCGGCGCTCCGGCCCGTGCACAGGGACTTACGGCCCTACCCGAACCTTGGTGCGTCGTCGGAGAATCAGTACGAGGAGGTAGCAAGATGATCGCGGAGGAGATACTGACCACCCTCGTTGCCGAGCACCCCCGGGGCAGCGCGACACGTCACCAGCCGGTTCGGCGCCAGTTCGACCCCCCGTCGGTCGCACCCCCAGGGCCTGCCCACGGCATCGACAGCCTGGTCGACCGCCTCGAGGCGGCCGCAGAAGAGCTCGCGGCGAGCCCGCCCGAGCTCGACATCTCTTCGTGGGCGCAGTTCGACGCAGCCCTGCGTTCGCTCCATGGTGCGCTGGAGGCAATCCGAGGACTAGAGGGGGATGGGGCCCTCCCGAGCAGCTTCTCCTCCCCGAAAGCGGGTTCGAGCACCGGCCCCAGAGCAACACACACGGCCGACAGCACCCGCATGCTCGCGGACCACCTGCGTTGAGCGGGAAACCGAAGTGGCAGGAGAGACGAAAGGTGGGAAACGGACAACAGGACTGATCGACACCGTCGGCGAGAATCCATCCCCCGTCTCTCCCTGCCCGCTCCCAGGCATGAACCCCTTCGCAGACGTCGCGGAGACTCACTCGGGGGTCGTGTTCTTCGTGGGCGACCGTGCCTACAAACTGAAAAAGTCGCTCCACTTCGGGTTCTTGGACTACACCACGCGCCCGACCCGCGAGTGGATCTGCCATCGCGAGGTCGAGCTGAACAAACGTCTCGCCCCCGACGTGTACCTCGGCGTGGCGGACCTGGTCGGGCCCGACGGCGACCTGCAGGACCACCTCGTCGTGATGCGCCGCCTGCCCGCCGACCGGCGGCTGTCGTCACTGGTGGCGGAGAACGATCCTACGGTGCGTGAGCAGCTTCGGCGGGTGGCTCGCCGCCTGGCCTCGTTTCATTCCGAAGCGGCCACCAGTCCCGATATTCGGCGTGCCGCCACCAGCCGAGCGATGCTGTCGCGCTGGGCGGCCAACGCAGACGACATCTCCCGGCTGAACAGAAGCTCACTGGCCTCCGCTGACGTCGCCCGGGTGCTGGAGCTCGCCGCACGCTACCTCGAAGGGCGAAGCCGTCTCTTCGACGCTCGGGTCGCCGCTGGAAGGGCCCGCGACGGGCACGGGGACCTGCTAGCCGACGACATCTTCTGTCTCGACGACGGCCCTCGGATTCTTGATTGCATCGAATTCGATGACAGCTTGCGTTACGGGGACGTGCTCTCCGACGTCGCCTTCTTGGCCATGGACATCGAGCGTCTCGGCCGGCCCGATCTGGCGGGATGGTTCCTCGGCTCATACCGCGAGCAGACGGCGGATACTTGGCCCGACTCCCTGCAGCATCATCACGTCGCCTACCGTGCTTTCGTGCGCGCCAAGGTGGCCGCCCTACGGGCCATCCAAGAGGACAAGGATGACGCACCCGAGCCCACCGGGTTGCTCAACATGACCCTCGAACATCTCAACCGTGGGCGGATCCGTCTGATCGTCGTGGGCGGTTTGCCCGGCAGCGGGAAATCCACGCTGGCCTCGATGATCGCCGACGAGCTGGGCGCGGCGCTGCTCAGTTCGGACGAGCTACGCAAACAACAGGCCGGCTTGGACGTCACCGCCTCCGCCAGCGCTGGCTACCAAGAGGGGCTGTACCGGCCAGAGGTAACCCAGGCCACCTACGATCAACTGCTCGGCCGCGCCAGCGTCGCCCTGGGCGACGGCTTCAGCGTCGTCATCGACGCATCGTTCGGCGATCCCGCTGCGCGCGACCGCGCTCGGAAAATCGCCGACTCGGCAGCTGCAGACCTCGACCAGGTTCGTTGCGTAGCACCCATGCGGGTGATCGAACAACGGATCGTCGAGCGGGCCTTGAAGCCACACCATCCCTCCGACGCCTCGGTTTCCGTGGCGAGGGCCATGCACGCCGAACAAGCACCATGGCCAGGGGCGCTGGAAGTCGACACAGCCCGCCCAGTCGACGATGTCGCCGACGACGTGTTCAATCGTTTGCGGATAGGCCCGACAAGCTGACGGCTTTGGCCGCCTCACGGGGTCGCCTTGGTGACCTTCGACTCTACCCTGCGGCCCCTCCGGCTGCCACGCTGAGAGTCCCAGGCGCCCGAGAGGACCGTCCGCCGGCCCGGGAAGGCGTTCGCTTCTCTCTTGTTCGAGTGTTCGAGGTGGAGCATGTATGGCCAGATCTTGGTAGGCGTCGACGGCTCGGAAGGCTCCCTGCGGGCTCTCAGGTGGACGGTCGAGGAAGCCGCCCGCCGGAAGGCACTTGTCCGGGCCGTCACCGTCTGGCAGAGCCCACTCGCCACAGGCGAAGCATTCGAGTCCCACGTGAACGAGGCGAAGCTGTTCGACAAAGCCAAGGCGCGCTCGACCCAGGCTCTGAACGAAGTCCTTGGGCAATACCCGGAGGTGCTGATCGAGCCGCTTGTTCTCGAAGGTGAGCCCGCCGCCACGCTCTGCGTGGAGGCACAACGTGCCGACCTGCTGGTGGTGGGATCTCGGGGTCACGGCGCCCTGGGAGCGCTGCTGCTGGGATCGGTCAGCAGCCAGTGCGCCCGTCAAAGCCCCTGTCCGATCGTCATCGTGCCAAAGTCGACCCGCAAAGAGGCCGACGCGGGTGCTGCCGGCCGGATCGTGGTGGGTGTAGATGGCTCTGAAGCTTCGCGTCGTGCCCTGGCCTGGGCAATCGAAGAGGCGGTGGCGCGCCACGATGTGATCGAAGCGGTGAGCGTGTGGCGCGGAACCGATCCTGACGACGACATGGGGCTGGAGTGGCGTACGTTCCCTTCGATCCAGCGGCACGAGGCAGCGATGGCGGAGGCCGCCGAGGAACGTCTCGGAAGAGCGATCGCCGAGGTCGCCGGCGAGAACCCTGCAGCGGCGATCGAACCGCTCGTGCTCGAAGGAGACCCCGCGACCTCGCTTTGCGAACGGGCTGCACGAGCCGACCTGCTCGTGGTGGGCTCGGGTAGCCACAGCGCCTTGGCCGGGCACCTACTCGGTTCGGTGAGCAGCAAGTGCGCGCAGCACAGCCCGCGCCCGGTCGTGATAATCCCCAAAGACAGGATCGCCACCCGTGCCGCAGATCAGGACAGACGCGACCGAGACTGCGCCCCCAGCTACCAACCCGCCCCGACTGGGGCCACCGCTGCCCGGGCGAGGGCGGGCGCAGCGGACCCGAGTCGGCTCTCCGAACCCCGCTGAACCTACACGTCGCGTCGATCGCCGGGCTGGGCCGACGCGCCGGCCGACCCTCTAGGGACCCGCCACTCCAGCAGGGTGCCGGCAGGGTGCCGGCGTGTCACTTTGAGCTCGCCGCCGAGCTTGTCGGCCCGGGAGGCCAGGTTGGCGAGCCCCGCGCCGGCGGCCGGAGCATTGCCGATGCCGACACCGTCGTCGGCGACGCTGAGAAGGATCGTCGCGCCTCTGGCGTCGAGCACGACCTCGGCAGAGCTGGCCTTGGCGTGGCGGGCGACGTTCGACAACGCCTCGCGGGCTGCGGACAGCAGATGGGGGACGACCTCCTCAGGCACGGCCGCTTCGACGGGGCCGCGGAAGGCGACCCGCGGTTCGAAGCCAAGCTGGGGGGACGCCTCCGAGGCCACCTGCCGCAGCCGCCTCCGGAGGTCGTCCCCGCCGACGTCGGGGTTGGACAAGTCGAAGATCGTCTCGCGGATCTCTCGGATCACCTCGTCGATGGACGCGACCGCCGAGTCGAGGCGCTCGGCGACCAGCCCGTCGGCGAGGCGGTGGAGGGACTGCAGGGTCATTCCCAGGGCGAAGAGGCGCTGGATGACTGTGTCGTGCAAGTCCCGGGCGATGCGCTCGTGCTCGGAGACCAAGCGCAGCTCCTCGAGCTCGGCCCGAGCGCTCCCCAGCGACAAGACGATCGCGGCGGCCGAGGCGAACATATCGAGTGCGGAAGCCTCGGAAAAAGTGAAGGCGTCCTCGCCGGACCGCCGTGCGACGACCAACGCTCCGACGGCTCGGTCCTCGGCGGCCATCGGCAGGTACAGGCCCGGACCGAGCCCCAGCCCCCGCGCGGCTGCGAGGACCGCCGGCTCCGCCGACATGTCGTCCACCGAGATCGGCTCACCGTCGGCCATGGCCCGCGCCGAAAGGCTGGTCTCACCCCCCAACTGGGCGCCCATGAGCGCCTCGGTGCCCTCCCCGTCTGCCGCCTCGACCGTTAGAACACCTCGCCCGGCCGGGACCGCCACCCATGCGGCAGCCGCATCCACCAGCTCCCGGGCTTCGCTGGCGGTTAGCCGCAGCGTCTCGGCGGTGGGCCGCCCGGCGAGCAGCTGGCGGCTGATCTCGTTGACAGAGCGCAACAGGTGCTCGTTGCGTCGGCGCTCGGTCGAGTCGCGGACGAACGCCCCAAACAAGTTGGCTCCGCCGAGGAGGAGCGGGGCGAGGCTGACGTCGACGGAAAAAGTCGAGCCGTCGCGACGACGCCCCTTCAGGTCCAGACCAGACCCCATCGCCCGAGCTCTCGGGTGCAAAGCGTACGCCGCCCTGTGGCGCCTGTGGACCTCGTGGGCCTCCGTGGGGATCAGAACTTCCACCGGCTCGCCTACCAACTCGTCGGGACGCCAGCCGAAAAGCGCCTCGACGGCTGGGCTGGCCATCTCTATCCGGCCCGAGGTGTCGACGACGACCACCGCGTCCGGCGACGCCCGAAAGAGCTCCTGGAGCAGCTCGGCGCTGGCCTCTGTCACGAAGCGAGCTTACGTGCGGCCCGCGGTTTTGGCGTCGCCCGAAGCGCCGCAACCTCACAACCAGCAGAACCGGCCAAATGGCCCTGATGACAGAGGGGCCCTTCGGCCATAGTGGTGGTTGGAGGTGACTAGATGAACAGCGAAGAGGTCTCGAACGTCCACGCGGAAGGGTCTGGGGCCGACCGGCGTGAGCGGCTCGTGGTCGTGGGGGTGGACGGCTCCGAGTCGTCCTCCGCAGCGCTGCGCTGGGCGGCTGACGAGGCCCGCCTGCGCGGGGCGACGCTCAAGGTGGTGGAGGCTTGGCACATACCCTCCGTCGGTTACGGCGCCTACGTCGCCATCCCCGAAGGTTTCGAGGATTGGGCCAAGGAGGCTGCCGCGTCTCTCGAGGAGCAGCTGGCCGAGGTGCTGGGGGACGAACCGGGCGTGACTGTGGTCCGCGAGGTCGTAGAAGGACCAGCCGCCAAGGTGATCCTGGACGCAGCCGAAGGCGCTGAGCTGTTGGTGGTCGGCTCGCGAGGCAGAGGAGGCTTCTCAGGCCTTCTGCTCGGATCGGTCAGCGCCCACGTCGCCCACCACGCCCCGTGCCCGGTGACGATTGTGCGCACGAAAGCTAGAGCGAAGCCGTCGGCTCAACCCGCGTCCGGCGACGACAGAGGTCACTCCCTGGAATAGCGTCCACGCTCCGGGATCATGACGACCGGGGGCCGAAGGCGCGGCCTGTGATGCTTTGCGGGACGATCCTGAGCCAGTGCTCGCGCATCCCCGGCGCCCAGGGTTCCAGCGGCAGCTTCCGCAGACGCTCGGAGATCTCGTCGATGGACGAGCTCACGTCGAAGCACGGTCCCTCGACCACCACGCTCCAACCCCAAGTGCCGGTGGGGCTCGCGTCGTCGATCTCGAATGCAACCGCCCGCATCGGGGCCTCCTCGAGCTTGAACCCGGGGGCGGTGCGCACCACGACGCTCGCGTCGTCGTAGAGGAAGTTCACGGGGAAGATCGTGACCCGACCCTCGACCGTGAACGCCAGCCTCCCCAAGCGGCTGGAGCGCAGCAAGGAGGCGCATTCGTCCTCGCTCAGGACCCGCAGTTGGCCGCGCGGGTCGTCCCCATCCGGTTGGTCCGATAGCTGCCTCTCGAGCATCGTTCCTCCTCGCCTTCTGGCTCTTGCTGCAGCATCGCTCTGACGGGCGGCGTCGGCCAGGGTCGTTTGTCACAGCGCGGCCAGGTTGTGACCTTCGACCCCATCGAACGAACGACAGGCGATGTTGAACAGAAGTGACAAGAAACCCAACGAGCAAAGGAGGTGCGTAATGTTGATGAGATTCGATCCCTTCGACGAGCTCGACCGGCTCTTCGGGCCGGTGCGAACGACGAGGACCATGCCGCTCGACGCCTACCGCAAAGGCGAGGCATTCCACGTCGACGTCGACCTGCCCGGTGTGAGGCCCGAGTCCATCGAGGTCACGGTGGAGAAGAACGTGCTCACCGTGCGAGCGGAGCGGCACTGGAGCGATGAGCAGGCCAAAACCGTGGTTTGCGAACGACCCCAGGGGACCTTCACCCGCCAGCTTTTCCTCGGTGACGGCCTCGACACCGCAGGCGTGCAAGCCTCCTACGAGAACGGCGTCCTGCGCCTGCGGATCCCGGTCGCCGAAGAAGCCAAGCCTCGGCGCGTAGAGGTGAACGCCTCGTCCAAGGCGGAGGCCATCGCGACTGCCAGCGCCGCCTGACGCCCCAACCCACCCCGCGGCCGGCGGCTCCTGCCGCCGGTCGTCCGGTGAGGGGTCGGAGGAGAGCGATGGCACTGAGGTGACCTTCGACCCTAACCCCACCTAGAAGCGGCGGCGCAGGCTGAGCAGAGGCACACGGAAACCCGAAGAGGAGGTCCCCAATGAAAGCGCTCGTCTATCACGGACCGGCTGAGAAATCCTGGGAGGCGGTGCCCGACCCGAAGATCGAGGTGAGCACAGACGTCATCGTGCGTGTCGACACGACCACCATCTGCGGCACCGATCTGCACATCTTGAAAGGCGACGTCCCCGAGGTGACCGCCGGGCGCATCTTGGGCCACGAGGCGGTCGGCACCGTCGAGGAGGTCGGCACCGGAGTGAAGACCCTTTCCCCGGGTGACCGAGTGCTCGTGTCGTGCATCTCGGCGTGCGGAACCTGCCGCTTCTGCCGGGAGGGCCGTTATGGGCAGTGCACCGGCGGCGGGGGATGGATCCTCGGCCACCTGATCGACGGCACCCAGGCCGAGTACGTGCGGGTCCCCTTCGCCGACACCTCTACCTACCGCCTGCCCCAGGGGGCCTCCGACGAGGAGATCCTCATGCTGGCCGACATCTTGCCCACGGGATACGAGGTCGGGGTGCTCAACGGCCAGGTCTCTCCCGGCGACACAGTGGCGGTGGTTGGGGCAGGGCCGATCGGCCTGTCGGCGATCACCGGCGCCAAGCTGTTCTCGCCGAGCCACATAATCGCGATCGACCTGGCCGACAGCCGCCTGGAGGCGGCCAAGGTCTTCGGCGCGGACCTTACCGTGAACAACTCCCGCGAGGACCCCGTCTCATACGTCGGAGGCCTCACAGGGGGACTGGGCGCGGACGTGGCCATCGAGGCGGTGGGGGTTCCCGACAGCTTCGAGTTGTGCACCAAGCTGGTGCGCCCAGGAGGCCACGTGGCCAACATCGGCGTGCACGGAAAGCCGGCCACGCTGCACCTCGAGTCTCTTTGGACCCGCGACGTGACGGTGACCACCGGCCTGGTCGACACCTATTCCACGCCCACCCTTCTGCGCCTCCTCGCTTCGCGGCAGATCGACGCCGGGCGTTTCGCCACCCACCACTTCGCGCTCGACGAGATGATCGAGGCCTACGACGTCTACGGACGCGCTGCTGCAACCGGAGCTGTCAAGGTGGTGTTGTCCCGGTGAGCGCCGAGCCCCCGATCACCGACGAACCAGGTGCTCGTTTCTCGCCGACAGAACCGAGCCCGTCGGAGCTTGCCGAGGCGCTCAGCTCCGCCGTGGACGCAGAGGGTGCCGTCCCTGCCGGCGTGGCCGACCTGTTCCGGCGCGACCACGGCTGGGGCGGCCGTCTCGTCGACGTGCTCGAGGTGATCACCGAGAACCCCGAGACGATGGGGTACCTGGCGGGGGGGCGCCGGCCAGACGAGGTGGCCACCTGGCTGTCCATGTGGGCGTCCTCGCCGCTGTCGCTCGAAGAGATCCGCCTCGTCGTGTCCTGCGGGGGGTGGGATCCCGAGCCTTTCGTCCCCCTCGCCAGCGCCCGCCTGCTCGAGAAGTTCCTTCGCCTGGCCGACGGCTCGCCCAGGCGGATCCGCGGCGAGCTCGCCGGGGGGTGGTTGAGCGACGAGCTGGCCCTGGCGGGCGACGAGGAGGTCCTCCTGCGAGTCCGCGAGATACTCGACGACAACCTCTCGGACCCGACGGACCGGGAGTTCGGATCGGCCTGAGCGCCTCAGCGAGCAGTCGTGGAAGGTGGGCGCAGCCAGCGCAGCACCTCCAGGGAGCCTTGCAGCTCGAGACGGCGCCATAGGACAGGGTTGTCGCTGGACTGGCTCCTGTGGGCGGAGATCGCCTTTCGCTGCCGGGCGCGGTCAACCTCTACCACCAAGTCGAGCTCAGGGCCGCCCCGACCGATGAAGGAGGTGCCGAGCTCGGCGTTCAACGTTGCAGCCACTTCCTCGGGAAGCGTCCACGCGAGCACCGGCACGTTCGCGCTGTCCGCCGCTGCCACCGCGACCTCCGTGGCCCGGCGATGGTCGGGGTGCCCGCTGATCCCGCCCTCGTCGAAAACCAGCAGCAGATCGGGGTGGACTTCGGAGATCATCGAGGCGACTTCCCCGGCGAGGAGCTCGAGGGGAACCTCGCCGAGCCGCCCGTCAGGGTGGTCGCCGAGCTCGACGCGGCCCACTCCGAGCTCCCTGGTCGCCGCCCGGAGCTCCTCCACCCGCAGCTCGCCAAGATCCCGCCCGCCGAGGCCCAAGGTGGAAGCCTCGCCGCGGGTGAAGCAGAGCAGCGACACTGCCGCACCACGATCGGCGAACCCGGCGAGAAGGGCTCCGAGGCCGAAGGTCTCGTCGTCGGGGTGCGCGCAGACGGCCAGCACGGCGTCCGCCTGCGGCATGCGCCGCCAGGGGTTTCCGGTGGGTTGAACGGACGTCTCCTTCGACATCACCGCAAAACCCGCGGGAAGGCGAACATGAGGTCTCGTCTTCGAGGTGGTGCGGCCGGCGACACGTTCTCAGTTCGCCGTGCGCGTTGCGCTGTGCTCGGCCTCCGCGACCTGTCGTCTCACCTCGTCCATGTCGAGATCCTCCACTTTGGTGATGAGCTGCTCCAAGACGGGAGCTGGGAGTGCGCCGGGCTGGGCGTAGACGAGAATCTGGTCGCGAAAGACCATCAGGGTGGGGATCGACATTATCCCGAAGCGTGCAGCCAGCTCCTGCTCCGCCTCGGTGTCCACCTTGGCGAACGTGAGGTCGGGGTGAGCCGCGGAGGCCTGCTCGAACACCGGCGCGAACGCGCGGCACGGTCCGCACCACGACGCCCA
>DATGKR010000080.1:0-5883 GCA_035294565.1 Acidimicrobiales bacterium | reverse complement strand
GCCGGCGAGGACGTAGACGCCGCGCCAGGGGCGGCGGAGCACGCCCTCGCGTACCAGCTCGCCTACCAAGCGCGGTGTGGCACCCTCCTCCTGGGCGTCCAGCCAGACGAGCACGCCACCCTGGTGGCGGGCTCGCTCGAGAACCCGGCCCGTCACAGTCGACCGTCTCATGCTATTTCATGCTAGAGGCACGGTGGGACCGTGACGAATCCCGATTTGTGAACGAATCCCGATTTATGTGCTCTATGCGTCAGTAAGTCGCATCTCGTATACAAATCGGGATTGGTGATGTTTCATCTACCTGGCGAGCAGCGCGGCGGTCCCCCGAACGCACCCCCTGCACGCGTCGGCTCCGGCCGAGCAGCGCGCCGCCCTACCCCCGGGCGATGGCGATGTCCGCCAGTTCCGACTTGAGATCGGCGATCTCGTCACGCAGTCTGGCGGCGTACTCGAAGCGCAGGTCGGCGGCCGCTTCGCGCATTTCGTCCTCCAGCGTGGAGATCAACCGGGCCAACTCGTCGCGCGGCAGCTGGGCCAGGTCGCTGCGCGCCCGGTCCCTGCGACGGCTGCGTCTGCCGGCGCTGGAGCCCGGGCCGCCGAAGCCGGAGCCGGAGCCGCCACCGCCGGGGCCGCCGAAGCCGGAGCCGGATCCGGGACCGCCACCGCCGGGGCCGAAACCGCCGGCCCCCGCCGAACCCCCCGCTCCCCCCCGGTCTCCCAACAGGACGAGGATGTCGGAGACCGCTTTGCGGATCGTCTGGGGGTCGATGCCGTGCTCCTCGTTGTAGACCTGCTGGACGGCCCGCCGGCGGTGGGTCTCGGATATCGCCCGGCGCATCGAGTCGGTCACCCGGTCGGCGTACATGACGACCTGCCCGTCGACGTTGCGGGCGGCGCGGCCGATGGTCTGGATCAACGACGTCTCCCCCCGCAGAAACCCTTCCTTGTCGGCATCCAGGATGGCGACGAGGGACACCTCGGGCAGGTCCAGACCTTCCCGCAGCAGGTTGATGCCGACGAGCACGTCGAACTCGCCCAGGCGGAGGTCCCGGACGATCTCGATGCGCTGGATCGTGTCGATGTTGGAGTGCAGGTAGCGGACCTTGAGGCCCATCTCGACGAGGTAGTCGGTCAGGTCCTCGGCCATCTTCTTGGTGAGCGTCGTGACCAGGACCCGATCGCCCCGCCCGGTCCGCTCCCGGATCAACCCTATGAGGTCGTCGATCTGCCCCTTGGTCGGCTTGACGAGCACCTCGGGGTCGACGAGCCCGGTGGGCCGTACGATCTGCTCCACCACCTGCGCCGACTGCTGGATTTCGTAGGGGGCGGGCGTGGCCGACATGAAGATGCACTGGTTGATGCGCCGGTAGAACTCGTCGAAGCGGAGCGGCCGGTTGTCGGCGGCGGACGGGAGCCGGAAGCCGTGCTCGATCAGCGTTTCCTTGCGGGAGTGGTCGCCCTCGTACTGGCCGTGAAGCTGGGGGACGGTCTGGTGGGACTCGTCTATCACCAGCAACCAGTCGGGGGGGAAGAAGTCGAGCAGCGTGTGCGGCGGCTCCCCTGGCTTCCGGCCGTCGATGTGGCGGCTGTAGTTCTCGATCCCCGAGCACACCCCCACCTCGGCCAGCATCTCGAGGTCGTAGGAGGTGCGCATGCGGAGACGCTGAGCCTCGAGGAGCTTGCCCTCTCGCTCGAAAAAGGCCAAGCGCTCCTGCAACTCCGCCTCGATGCCGGCGATCGCCTCCTTCATCCGCTCCTCACCCGCCACGTAATGCGTCGCTGGGAAAACGACGACCTCTTCCGGTTCTCCCAGCTGCTCACCCGTCAGGAGGTCAACGGTCGATATGCGTTCCACCTCGTCGCCGAACAGCTCGATCCGAATGGCGTGCTCCTCGTAGGCGGGGTGCACCTCGATCGTGTCCCCCCTCACCCGGAACTTGCCGCGAACGAGGTTCGAGTCGTTGCGCTCGTAGTTCATGTCCACCAGGCGGCGCAGGATCGCACGCTGGTCGTGCTCCGCGCCTCGCTTGACGTGCAGAATCCGCTTGGAGTACTCCTCCGGGGAACCGAGGCCGTAGATGCAGCTGACCGAGGCGACGACGATCACGTCCCGCCGGGTGAGGAGTGCGGATGTGGCGGAGTGGCGGAGCCGGTCGATCTCGTCGTTGATCGAGCTGTCTTTCTCGATGTAGGTGTCGCTGGAGGGGAGGTACGCCTCGGGCTGGTAGTAGTCGTAGTAGCTCACGAAGTACTCGACCCGGTTGTGCGGGAAGAACTCGCGCATCTCATTGGCCAGCTGGGCGGCGAGCGACTTGTTGGGGGCGATGATCAGGGTCGGCCTCTGCACCGCCTCGATGGTCCACGCGATCGTCGCGCTCTTGCCGCTGCCGGTGATGCCCAGCAGCGTCTGAAAACGGTGACCCTTACGGATGCCCTCCGCCAGCTGCGCTATGGCCTTGGGCTGGTCTCCCGCCGGGTCGAACTGCGAGACGACCTTGAACTCGGGCACAGCCGAAGGCTACCGGGACCCGGTCCCGAACCCGTACCGCTCAAGCGTCGGACCGGTCCCGGCAGCTCGCTGCCTGGCGGGTCATCCACTCCCACGCCCGGTCGATCTCCTCCTCGAGCCTCGACCTGCTGCCCGAGTTGTCGATAACCAGGTCGGCCAGAGCGCGGCGCTCCTCGCGGCTGAGCTGGGATGCGATGCGGGCCCGGGCGTCGGACTCCGAGAAACCGCGCTGGGCGACCAGGCGTTCGACGGCGACGTCCTCGGGCGCGTCGACGACGACGACAGCGGCGAGGTCGAAACGGTCCTTCGTCGCGATGTCGAGCAGGGGGATGTCGAGCACGACGATTCCGGACAGGGACCCGGCGGCGGCAACCCGCTCGGCCATGACTCGGCCGATGACCGGGTGGGTGATCGAGTTGAGGTCGGCGAGGGCGCCGCGATCGGAGAAGACGACGGCGGCGAGGACCGGCCGGTCGATGCGCCCGTCAGGACCGAGGATCGAGGGACCGAAGCGCTCGACTACTGGGGAGAAGGCAGGTCCCCCCGGCTCGACGACCTCGCGAGCGATGGCGTCGGCGTCTACGACGGCGGCTCCCCGGCTTGCCAGTCCTGCTGCCACCGTCGACTTGCCCGACCCGATGCCGCCCGTGAGGCCGACCAGGAACACGGGTCCGCAGGCTAACGCGGCCGGCGGGACTAGCCCGGCGGCACCGCCAATATGGCCCTGCCGGGCCATTGCCGGGCCCCCGCGGAAGGTGGATAGTGCCCAGTGGAGAAGGGGCGGCCGAAGGGGAGCGCGCCGCCGACGATTCGAGGAGATCGATTTGTCGGAGACCGCATCACCAGACCAGCGCCGAGCCTTGTTGAGCCTGCTGTTCGGACACGATGTGCCGACGGTTCTCGAGGGGCAGATGCTTCGGACCTCGGATGTGGCGGCTTTGTTCGAGGTATCCGAGCGCACCGTGTCGGAGTGGGCCAAGAGCGGTCGCATCCCGTCCGTCAGGACCCCCGGTGGACACCGCCGGTACCCGGCGGAAGGGATCCGGGCGCTGCTCGCGGCCAACCGGCGCTCCCCTTCGGGGTCGCGCGACACAGGTGGCGGCCAGACCGGGGGAGGCGGCGGGCTTACCGCCATCCAGGGCGAGCCGGAGCACCTGGCCCCAACCGGCAGCTGCTGACCGCCATCCACGGCGAACAGGGGCGGGAACGGCCGTCCCGCCGCCCGACAGGTGGCGGCTTCTACCCCCCGAGCACCTGGGCGGCGTCGACGAACGGGAGACCATGCGCCTCGGCGACCGGCCGGGAGGTCAAGATCCCGTCGTGGGCGTTCAACCCGCCGGCCAGCACCGGGTCGAACCTCATCGCCTCCCGCCACCCCCGGTCGGCTATCTCCAGCGCGTAGGGCAGGGTGACGTTGGTCAACGCGTACGTCGACGTGTGGGGCACGGCACCCGGCATGTTCGCCACGCAGTAGAAGACCGAGCCGTGGACGGTGTAGACGGGGTCGGAGTGGGTGGTCGGCCGCGACGACTCGAAGCACCCGCCCTGGTCGATGGCTATGTCCACGAGAACCGACCCCGGCTTCATCCGGGCCACCAGCGAGTCCGGCACGAGCACGGGTGCCTTCGCCCCGGGGACCAGCACGGCGCCGATGACCAGGTCGGCGTCGATGACGGCCCTTTCGATCTCGTAGGTGTTCGACGCCACCGTCTGGCAGTGGCCCTGGTAGATGCGGTCGGCCTCGCGTAGTCGGGCGATGTTCTTGTCGAGAAGCAGAACCTCCGCCTGCATGCCAAGGGCGATGGCCGCTGCGTTCATCCCCGACACGCCGGCTCCGATGACCACCACCTTGGCGGCGTAAACGCCTGAAACCCCTCCCATCAGCACTCCCCTGCCGCCGCCGTCGCGCTGGAGGTGATGGGCGCCGGCCTGGGGCGCCATCCGCCCGGCGACCTCCGACATGGGGGCGAGCAGGGGGAGGGAGCCGTCGGGCATCTGCACGGTCTCGTAGGCCACGGCGGTGGTTCCCGCGGCCAGGAGAGCCTCAGTGCACTCCCTGGACGCCGCCAGATGGAGGTAGGTGAAAAGCACGAGGTCCTTTCGCAACCGGTGGTACTCCTCCTCGACCGGCTCCTTGACCTTCAGGACCATCTCCGCGTCGGACCACACGTCGTCGGCGGACCGAACGAGGGTCGCCCCTGCTGCGGCAAAGTCGGCGTCTGGGATCGACGATCCGAGACCGGCGCCGGCCTCGACAAGGACACGGTGCCCGTGGCGGACCAGCTCGTGGGCGCCGGCCGGCGTGCAGGCGACCCGGTACTCCTGGTCCTTGACCTCGGCGGGCACGCCCACTATCACGCCTGGCAGGCTATCTATTCGAACCTGCTCATGACGTGCTTGACCCTGGTGTAGTCCTCCAAGGCGTAGAGGGACAGATCCTTGCCGTAGCCGGAGTGCTTGAACCCGCCGTGGGGCATTTCGGCGACGAGGGGGATGTGGGTGTTGACCCACACGCAGCCGAAGTCCAAACGGCGCGAGACCCTCAGCGCCCTGGCGTGGTCGGCGGTCCATACGCTCGACGCCAGGCCGTACTCGACGCCGTTGGCCCATTCGAGCGCCTGCTCCTCGCCGTCGAAGGACTGGACGGTGATCACTGGACCGAAGATCTCGTTCTGGGACAGCTCGTCGCCCTGTTCGACCCCGGCGACCACGGTCGGCGGGTAGAAGAAGCCGGGGCCGGCGGGCGCCTCGCCGCCGGTGACCACCTTGGCGTGCGACGGCCGGCGGGACACGAGGGAGGAGACGCGGTCGAGCTGCGCGGCGTTGTTGAGAGGGCCGTACGCCACGTCCGGGTGGTCCGGGCCGCCGAAAGTCGTGCCCCGCGCCTGCTCGGCGAGCGCGTCGACCATGTCGGCGTAGACCCGCCGGCCGGCGAGGACCCTGGTCGCCGCCGTGCAGTCCTGACCGGCGTTGAAGTAGCCGGCCAGGGTGATCGCCTCGGCTGCCCTGCCGACGTCGACGTCGTCGAATACGAGCACCGGGGCCTTCCCGCCCAGCTCCAGGTGCAGCCTCTTCAGGTCGGCCGATGCGGCGGTGGCCACCTCCCGCCCGGCCCTCACGCTCCCGGTTATCGCCACCATCTGCGGGACGGGGTGCGACACGAGCGCCCGCCCGGTGTCCCGGTCACCGCAAACCACGTTCAGCACCCCCGGCGGGAAGATGGTCCCGGCCAGCTCGGCGAGCATCACTGTGGTGACCGGCGTCGTATCCGATGGTTTGAGGACGACCGTGTTGCCAGCGGCCAGGGCGGGGGCGATCTTCCAGACGGCCATCATCAGCGGGTAGTTCCAGGGGGTCACCTGCGCCACGACCCC
>DATGKR010000079.1:0-12227 GCA_035294565.1 Acidimicrobiales bacterium | reverse complement strand
CACCCGCCTGCGCGACCGCGGGGTGGCCGCCGCCGCTTCCGTGGGCAGCCTCTTGGTGCTCGCCACCCAGCTCGTCGCCGCCGTCGTCCAGGTCGACGAGCCGGTGCCGCCCGCCGAGCTGGGGGTGAGCCCCGCCCAGGCCGGCCAGCTGGGGCTGCACATCAGCATGCAGCTCACCGGCTGGTTCACCCTCGACGCCCTCGCTGCATACGCCCTTTTCGCCGCGGTGATGATCTGGGCCACCCTGCGTGCCGCCCCGGAGGAGTCCCCTGGTGGCCAGAGGGGGATGGCTGGCTGGCCGCTTGAGGCGCCGCCGTTCGCCTGAGCCGAGCTGAGCCGTTTCGCCGCCCGGTTGGGGGCGCGGGCGGCGAAGCTACCGTCTGCGGCCATGGCCGAAGACATCCGCCCGTACAGCATCGACGTGGCTCCCGAGGACCTCACCGACCTCCGCGACCGCCTGCGACGCACCCGATGGCCGGAGGAGCAGCCCGTCGACGACTGGTCCCAGGGGGTGCCGCTCCGCTACCTGCAGGACCTTTGCTCCTACTGGGCGGAGCGCTACGACTGGCCGGCCCGCCAGGACAGGCTCAACTCGTTCCCCCAGTACAAGACGATCGTCGACGGCTTGGGCATCCACTTCGTGCACGTGCCGTCCCCCCACCCCGGCGCGATGCCCCTCGTCCTCACCCACGGCTGGCCCGGCTCGTTCGTCGAGTTCCTGGACGTGATCGGACCGCTCACCGACCCTGTGGCCCACGGCGGCGACGCGTCGGACGCGTTCCACGTAGTCGTCCCGTCGCTGCCCGGCTACGCCTTCTCCGACAAGCCGGGCGAGACCGGTTGGGGCGTGGAGCGCACGGCACGCGCCTGGGCCGAGCTGATGGCCCGCCTCGGCTACCGGCGCTACGGGGCCCAGGGGGGCGACTGGGGGGCGATGGTCACCACCAGCCTCGCCCAGCAGGACGCCGAGCACGTCGCGGGGATCCACCTGAACATGGTGATCGCCTTCCCCGGCCCAGACGACGGCGAGCCCACCGAGGAGGAGAAAGCGGCCCTGGCCGCGGTCAACGACTACATGTCGAAAGACTCGGGTTACTCCAAGCAGCAGTCCACCCGCCCGCAGACGATCGGGTACTCCCTCGTCGACTCGCCCGCCGGCCTTTGCGCGTGGATCCTCGAGAAGTTCTGGTCGTGGACCGACACCGCAGGCGACCCCGTGGCGGCCCTCGGCGCCGACCGGATCCTCGACGACGTGATGCTCTACTGGCTTCCGGCCACAGGGGCCTCCTCCGCCCGGATGTACTGGGAGTCCTTCGAGCACCCGCCGCTCGGGCCCGTCGCCACGCCGATGGGGGCGACGGTGTTCCCCAAGGAGATCTTCAGGCCCTCGCGGCGCTGGGCGTCCCGCCAGTTCTCCGACATCCGCTGGTGGGGGCGGCCGTCCTCTGGGGGGCACTTCGCCGCCTTCGAGCAGCCGGCCACGTTCGTCGAAGAGGTTCGGGGCTTCTTCCGCACCGTGCGCTGAGCGCGCAGGAGGCCGGGTCGCCGCCGACCCGGCCTCCTGGTGTCCGCGGGCGGCTCAGGCGCTGGCGGTCATGCCGAGCTTGGCCATCTCGGCCTGCACCATCGCCTCGTGCGCCTCCTCGTCCTGGCGGGCCTTCTTCGGCGACCACCGGCCCCGCATGAGGGGGACCGTGGCGAGGAAGAAGATCATGCAGCCGAAGCAGACCCAGTACCAGTCCTGCCACTTGCCCGGGTTCGCCTTGGCGGCGGCGGCGACCTGGGCGCCGTGCTTCTCCAGCACCTGGAAGCTCGGGTCCTTGGCCGCCGCGGCCAGCGCCGACAGCTGCGACGAGTAGGGGAGCACGCTCTTGATCTGCGCCTGGTCGGCGGCGATCTTGGCGAACAGCGCCGGGCCCACCGCCGCCTCGGCCTGGGCGATCAGGGCCGGAGTCGGGTTGGCGGCGAGCTGTGTGAACAGCGCCGGGTGGGCGGCTATCGCCTGCAGCTCAGGGGCGATCTTCGTCGCCGTGGCTACGACCGCCGGGTGCTGGGTGGCGAAGGCGACCTCCGGGCCGTACTTGGCGTCGGCGGCCGCGACGGTGGTGCCGTAGGTGACGAGCGGGTTCATGGTGTTGATGACCGAGGGCAGGATCATGATCGACACGAACACGATGACCCGGATGACCCAACCCCAGATGGCCAGGCCGGTCGCCGTGAGAGCCGGGTTGTGGGCTTCCACGGTCTCGGTGAAGCTGGCCATCCACGGCACGTAGGCGATGCCGAGGCAGAACGCCAGGGCGGCGGCCAGGCCGGCCAGGGTGTAGTAGCCGGGATGGTGGCCGGCCTGCAACAGGTACACGACCGTCAGCACCGCCGATCCGATGCCCCCGACGATCATGAACGGCTTTCGTACCCTGACCGAGTCGGAGAGGAAGCCGAAGAGCACGACGGCGATGACGTCGAACCCCCAGCTCCAGTTGAGCAGGCCGTTGGCGTTCTTGGTCGAGAAGCCGAACACGGTGGCGTAGTAGAGGAGGCCGAAGCCGACGAAGGTGTAGTAGATGACCAGGAACACCGAGATGCCCGTGGCCGAGATGAGGATGTCCGGCTTGACCAGCTGACGCCAGGGGTGGCGCAGGCTGGCCTCGATGTCGATGCCCTTGGCCTTGGCCTCGATCAGGGCGCGGTCCCTCATCGTGACCATGAGCTGGTCGCGCAGGCCCGGCGAGAGCTCCTTCAGGCCGACGAGGGCTATAGCTGCGACCACCAGGCCGGCGATGCCGCAGATGTGGTACTCGTGGGTCCAGAAGCTGTTGTGCGGGTTGGCGCCGATCGTGTTGGTGGCGACCACCGAGACGATGAGGCTGCCCACCACCGGTCCGCTGGTCCAAAAGCCCATGGCGCTGGCCCGGCCGACCTGGGGGGAGAAGTCGCGGATCAGCGCCGGTGTGGCGACCAGGCAGATCCCCTCGATGATCCCGACGATGAACGTGAAGGCGATGAACTCCCACTTGCTCGTCGAAGCCGGTATGACCCACTCGACGAACACCGCCGCGATGATCAGGCCGACCACCACCAGGTTCGTGCGGCCGAGACGGTCGGTTATGCCGGCGAAGAGCGACCCGAACGCGCCGAGCAGGTTCCCGATGGCGGTGGCGTAGACGAAGAAGGTGAATGTCATGTGCAGGTCGGGCAGCAAGAGCGTGGAGACCGACCCGCCGACGTAGAGCTCGTAGTAGAGCATGATCGTCGCAAGGACCGTGATGCCCAGGTAGACGAACCGGGGACCCGTGTCCGGGTAGGTGTCGAGCTGCCGGTTCCATAGGCCCGACAAGAACCCGCCCGTCCTGGCCGTGCCGGCTGTGGCTGTTGTCAATGCAACCCCCAAGTTGTCTGTTGGACTGCCCGGCCCTCCCGGCCGGGGTCGCCTGTGTGACGACGGCCACAACATAACCCCGCTAACCCGGCCGGTGGAAGCACCTCGTCCAAGGCAGCACTCCGTATGAGCCGGTCCGTGCTCCTTTGTCCGAAGATTTCTGCCGGATAGGCCCTCAGGCCCAGGCGCCCCGCTCCGAGAGCACCTCTTTCAAGAGTGTGGGGCGGTCGCTCATGATGCCGTCGACGCCCTGGTCCAGGAGCGACCGCATGGTAGGCGCGTCGTCGACGGTCCAGACGTGGACCTGCAGGCCCAGCCGGTGGGCGGTGGACACCAGGCGGTCGTCGACGATCGTCACCCGGCCCCGCCGCTGCGGTACCTGGGCGGCGCCGGCGCCGGCGACGCGGGCCGCCAGCGCTTCGGACGCCCTGCCGCCCAGAAGGCTGGCGACGCGCAGAGCCGTCGTCCCCGCCGGTCCCAGGGCGGTGCAGAGAGCCGGCCCGAGGGCACGGCGGATGCGGGCGGTGCGCCGGTCGCTGAAGGAGGTGACGCAGATCCGGTCCACCACCCCGCAGCGGCGGACCGTCTCCACCAAGGGGCCGACCACGCTGTCGTGCTTGGCGTCGATGTTCCACTTGAGGTCCGGCCACGCGGCCAGGACGTCGTCGAGGCGCGGCACGCCTTCCGTGCAGCCCGCCAGCCTCACGGCCGAGACCTCCGCCCAGGTCATCTCCCTCACCAGGCCCGGCCGGTCGCCGGTGCGGGCCAGGTCTGGGTCGTGGAGCGTCACCACCACGCCGTCGCGGGTGGCGTGCACGTCGGTCTCGATGTAGGCGTAGCCGAGCGACCTGGCATGGCGGAAAGAGGTCCAGCTGTTCTCCGGCGCTTCGAGGGCACCCCCGCGGTGGGCGAAGGCGATCGGACCGGGGTGCTCCAGGAACGGGAACCTGGAGGGGCTCACGGGCGAGACGCTACCGCCGCGTACTGTCGAGGGCCGTGCAGCCTGTCTGGCCCCGCCCGGTGCCCACGGTCGGCGACAGGACCAGCGCCGCCGAGCGGGCCGCCCGGCCCGACGGCTGGGCGTTCCCCGAAACCGACCGGCTGTCGCTGCAGCGGGTCGTCCACGCCCGCCGCGACATCAGGCGCTTCCGCGCCGACCCGGTGGACGACGCCCTGGTCCTCAGGTTGATCGAGGCGGCCCACGCGGGGCCCTCCGTCGGCCATTCGCAGCCCTGGCGGTTCGTGGTGGTGCGGGATCCGGCGACGCGCGCCCGGGCGGCGGTGATGGCAGACGAGGCGCGCCTCGCCCAGGCGGCGCAGATGGACCCCGAGTCGGGCCGGCACCTGCTCGACCTGGACCTGGAGGGGATCAGGGAAGCCCCGGTGGGCCTGGTCGTCTGCTGCGACCGGCGCAGCCCGCCGGCCGGCGTCCTCGGGAGGGCCACCTTCGCCGACGCCGACATGTGGTCGTGCGCCTGCGCCATCCAGAACCTGTGGCTCACCGCCCGGGCGGAGGGGCTCGGGGTCGGCTGGGTGACGCTGTTCGAGCCGGCCGCGCTGGAGGGGCTGGTAGGTGCGCCCGAGGGTGTGGCCACCCTCGGGTGGCTGTGCGTGGGATGGCCCGACGAAAGGCCCCCGTCCCCCGGTCTCGAACGCCGGGGCTGGTCGAAGCGGATGGCCCCCGAAGAGGTGATCATCCGCGAAGCCTGGACATCGGCCGCTCCGAGCCCGCCGCCTTCGCGCCTGGGTCCGCCGACCGCCCGCCTTGGACCTCCGACGCAGGCCGCGTTCGTCTCGGCCCGCGACACCGGGGACGCCCTGCTCACCCCCCCCGGCTCGCTGGGAGCGCTGGACCGTGCCCTCGACCGACTGCTGGCGGTGCGGCCTTCCGGCCTGGGTCGAGGCCCTCAGGTGGCTGTCCTGGCCGCCGCCGACCACCCCGTCGCCGCGCTTGGCGTCTCCGCCTACCCGACCGGAGTCACCCGAACAGTCGCCGAGGCGGCCGTCGCCGGCCAGTCCTACGGAGCGGTCGCCGCGGGTTCCGCCGGCCTGGAGCTGGTCGTCGTCGACGCCGGGGTGGACGGCGGCCCCCTCGAGGGGGCGCTGGCGATCCGGCCCGAAGCACCCAGAGGCGACCTCGTCTCGGGCGACGGGTTGGCTGCCAGCGACGCCGAGAGGCTCCTCGAAGGCGGCGCCGACCTCGCCGGGTGTCTCGGGGCGGAGGTCGTCGTGCTCGGCGAGGTGGGTGTGGCCAACACCACGGTCGCCGCCGCCCTCGCCGCGGCGCTCACCGGCGCCGACCCCGGGGGACTCGTCGGCCTGGGGGCCGGGTCGGACTCGGCGATCCTCGACGCCAAGAGGCAGGTGGTCCGGCGGGCCGTGGCCCGGGCCGGCCGCGAGGCGGACCCGCTCAGGCTCCTCGCGGCCCTCGGTGGCGGTGAGCTGGCCGTGCTGGCCGGCGTGGTCCTCGGGGCTGCCGCGGCGGGCTCCGTGGTGGTGCTCGACGGCCTGGCGACCTCGGTGGCCGCCCTGGCAGCGGTGAGGCTCGAGCCCGCCGCCGGCGCCCACCTGATAGCCGGCCAGCGCAGCCGCGAGCCGGGGCACCCAGCGGTGCTCGGCGCCCTCGGTCTCGAGCCGCTCCTCGACCTGCGCCTGCGCGCCGGCGAGGGGGTCGGGGCCGCCCTGGCGGTCGGGCTCATCCGCCAAGCCCTGCAGCTGCGGCTCTCCTCCGCCCGCACCGCCCCCGGCGTCGCGCCCCCCGCCCCTCCCGGCGCTTTCCCCCAGGCTCAGCCGGGGTCGAGCTCGTGGCCGGGGTTGCGCAGCCCCCGGTAGGCGTCGAGGGGCTTCTGCGCTCCCGTGACCACCTTGTGGATCTCCTCGCAGATCGGCAGGTCCACCCCGTATCTCGACGCCAGGTCGAGCGCCAGGCGCGCCGTGCCGACCCCCTCGGCCACCATCTGCATCCCGCCGAGGATCTCGGCGAGCGATTTGCCGCGCCCGAGCATCTCGCCGACCGTGCGGTTCCGGCTGTAGGGGCTCATGCAGGTCGCCACCAGGTCCCCCATCCCGGCCAGGCCGGACAACGTCTGCGCCTCTGCACCCATGGCGACGCCCAACCGGGTGAGCTCGGCGAGGCCTCTCGTCATCACCGCGGCCCTCGTGTTGTCGCCCACGCCGAGCCCCTCGGCGATGCCCGCGGCGATCGCGATGACGTTCTTCAGGGCTCCTCCGACCTCGCAGCCGATGACGTCGTGGTGGCGGTAGACGCGGAACAGCTTGTGGCGGAGGATCTTCTGCAGGGCGGCGGCGACGCTCTGGTCGTCGGTGGCTATCACGCTCGCGGCTGCCTGGCCGGCCATGATCTCCCGGGCGAGGTTGGGCCCTGTGAGCGCCGCCGCCGGGTGGCCGGGGAGGAGCTCCTCGACGACCTGGGTCATCCGCAGGAGGCTGCCTCCCTCGAAGCCCTTGGTCAGGCTGACCACCGGTATCCACGGGCGGATCCAGCGCCGGGCCTCCTCGAGGGTGGAGCGGAAGCCTTTCGAGGGCACACCTACGACGACCACATCCGCCTCGCGGACGGCCTCCTCCAGGTCGGACGTGCAGCGGAGCCGACGCGGCAGGGTCGCCCCGGGCAGGTAGGCGGAGTTGGTGTGCTCGCCGTTGACCTCTGCCGCCACGTCGGGGTTGCGCGCCCAGAGGACCGTAGGGTTGAGCGCTGTCGTCAAGCTAGCGACGGTCGTGCCCCACGAGCCCGCGCCGAGAACGGTCACGTTCATCCCGTTAGCATCCGTTCCGAAATCTGTCTCATCTGTCACTTCCGACGAGAAACGGTTCCGGAGCCACCTGTTGCCGGGTGGCGGTGGCGGTCCTATGCGACTGTTCCTGAGGAGCAGTCCTGCCGTCTTCGCAGTTCGCAGACGACCACCTGCCCAAAGGCATGAACCTATCGTCTCCCTGCGCGTTGGCCAAGGCGTCGCCCTGGCCGGTTCCCGCCCCACTGGCGGTACCGGTACTTGTTACGGCCTCCACGAGAGAGGCCAGGTTGGTCGCCGCGTTGGCATCGCGGTCTGCAACCAGGCCGCAATGCTTGCAGCGGTAGGTGCGCTCGGAGAGCGACAGCTTGGCTTTCACTGCCTTGCACCGAGAGCACGTCTTCGACGATGGGTACCAACGGTCGGCCACGACCAGGGTCGAGCCGTACCAGTTGGTCTTGTAGGCGAGCTGGCGGCGCAGTTCGCCGGGGGCGACATCGAGGATGGCCCGGTTGAGCCCAGCCTTGCCCCGCCAGTGTCCCGAGCCTTTGGCGCTGGCGCTCATGCCTGCGACATTCAGGTCTTCGACCACGACCGCCTCGTGGCCCGTGGCCAAGGCGGTGGTGAGCTTATGCAACCCGTCGAGACGTGCCGCTGCAACTTTGGCATGGGTGCGACGGAGGCGGGCCTTTGAGCGAGCCCAGCGCTTGGACGGCGGCCGCACCTTGGCCGGACCTGCCCGCCGGGAGCACTGCGCCTGGAGGCGAGCCATGCGGCGGGCGTAGCGGGAAAGGTGCTCGGGGTTGGGGACCACCTCGCCGGTAGAGACTACGGCCAGGGCCTTGACGCCCACGTCCACACCGATAGCCGGGCCCCGCACCGTTGCCTCAGTGGAGCAGGGTCGCTCGATCTCGCAGCAGAAGCTCACATACCAACGCCCGGCGCTCTCGGACACAGTGGCTGACAGCACCTGGCCGGTGCCGGCGCGGAGGAGGTGGGCCAGCTTGACGGTCGACTCCTTGGTCCGGACGACCCCGATCCGGGGAATCTTCACGTGCCGGTCATCTACCACCCCGAAGCTGCCGGTGGTCACCTTGAAGCTCCGCCGGGCGTGCTTGGCCTTAAAGCGGGGGAAGCCGACACTGCGTCCCTTGCGCGCCCCTCGCCGGGACTTCGACCAAGCATCCAACCCTCGGGCCAGCGCGTCGAGACCGGAGTTGTAAGCCTCCTTGGAGTTCTGCCGCCACCACGGTGCCACCCAGGATTTGACCTCGTTGTTCCATACCTTGCGAAGTGAATAGAGGTTCCAGGGGACCTGTGTCGAAGGCTGACCGGTGGCGCGCTTCTCGAAGGCCCTGGCATCGAGGGCCCAGTGCACGTAGGCCAACATCGTGTTGTAGGCGAACCGGGAGGCCCCGCAGTGGCTGGCCAGCGCGGAGCGGCACTTGTCGTTCGGGTCCAGCTCGAAGCGGAAGGCTTGGGTGACGAGCATCTACGCCGCCTTCCCCGCCGCCTCGACCGCCACGCTGGCACGGCGTTTCGACGAGCGACGGCCGTACAGTCGAGCGCAGAAGCTGCTCAACACCTCCACCATGTCTCTGACCAGATCGTCTGCTACCTCGGCATCTTCTACCACAACCAGGCGGCGCCCCTGAGCTGCCAAGGCCGCTTCGAGGTACTCAACATCTAAGCGGGCCAGACGGTCCCGGTGCTCGACCACGATCGTGCCCACTTCTGGGTCACCCGCCAGCCCAAGCAACTTCGTGCGATGCCCGTTCAGGCCCGAGCCGACCTCAAAGACCACCTTGGTCGGGGCCATCCCAGCACCGGTCGAGTGCTCCACCAACCGTGCCACCTGGCGATCCAGGTCACCACGCTGGAAAGCAGACAACACGCTGGCGTAGATGGCCACGCCGCACCCCACTGGAGCCGGCTCCTCCACCAGGATCATGCCGGTGGAGAGCTGGTGAGCGGCCACCGGAAGCACTCCAGCGTGGAACCAGCGAGAGGCGCTCTGGCGGCTCACCCCGTTGATCCTCGCCCACTCGGACAACTTCACACGACCATCATGACGAGGGGGTGTGACACTTACACTCCGCTGAGAACGTGTCGCGAAAGTGGAGCTTGGGAGAGAGCGGACGGTCGCTCTCTTCTCATTCAAATGCTCTTCCATGTCAATGGAGTGCGATTCGAACGACCGTCCGCTCTCTCCACGCGGGTTTCGCGACACGTTCTGAGACAGAATCACCCGTTCCGGGCAACAGTTAGCATCCCCGCGACGCCGTAGTGATCGCCGAACGATACCTCCCGGCGGGCCGGGTAGGGGCCGTCCCACCCGGCGGGTAGGGTTGGCCCATGGCCGACCAGGCGCAGTTCGCCGAGCTGGCGATGCCGCACATGGCGTCGCTGTACAGCGCGGCGCTGCGCATGACGCGCAACCCGGTCGACGCCGAGGACCTCGTGCAGGAGACCTACCTGAAGGCGTACCGGGCGTTCGGGTCCTTCGAGGAGGGCACGAACCTGAAGGCCTGGCTCTACCGCATCTTGACCAACACTTTCATCAACTCCTACCGGGCACGTCGTCGCAGGCCGGAGGAGTCCGAGCTCGACGACGTCGAGGACCTCTACCTTTATCGCCGCCTGGGCGGCCTGGAGGCGGCGAGCGCCGGACGCAGCGCCGAGGAGGAGGTTCTCGACCATTTCACCGAGGCGGAGGTCAAGGCCGCCCTCGAGGCGCTGCCCGAATCCTTCCGCCTGGCCGTGCTGCTCGCCGACGTCGAGGGGTTCTCCTACAAGGAGATCGCAGAAATTCTCGACGTGCCGATCGGAACCGTGATGAGCAGGCTCCATCGTGGAAGAAGAGCGCTGCAAAAGGCGTTGCACGATTTCGGAGTGGCCAGAGGGTTGGTCACCACCGGCGGCACGCCGGGTTCGCAACTAGAGGCGCCGAAGCGTTGAGACCGAGAGCCTTGAACACCCGAGGGCGATGAGGATGGAAGAGTCCGGCTCCTACAGGGTCGAGGACCTCATGGCAGGCGGGGACTGCCGCGACGCCCTCGAGACTCTCTATTACTTCCTCGACGGCGAGCTGACAGCCGAGCGCCGTCGGGCCATAGAGACCCACCTTCAGCAGTGCGCCCCGTGCCTCAGGGCCTTCGACTTCGAAGCCGAGTTGAAGGTGGTGGTGGCCCGCTCGTGCCGCGACAAGGTTCCCGACCATCTGCGCCGCCGGATCGAGGATGCCCTCGGCCAGGCGCGCCGCGACGCATCCGGAGGCGGGGCGCCGAGCGTATAGGAGGGGAACACCCGAGGATTCGCAGGCGTTGAAAGGCAGTGATGAGCGAACGATCCCTTGGAGGGCACACCTTGAGTGGTGGCGAGCGGCCGTCGAGGTCCTTCGCCAGAGGTCGCACGTGCCGCCAGCCCGGCTGCACGACCCGGCTGTCGGTGTACAACAGCGGCAAGTACTGCTACCTGCACGAGCCGATGGTCGTCCCTCGCACCCGCGGCAAGAAGATCGCCTAGCCCACCCGGCTCGGCCCGGCCGCCGGGTACCATTCGCCATGCCCGACGACGCCCGAGATGGACGCGGAGCGGGGCATGGCTGAGATGGTCGCCTGGGACACTGCGAGCCTGGTTGCCGCGCGCGTGGCCCGCCAGCAGACGGCTTTGACCGCCTACGAGAGAGCGTCCTTGGAATCGGACTTCCAGGAGATGACCGCCAGGGCGGAGGGGTTGGTCGAGGCCGAAACGGGCCTCCGTTCGCTCGCCGGGCCCGCCAGGGCCAGGGTGACCGACAGGGCGCAGTGGGTGCAGGCCAACGTCGCCTCCTTCCAGCGGCTGCTGCGCCCCGTGGTCGCCAGGCTCGGCGCGCGGGCCGAGCGGGCCGGGCGCTGGAACCCGCTGCCCGCCCAGGTGTCGCGCCAGGTGGCCGGGGTGGAGGTGGGCCTCATCCTCGGCTGGATGTCCGGCCGCGTCCTCGGCCAGTACGACCAGCTGCTGATCGAGGACGAGCGCCCCGAGGACCAGGACATCGTCTACTACGTGGGGCCCAACATCGTTTCGCTCGAACGCAAATACGGCTTCCCCCCGAAGCAGTTCAGGCTGTGGATCGCCATCCACGAGGTGACCCACCGGGTCCAGTTCACCGGTGTCCCCTGGCTTCGACCCCATTTCCTGTCGCTCGTCGAGCGCACACTGGCAGGGATCGACCCCGACCCGAGGCAGCTGCTGGCGGCGCTCAAGCGCAGCGCCGAGAGCATCCGAGCCGGGCGCAACCCGCTCGACGACGGCGGTTTGGTCAGCCTCGTGGCCGGCCCGGACCAGTTCGCCGCGATCCAAGAGACGGCGGCGCTGATGAGCCTGCTGGAGGGGCATGGCGACGTGACGATGGACCGGGCCGGCGCAGAGCTGATCCCGAGCGCCCCGCGCTTCAGCAGGGTCCTCCGGGAGCGGCGCCGCCAGCGAGGGCCGGCCAAGCTGCTGGCCGTGCTCATCGGCCTGGACGCAAAGCTGCGCCAGTACGAGCAGGGGGAGCGCTTCATCGCTTCGGTAGAGGCTGCCGGAGGGCCGCAGCTCATGACGCGGGTGTGGGAGGGCCCCGAATGGCTCCCGTCCTGGGAGGAGATCCGCTCGCCGCAGCGGTGGATCGAACGGGCCCGGGGCGGTGGTCGCCCGGCGCTGCAGCCGGGATGAGCGGCGTCGTGCCCTGCCACGGAGCGCCACCCCGGGCGCAGTCCGACTACGCCGGCGAGCTCCTGGCCCGCTGCGGCTTCCCGGATCCCGGCGAGGGTGAGGTGGCGTTGGCGGTCTCGGGGGGCGCGGATTCCCTGGCGTTGATGGTGCTGGCTGCCCGGGCGGGCCTCGACGGCGCGGCCATCCACGTCGACCACGGGCTGCGCCCCGGCTCGGGCGAGGAGTCGGCGGTGGTGGCCGGCGCCGCCCGGCGCTACGGCTTCGGTTTCGTCGCGCTCGAGGTGGTCGTCGGCGACGGCCCGGACCTCGAGGCCCGCGCCCGGAAGGCCCGCTACGCCGCTCTACCGCCAGGGGTGCTGACCGGGCATACGATGGACGACCAGGCGGAGACGGTGCTGCTG
>DATGKR010000078.1:0-5798 GCA_035294565.1 Acidimicrobiales bacterium | reverse complement strand
CCGACTGGAACCAGCGGTAGGCGGTCACGGGGTGGATGCCTTGCTCGCGCGCCCACTGCTTCAAGTTCATGGAAGTGGATTGTAGTGTATGGGCGCGTCAGCTGTTGTTAACCCCTGGTACGAGCTCCTCACCGGCGCCGTGCACGTCCACCCCTCCACAACGTCCGCGCGGGAGAACACCACCAAAGCAGCTCACCGTGGTCGCGAGCCTGTTCCTTGTCCCCGGGCTCCCTGACCGGGTTCCCCGGCACGAACGTCGCCTTCCCGAGTGGATCGGCAGCCCTGGGCGTTCGGGATCGGCGTGGGCTTGATGGGCGTCACTACGCTCGTCCAGCTGGGCATCTTCCGCGACGGGCCCGCTCCAGCCGCATCCGGGCGCCGTTCACGGGACCGGGACACGGCCTCTCCCTGAAAGGGAGTTCGTCGCCGGGGCGGCCGGGGGAGGGGCGGAAGCCCGCCTCTTCCCCGGCCGCGGTCTCCTCACCGGCGGACGGTCGCTGACTCGGTCAAGCCCACCACGTGCCCTTCGGGATCACGGAACAGGGCGATGCGCGGACCGTTGGGGACCGCCAGCGGCCCCGCCACCGTCCCTCCACCGAGGGCCTGGATGCGGCTCAAGGCCCGGTCGAGGTCCTCCACCTCCACGTAGACCGTGACCCGGGAGGCGCCGCCACCTTCGGGCGCGGCTCCGACCCCGCCGTTGATGCCGGCGGCGGCCCCTGGCAGCACCATTGCGTAGGTGGGCCCTGCCGGCCTCACCTCCCAGGCGAACACGTCCCGGTAGAAGGCCTGGAGCGCTCCGGCGTCCTGGCCCACGATCTCGAAGTGCGTGACCGGGTTGCCCATGGGTTGGTTCCTCCTGCGATTCCGAAGGTGATGAAGGTCGGGGACGGCGCCGGCCCAGCTGGTCGCCCAGGACGGCGGTCACGATGCCCGAGGCGGTGGTGAGGCTGTAGGCGCCGACCGTCCACTCCAGGGCGGCCAGGTCGGCGCTCAGCTGCGGATGGGTGAGCCGTCATGAGAATCCCCTCGTGCCGGGTTGCCGCTGACACACTTGAATCTAAGGCACTGACATGAAAAAATCAAGTTAAAACTTGACCATCTATTGATTGATGATAGGATCGAGGCATGCGCTCCTATCGGCAGTTCTGTGCCCTGGCCAAGGCCCTGGACGTGATCGGGGACCGCTGGTCCCTCCTGATCGTTCGAGAGCTGATGCTCCTGGGTCCCTGCCGTTACACCGACCTCCTGCACGGCCTCCCCGGCATCGCCACCAACCTTCTCACCGATCGGCTGCACGATCTGGAGCGGGCGGGTGTGATCCGCCGCGAGGCCGCGCCGCCCCCGATCGCCACCACCCTCTTCCACCTCACCCCGCGCGGTGAGGCGCTGCGTCCCGTGCTCCGGGAGCTGGGACGCTGGGGGGCCCCACTGCTCGTCCAGAGTGAGGACGGTGACGCCTTCCACAGCTACTGGATCTCGTTGCCGCTCGAGCTCTACTACTACGACCCCACCCCCGACGGCCCGCCGGTCACCATCGAGCTGCGGATGGGCGACGAGCCGATGACGGTCGAGACGGTCGAGGGGCGGATCGTGGCCCGCCGGGGCGCGCCTGCGCACCCGGACGCGGTGGTGACCGGGTCACCCCGGCTGGTGATCGGCGTGTTCAGTGGACGGCTCGACCTGGAGGAGGCACGCCGCCAGGGCCTCGAGGTCACGGGCGACGCCGACGTCCTCGGCCGGGTCAGATCGTTGAACGCGGCGCCCGGTGCGACGCCATCGTGGGCCCGATCCTGAAGGCTCGGGGGGCCCGGCGCAGCGGTCCGAGCCGGTCAGTGGCGGCTCGGCTCGCCGCAGGATGCCAGGGCAGATCTCCTGAGAGACCACGGACCCTCGCTCCCGTTCCGTTAGCCGGGGCAGGGAAGAGGCGTTGGACACCGGGCTCACGCTCGGTGAGGCCATCGAGGACGCGCCTCGCCTTGGCCCGTGCCGCGGACACGTCGCGGGAGAGGGCTCGCCGGCCCACCGACCCAGGGGACGGAAGGGGGGCGGCCGGGCGTCGGCATCGACGCTTCAGCGGCGCTGCTGGACCTCATGGAACCGCCGGTGCTGCGCGGTGACGTCGACGCCCTCGTCGAGGCGTACCGGGAGGACCTGGAGCGACCTCACGAATACGCCACCTGGCTCGATGGGATCGCCAACGGGGTCAGGCCGGTCGGGGTCAGCGATCTCGTCCTGAGCGGGGCCGTGGGGGTGGGCACCCATCCTGGCGTGCCGCAGCTCCCGGCCGTCCCGAATCCGCTCTTGCGCTCGTGGACGCGATCTGGCCTGCGCCGCATGCCGTTCGGGTCACGCCGGGCCGTCGTCACCGGGGGATCTTCACCCGCCTGGTGCGTGATTGCGGTGCCAGGGGCAAGCTGGTGCCGGACGCCCACCTGGCCGCGCTCGCGATCGAATCGAGGTGCGAGCGGGTCACGGCCGGTCGCGACGATGCGCGCTTCCCCGGGCTGCGCTGGCGTCATCCCGGGAGGCCTCCTGAACGGCCGCCGGCGTCGCGTACGCTGCGACGGCTCCGTGGGGCCCCGGCGGACGAACCACCGAGCGGAGTCGAGCGCGGGTCGGGAGACAGGCCGGGACGATCGAGGCCGTCGCCCCCCGAGAGCCGGCCGCCATCTCGGGCCACCGGCCGGAGCCCGCCCCGGCGCCCCGACGGCCCTTCCACACCGGCGCGTCAGCTCCGGGTGACCGCGTAGGTGGCGCGCATCGCGTCGGTGGTTCGTCACCCGGCCGCCGGCCAGCCCCAGCGTCCGCACCAGCTCTGTGCTGCCGATCACGAGTAGGGGCACCGTCCTCCCTTTTCAAGGCGGCCACAACCGTGCCGCCCTGCAGCAAGAAGGAGCGCCGCCACTCGAGCGGCTCGGTCGGGGTTGTCGACGCGACCTACCTCGGCAGCGAGCACCAGAGGCCGGGCCGGCGCCTGCTCTTCATCCGGCATGTTCGGCCAGTGGGCGGCGAAGCTCTCGTACGTTCGGCCCTCGCGCCGGAATCCACCGGCCAGGTCCCCGTCGGCGGCGCCGGGCGCCTGCACGAACCCATCGGCGCCCATCCCGTCCTTGGTGAAGCGCTGCAGCCTTTCACGCCACCTCACCTCGGCCCACGGCCGAGGCTGTCCTGCGGCTTGCGCCGCGAGGGTCTCGCCGGCTCCAGACGGCGGCGGCGAACTTTTCCTGCCCTCGATGCATCCACGATGCATGTATGACGTGATCGTGGTCGGAGCCCGGGTGGCAGGAGCCTCTGCAGCCATGCTACTGGCACGTCGTGGCCTGAAGGTGCTCGCCGTGGACCGGGCTCGATTCCCAAGCGACACCCTCTCGACCCACCAGGTTCAGGTGCCGGGGGCCGCCAGGCTGCACCGCTGGGGGTTGCTGGAGCGCGTGGAGGCCGCGGGCACGCCGGCGACCCGACGGGTACGCTTCGATCCAGGGCCGGTCGTGCTCGAAGGGCGCTTCCCGGAGGTCGACGGCGTGGGGGCGCTGTACAGTCCTCGGCGGACGATCCTGGACGCGCTGCTCGTGGACGCCGCCCGGGAGGCGGGCGCCGAGGTGCGCGAGCGTTTCACCGTGGAAGAGCTCCTCTTCCAGAGCGACCGCGTGGTTGGCGTTCGCGGCCGGGAGCGGGGCGGGTCCCTGGTGCGCGAGTCCGCCCAGCTGGTGATCGGCGCCGACGGGCGTCACTCGATGGTCGCCCGGGCGGTTCGGGCGCCCGCATATCACGTCAGGTCACCGCTCTCGATCGCCTACTACACGTACTGGTCGGGTGTTCCGATCCAGGGCGGCGAGATCTACGGGCGCGACCGCCGCATGATCGGCGCCTGGCCGACCAACGACGGGCTGGTGGTGACGTACGTGGCAGCTCCGCCGGACGAGTTCGGCGCCTTTCGGGCCGACCCGGAGGACCGCATCCTGCGCAGCCTCGACACGGCCGGCGACCTGGGCGAGCGTGTCCGGGCCGGGGCACGCGCCGAGCGGGTGTTCGGCACCGCCGACCTGCACAACCACTTCCGCCAACCCCATGGGCCGGGGTGGGCGCTGGTCGGGGACGCCGGGCTCTTGCTGGACCCGGTCACCGGCCAGGGGATCGCTGATGCCTTCCGCGATGCCGAGCTGCTGGCCGAGGCCGTGGCCACCGGCCTCGATAGCGGCCCTCCGCTCGCGACCACCCTGGACGGCTACCGGGCTCGGCGCGATGCCGCTGCACTACCCATGTATGAGATGACCCTCGATCTGGCGTCGTTCGCCCCTCCCCGGCTGGCGCAGCAGCTGCTGTTCGAGGCGTTGGAGGGCCGTCCAGCCGAGATCGATCGCTTCCTCGGTGTCCTGAGCGGGGCCGTCCCCATCCGGAGCTACTTCGGCCCTCGCAACCTGCTTCGTCTGCTAGGACCGCGGCGGATGCTGAAGGTCGCCCTCGCCGGGCGGAGAATGGTGGGCTAGGGATGAGTCAGCCCGACGACGCGACGCTGGTACAGGGGGCGCGCTGCGGTGATCCCGCCGACCTGGGCGTCCTGTTCGAGCGCCACCGGGCGCTGCTGCTCGCGGTCGCCGTGCATCGGCTCGGTCACGGGCCACAGGCCGAGGACGCCGTCCAGGAGACGTTCCTGATCGCCTTGCGACACCTCGACCAGCTCCGCCAGCCAGCGGCGATACGAGCGTGGCTCCTCACCATCCTGCGCAACGTCTGTCGTGCCCAGCTGCGGCGTCCGGCGGTCGAGCTGACGGCAGATCCCGGCCGGCTAGGACTGAACACGGATGCCAGGTCGGTGGAGGAGGCAATCGAGCACGCCGCCCTGCGCGACTGGCTGTGGGCGGCGCTCGACCGGCTCTCCGAACCGCTCCGCCTGGTGGTCGTGCTGCGGTACTTCACCGGCGTCAGCTCCTACCAGGCGATCGCGGACCTCTGTGCCATTCCCGTGGGCACGGTGCGGAGCCGGCTCAACGCCGCCCGTGCCCGGCTTGCCGGCGAGCTGCTGGCGTCGGCGAGCAAGGTCCATCCGGACACAGAGGCGCCCCGACGCCGGCTGGCGGAGGTCGGGGCGGCCATGATGGCGTTCCAACGCAGCGGCGACCCCACCCCCCTGCGGGACGTGCTGGCGCCCGATGTGCGATTCACGCTCGCCGATGGGGTGGAGCGGCAGGGCCGCGATCGCTACGCGGCGCTGCTGGCCGCCGACTTCGAGGACGGGATCAGGGCCCGCCCCACCCGCTTCCTCGTCGGCACGGGCCTGGCCGTGGCCGAGCTGTGGCTGGACAGCCCTCCCGAGCAGCCCCTGCACTGCCCTCCGGCTCTGACCCAGGTCTACTTCCACGATGGCCGCGTTGTCACACGGATCGCCTCGCACTACGCCGGGCGCTCCACGGAGGCCACCGGCTAACGCTGCCCGGGCCTGGCCGAGCGCCCGGGCCCGGAACTGCCAGCTCGCCATCCCGGGCCACTTCTCGGCCCCGGTCCGGGTCGAGGACGTCGAGGCCATCGGCCAGGAGCACTACCTGCTCCGGGTCCGCCGGGCTGACGGCAGCCCGGCCGAGACGGTGCTGACCGCCGCCGACCTGGAGGCGGCCCTGGCCACCGCCGTCGCCCGCGCCCCCATCACCGACCCCCGAAGCCTCTTCCGCTGGGTGGAGGCGCACCGCATCCAGCTGGCCTACGCCCACGACCCCCTGTTCGCGGTCTCGCTGAGCGGGGTGCGTGGGCTGCCCCACCAGATCGAGGCGGTCTACCGGCGCCTGCTCCCCCAGCCCCGG
>DATGKR010000077.1:0-18365 GCA_035294565.1 Acidimicrobiales bacterium | reverse complement strand
AGGGTGTTCCAGTCCACACGCCACCACGTCCGGCCGTCGGCCACGCCGACGGCCGCCCCGAAGATGTTGGCCCCGTTCCCCTCGGCCGGGCCCTGGGGGTACACGTAGGTGCCCACCGGCGCCGACAGCGACGACCCCGTGCCGAACGGGCCGGAATCCTGGACTGGGATGCCCTTGGCTCCGTGGTCGCCGTAGAGGAACCCGGTCCAGTAAAGGGCCCCTCCCGCCAGCCGGCTGGCGCCCTCGGTGTGGGGGAAAGCCGAGGAAGGGAAGGGCCACTGGCTTGGGGGCGGCTCCGGCAGCGGGGGAGGAGCCGACAGCGCCGCGGGCGGGACCCCTGCGGGGAGCCCGGGCACCGGTGGGGTCGCGGCTGGGGCGCCGTTCGCGGCTGGGGCGCCGGGCGCGCCGTTCGAGGCTGCCAGCGCCGGCAGCGCAGAGGCCGGAACGGCCAGGGCGGCCCCGGCCAGAGCGATCGCGACGAGCCGGCCGGTTCGTCGCTTCCCACAGCTGCTGAGAAGACGCTGGACCAACGAAGATGGCACGGTAGTCCTCTACAGCGGGAACGCGGCTTTTCCTGCCTTTTGCTCTCCGGTTGATTGCTCTCCGGTTGTTCTCCGGACGGCGGACCGCCGGAGGCCGGGGGCAGGACCGCCTCTTCCGGCGAGGGCCGTCGCAGCACGAGACGGTGGCACGCTGGTCAATCGCTGGGTTCCAGCGGGGCGGCGAAGCTGAGCTCGTGGCCGGCCGGGTCGCGCACGTGGAAGTAGCGCTCGCCCCAGGGGGCGTCGCTGGGGGCGCCCTCGGGGGAGAACCCGGCCTCGCGCACCCGGGTGTAGGCGGCGTCGACGTCGTCCACCCAGAAGATCACCCTGCCCCAGGGGGGGCCGCTCCCTGGGCTGCCCCCCGCTGACTGGAGGTTCAAGAAGCCGTCGCCCACCTCGAAACTGGAGAACGCAGCGCCGGTCCCGCCGTAGAGCAGCCGGAAACCGATCCGCTGGTAGAAGGACACGGACGCCGCCATGTCCGGGGTCGCCAGGGTCACCGCGCTGATGCAACGGAGCATCCCCACAGCCTGCCAGCCCCTGGCCCGGCGGTCTCGTTGGCCGGCACGCCGCAGCGGGTCGGGGCTCGGGAGGCGGCCAAAAAGGCGGCATGGGACGTCTCTCCATTCTCGTCGCGGCGGCCGCCGCGACCCCCGTCGCCGCGGCCGCCCTGCCGTTGAGCGCGTTGGCCAGCCCTGCTGCCACCACCCTCCCACCGTGCGCCACCGCCAGCCCGGTGGTCGCCTACCACCCGGGCCAGGCGCCGCAGCCGGTCAGCGGCGGGGCCCTCGGATGCCTGGTCGGCACGGGGTTCGGAGGGTCCGAGACCGAGGTGGCAGTCACTGCCGACGGGACGGTCGTCTACGAGCCGGCGATCCTCACCCCAGGACTGGCCGGGACCGGCTACCTCGACGGGGCGCCCGGCCCGACGCCGAGCACGCAGCTGAGCCCCGGGGGCCTGGCGTTGAGCAGCGACGGGGGGGTCAAGTGGACCTTCGACGCCCCGGCCGGCGCCACGTGGGTACCCCAGGACGACGCTCTCTACGTCGACCCGGCGACCGGGCGGATCTTCTACTACGCGCTGTCGCCCGACCCGGTGCCCGACAGCGGCCAGGTTCCCCTCCAGGACCAGCTGCCGGCCGGCTACGCCGAGCTGATGACCAGCGGAGACGACGGCGCCACATGGTCGTCGAGCGCCCTTCCCGGCTACGTGGAGTCCGAGAACCCCCGGTTCACCTCGGCGCCGCCACCCGCCGGCCAGCCCGCCCCCCAGAACTATCCCGACGTCGTCTACTGGTGCGGCAACAACATCGTCAAGGCCGGCCTGGACCTCCCCAGCTACCGTGCGTGCTACCGCAGCCTCGACGGGGGCCTCACATGGCGGGTCGCGTCGATCCTCGCCAGCTGGCCGGTGCCCCAGCATCCCCAGTGCGGGACCAACGGCGAGGACCTGAACGACATGGATCCCAACTACCCCGAGGGCGCCCCGGACGGGACCCTCTACGCCGAGGTGAGCTGCGGGGGGCGGACCTACCTGGCCCGCAGCACCGACGAGGCGGCGACATGGCCGCTCGTCACCGAACCCGGAGGATCCCCGGCGACGGTCCCGGACGACGGGGAACTGAGGGTCGGCAGCAACGGCGACCTGTTCCTCGCCTACCAGCCCTCCCCGTCCCAGATCGCCCTGCGCGTCTCCGTCGACGGGGGTCGATCATGGGGACCGGCCGAGACGCTCAGCCCTGCTGGGATCGGCAGCATCGCCCAATGGTCCGTCGCCGAGAGAGGGAGCGGTGAGCTTGCCCTTTCCCTCCTCGTAGAAAGGGGTGACTCCGCGGACTACGACGGCTACCTCGTGTACACGCCGGATGCGGCGAACCCGGATCCGCTCGTTTGGTCGGCGCGGCTCAACCCGCTGACGAGCCCCATGCGCACGAGCGCCCCCCCGCCGGCTCGTGACGACTTCATCGGGGTCGCCGTCGGCCCGGACGGGACGCCCTGGGCGAGCTTCGCCGCCTCGTGCCCGGGACCGGTGCCCGAGCCGGCGGTCTGCGACGGGCAGGGGTCCGACCCCGAGGCCAACGAGGCGGTCGCCGGGCGGCTCGTCCTCCCCAGGTGATCGCCTGGGCGGAGCCATCCCGTTCCGCCCCGGGGACCCCGGCACGCGGGGCCCGCAACCAGCCCGAAACGTCGTTTCGCGCTCCCGGTCTGCTCCGACTCTGAATCTCGGGAGCGCGAATCGACCTGTTTCGCGCCGGTTCGCGCTCCAACGATTTCGCCGCGAATCTCGGGAGCGCGAACCGACCTGTTTCGGGCCACTTCGCGCTCCCGGGATTGGGTCCTGGCGCGCATCGGGAGCGCGAATCGACATGTCTGGGGCCGGCCACCCTTTCCGCCCCCGGGGACTCCGGTGCGCCGTCGGCAGGATGGTATGGTCCGGGTGCCGTCGGTTCGCGCCCGGATGGCGGAACAGGCAGACGCGATGGTCTCAAAAACCATTGGCCGCAAGGCCGTGCGGGTTCGAGTCCCGCTCCGGGCACACTTTGGCGAGGAGGTTTCCAACTATGGTCCGCGTTGGAAGGCACTTCGTCGAACCGTCGGAATCGAACGGCCTGAACGAGCGCAGCTTCTTGATGGTCGACAAGGTGACCACGATGCCACGAGGCAACCTTGGAGATCATCTAGGAAGGCTGGGCGACAGTCTGGTTCTACAGCTGAACCGGGCGTTGGTTGTTTTCTTCGGTCTGGCTGAGTCCTCACCCGGCATCTGACCGAGAGAACGGCCGCACCATTCTCTCGGTCTGGAGCGCGCTGCCCACCCGGCGTTGCGCGATAGTCCGGACCTGATATTCGGAGGCGTGCATTATGGGTTGCAGTGGCGAAGAGGATGGCTGTTGGCGGCGTCGCATGTCCTTCGGTGAAGTGACTTCTTCGTCCGAGGACGCCTTCGACGACTACCTCGATGCCGTGCTGATCGGGGGACGTGAGGAGCGCGAGCTGATCCTGGTGGACTACCTGCCCATGTGGGCGACTCGATTCGCTAGCGAGCGTGTCCGCATCTTGGAGGCGCTAGGCGAGGTCGTTCGGCGCGTCGAGCACGTGGGCTCCACCGCGGTTCCCGGTCTCGTCGCCAAGCCGATCGTCGACATTCTGGTCGCAGTCGATGATCCCGATGACGAGGACGGCTACCTCGACGCCATGGAGCGGACAGGCTACGAGCTGCGGGTCCGAGAGCCTGGGCATCGTATGTTCCGTACGCCCGAGCGCGACGTCCATGTCCATGTGTGGAGAGTGGGATCGGAGGACGAACGCCGACACCTGCTGTTTCGGGACTGGCTGCGCCAGGCGCCTGATGACCGGGCGCTCTACGAGAGCGTCAAGCTTCGGCTCGTGGGCGAGAGGTTCACGGACATGAACTACTACGCCAGGGCCAAGGGGCCAGTCATCGAGGAGATCATGCGACGCGCCGCAGCCTGGGCGGCTCAGGCCGATGCGCAGGCGACCTGACACCCCGACGAATACGTCCTGCACCGGCGATCGGTGGCAGTCGGGTGGCGACGTCTGGGGATGAAAGGGCCTATCCGGGATGGTGATCCGGGTGATGCCGGATATGGCCTGCGGGTATCCCGGTAACAGCGGAGCGTCCCCAACCACCGGCCCCCATGCCATCCAAGTGCCGTACCGGGCGCAGCAAGTCCGACAAGCATCAGCTGCGCCCCACTGTGGTGCATCGGCATCCGGTGCCCCGTCGGGGCCGCGGGCGCCGGCCGGCCGCTCTAGACTGCGGGGTCTGCGAGTCTCCGCGGGGAGGCCGGTTCGCGAGGGGCAATGCCATTCGAGGAAACATTGACGGTGACGGTCTTGGCCGAGGAGACCGCGTCCTCGGTGTTCGTCTCCGGTGAGGTCGACGTCTTCAGCGTCCCGCGGCTGAGCAGCGCCATCAGCAGGGAGATCGACTCGGGCAAGCGCCAGATCGTCGTGGACCTCGCCGGGGTGACCTTCATCGACGCGTTCAGCCTCGATGTCCTGGTCGCCCTCACCGTCGCGGCCAACGCCGCCGGATCCGACCTGTCGTTGCGCAACCCGAGCCCCCAGTTCTCGCGCGTCCGCCAGCTGGTCGACTCCAGGCGGGTCCTGCACGTCGAACAGTAGGCAACCCCTCCGCCAGCTCCTTCAGGCCGCGGGCTCCACCCCCGCCTCGGGCTCGGCTTCGACGACCGTCGGCAACTCCATGTGCACGACCGTCCCCCCCTCGGGCGGGACGGAGACCTCCACCCTGCCGCCGTGGTCGGTCACCACCTGGCGGACAATAGCGAGCCCCAGGCCCGATCCCGGCATCGCCCGAGCCGAGGCGGCACGGTAGAAGCGGTCGAAGACGTGGGGGAGATCCTCGGGGGCGATGCCCGGTCCGTGGTCGTGCACGTCGAGGGTCCACACCGCGCCGCGTTGCAGCCACACCTCGACGGTGCCCCCCGGGGGGCTCCACTTGGCGGCGTTGTCGAGGACGTTGAGGACGGCCCTCTCGAGTAGGGCCGGCTGGGCGCGGACGGCTCCCGGGGTCAGGTGCATGTCGAAGGTGACGGTCGGGGCTCGCCGCCGGGCCCGCTCGACGGCCCGCGAGACGATGTGATCGAATCGCGTTTCGATCGGCTCGGCTTGCTGCTCCTCGTTGCGGGCGAGGTCGACGACGTCGCCGATGAGGTTGGTCATCTCGGCGAGCTGCGCTTCGACGTCCCTGGTGAGCTCGGCACGGTCTCGCGCCGGCAGGTCGGGCTGGCGGAGGAGGACCTCGATGTTGGTCCGCAGGCTGGTGAGCGGGGTTCTGAGCTCGTGGCCGGCGTCGGAGATGAGCTGCGTCTGCTGTTGGCGGGAGGCGGCGAGGGCGGTGAGCATCGAGTTGAACGAGCGGGCCAGGCGGGCGAGCTCGTCGTCTCCGGTCTCGTCGATCCTCGCGCCGAGGTCCTGGGTGGCGGCGACGTGCTCGGCGGCGGCGGTCAGCCTCTCGACGGGACGCATGGTGGCCCGGCCGATCAGGAACCCGATCACGACGGCGGCGCCTACACCGCCGATGCTCACCAGCCAGAGGATGAGCCTGAGAGTGGACAAAGTGCGGTAGATGTCGCCCAGGGGCCGGCCGATTTGGATGGCCTCGGGACCCGCCGGCGAGTTGGCCTGCTCGGTGAGCACCCGGAACGCCGCCCCGCCGTAGCTGACGGTGTTGACGAGCGAACCGCCGTTGGAGGAGGCGACCGCCGTCTCGGAGCGTGTGGGGGCGAGCGGGGCGTAGGGGGCCAGGCTGGACTGCTCGACCTGGCCGGCGGGGGTGATGACCTGGAAGAAGCCCCCGTTGCGTCTCACCGTCTGGGCGGCCCTCAGCGGGTCGATGAACCCGTTGATCGCGAGGGTGGACACCTCCGAGCGAAGTGAGGAGTCCACCTGGGCGTAGAGCTGGTGGCGGACGACGAAGTAGGAGGCGAGGGAGGCCAGCGCCACGGTCACCCCCACCGCCGCGGCGGTGAAGGTCCCGAGGCGGGTACGGAAGCTGAGCCGGCGGAGCCGGGCGATCATTGTGCCGGTGGCTCCCGGAGCACGTAGCCCACGCCGCGCACGGTGTGTATCAACCGCGGCTCACCGCCGGCCTCCGTCTTGCGTCGCAGGTATCCGATGTACACCTCCAGCGAGTTCGAGTTGGCTCCGAAGTCGTACCCCCAAACCCGGTCGAAGATCAGCTCCCTGGTGAGGACCTGGCGGGCGTTGCGCAGCAGGAGCTCGAGCAGGAGGAACTCGGTGCGGGTCAGCTCTATCTGTCGGCCGCCGCGCCTCACCTCGCGGGTGCCCGGGTCCAGGGACAGGTCGGCGAAGCGGAGCATCTCCCCGTCGCCGGGCCCGGCGCGCCGCAAGAGAGCCCTGATGCGGGCGAGCAGCTCCTCGAGGGCGAACGGCTTCACCAGGTAGTCGTCGGCCCCGGCGTCGAGCCCGGCGACGCGCTCGTCGACCGCGGCGCGGGCGGTCAGCATGAGGATGGGCGTGTGGTCGCCTGCGGCGCGGAGGCGGCGGCTCACCTCGAGGCCGTCCATGCGGGGCATGGCCACGTCGAGCACGATCGCGTCGGCGGGTCTCTCGGCGTGGGCGGCGAGAGCCGCAGGGCCGTCGTCGACCGTCTCGGTTTCGTAACCCTCGAAGCGGAGGGCCCGGTCGAGCGCCTGGCGGACGGCCGGCTCGTCGTCGACCACTAGAACGCGCACGGCACCAGTTTGACCGAAAGACATGAGAATCGGGTGAGAGCGCCGGGCGGCGCGGCCGCCCCTCGGATAGGCTCGCCTCGCCATGTCCCGGGCCCTCACCGAGCGCCGGCTGTTCGACGTCGCCCAAAGGCTCAAACGCGCCCGGGAGGAGCTGGCAGTCATCGAGGAGCAGCTGGCCGTCATGACCGACGCCGCCGACGAGGCTCGCATCCGGTCGTTGGTGTCGGAGACCCCGCTCGCCCACCGCGAGTACTGCGACGCCCAGCGCCACGCCGACGCCATGGAACGCAGCCGGCGAGCCGTCGCGGCCGAGGTCGCCGAGCTTCAGCTGGCCCAGGACGAGCTCCTCGACCGCCTGATAGGCGAGGATCCGCCGCGCCCCTGACCGCCCCCGTGAGCCCGACCTCGGCGGCGGACGCCGATCCCGAGGAACAGACGCCGATCCCGAGGAGAAAAAAAGGAGAGCCTTTTGGCAGTTCGAGTGGTGGTTGCCGAGGACGAGGCGATCGTGAGGATGGACCTCAAGGAGATCATGCAGGAGGAGGGCTACGAGGTGGTCGGGGAGACCGGCCGCGGTGACGAGGCGGTGCAGCTCGTCCGCGAGCACCGGCCCGACCTGGCGATCCTCGACATCAAGATGCCCGGCATGGACGGGTTGACCGCGGCCCGCGAGATCAACGCTGAACGCCTCTGCGCCGTGCTCATCCTCACCGCCTTCAGCCAGCGTGACCTGATCGAACAGGCCCGCAACGCCGGCGCCCTCGCCTATCTGGTCAAGCCTTTCCAGAAGAGCGAGCTGCTGCCGGCGATCGAGATGGCCATCGGCAGGTTCCACGAGATGCGCGCCCTCGACGAGCAGGTCCGCTCCCTCGAGGAGAGCCTGGAGGTGCGCAAGGCCGTCGACCGGGCCAAGGGGATGATCATGGACGACCTCGGCTGGAAGGAGCACGAGGCGTTCAAGTGGATCCAGAACCGGGCGATGAGCGAACGGGTGAAGATGCTCGAGGTCGCCCAGAGGGTCATAAGGACCGGCCTGCGCCCGAAACCGGAGGAGAAGCCCTGATGGAATGGAACCTCGCCGACATGTGGGAGGCGGTCGCGGAGATCGACCCGGAGCGCCCCGCCCAGAGGTGCGGCGCCCGCTCCTACACCTGGTCCCAGTTCGACGCCCGGGCGGGAGCGCTGGCCGCCGACCTCCTAGACGCCGGCGTGAGCCACCAGGGCAAGGTCGCCGCCTACCTGTACAACGGGCCCGAGTACCTCGAGACCTACTTCGCGGCGTTCAAGGTCGCCGCTGTCCCGGTGAACGTCAACTACCGCTACGGGCCGACGGAGCTCACCTACCTTCTCGACAACAGCGACGCCGAGGCGGTCGTCTTCGACGCCCGCTTCACGCCGAACGTCGAGGCCATCAAGGGCAGGCTCCCTGGCGTCAGGCGCTGGTACGTGGTGGGAACGCCCGTCCCGGAGTGGGCTGTCGCTTATGAGTCGCTGCCGCCGGGGGACGCCAGGCGCGCCCGCAGCGGGGACGACCTGCTGCTCCTCTACACGGGCGGCACGACGGGGATGCCCAAAGGGGTGATGTGGCGCCAGGATGATCTGGTCCGGGTGCTCGGCGGGGGCGGCAATCCGATCACCGGGGTGCCGCCGGCTTCTGACCTCGACGAGCTGAAGGCCAGGCTCGCGGCCCGGGAGGGCGCCCTGACCATGCTGCCGGCGTGCCCCCTGATGCACGGCACCGGCCAGTTCAGCGCGTTCATCGCCATGTCCATGGGGGGCTGCGTGGTCACCATCGACGCCACCGGCTTCGATCCCGAGGTTCTCTGGTCGACGGTGGAGCGGGAGGGGGTCAACGCCATAGCCATAGTCGGCGACGCCTTCGCCAGGCCGATGCTGGCCGCTCTGGACGCGAACCCGGGCCGCTGGAACCTCTCGAGCGTGGTTCTGATCAACTCGTCGGGCGTCATGTGGAGCGAGGAGGTCAAGCAGGGGCTCCTGCGCCACATGCCCGGGGTGGTCCTCTTCGACAGCCTCGGCTCCTCCGAGGCCGTCGGCATGGGCGGCAGCCTCGCCGGCGGGGGCGCCGCGGCCCACACCGCCGAGTTCGCCCTCGGGCCGGGCGCCCGGGTGATCGGCCCCGACGACCGCGACGTGAAGCCCGGTTCGGGCGAGGTGGGGATGATCGCCCTTCCCGGCAACATCCCCCTCGGCTACTACAAGGACCCCGACAAGACGGAGCGGACCTTCCGGACCATCGACGGCGTGCGCTACACGATCCCCGGCGACTGCGCCACCGTCCGGGAGGACGGCACGATCCAGCTCCTCGGCCGTGGCTCGGTGGTGATCAACACCGGGGGGGAGAAGGTCTTCCCCGAGGAGGTGGAGGAGGTCATCAAGCGGCTGCCCGGAGTCGCCGACGCCGTGTGCGTCGGCGTGCCCGACGAGCGTTTCGGAGAAACGGTCTGCGCGCTGGTCGAGCGGCGCCCCGGTGCCGAGGTGTCCGAGGGGGATGTGGCGGGCGCCGTGCGCGCAGAACTGGCCGGCTACAAGGTGCCCCGCACGGTGCTCTTCGTCGAGTCGATCGGAAGGAGCCCGGCGGGCAAGGTCGACTACCCGGGCCTGCGCGCCAGGGCGGTCGAGCTCACGGCCAGGTAGCGCCGCCTCATCCGGGCCCACCCCGTCGCGGGTCGAGCAGAGGCCACTCCGGCCGGGCCGGCGAGCCGCGCCGCCGCCACGCCAGGCCGGACAGCGCTTCGAGGACCACCCGGTTCGCCAGGTAGGCGGTGACCTCGGCGTGGTCGTAGGGCGGCGACACCTCGACGACGTCCATGCCGGCGAGCGGCACGTCCATCGCCACCCGCCGCACCGCGTCGAGCAGCTGGCGGGGGGTGAGGCCGCCCGGCTCGGGAGTGCCGGTTCCCGGCGCCGAGCCGGGGTCCACCACGTCCACGTCAACCGACAGGAACACCGCGTCGCACCCGTCGACGGCGATCGCCAGCGCCTCGTCGAGACAGCGGTCCAAGCCCTTTGACACTATCTCTGCCATCTCGAAGGAGCGCATGCCCTGCGAGGCCATCCAGGCGAGGATGGGGGGATCCGGCCAGTAGCCGCGCAGGCCGATCTGCACGAAGCGGTCGCCCCGGATCGCCCCCGACTCGATCAGCCGGCGCATAGGGGTGCCGTGGCCGACCAGGGAGCCGAACTGCAGGTCAGCCGTGTCGGCGTGGGCGTCGAAGTGGACCACCGAGACGCGTCCCCAACCGGCGTGGCGGGCGACGCCGGTCGCGTCCGGCCAGGCGACGGTGTGGTCGCCTCCGAGGACGACCGGCACCGCCCCCGCCGCGGCGATGGCGTGCACCGCGTCCTCGAGCCGTTTCAACGACTCGTCTGTCGCCACCGCCGGCATCTCCACGTCGCCGGCGTCGACCACTCCCAGCTCCACCAGCGGGTCGACGCCGAGCGCCAGGTGCGGTCGGCTCCCGTCGTGGGGAAGGTAGTCGGTGCCGCGGATCGCCCCTGGGCCGAAACGGGCGCCCGGACGGTGCGAGGTGCCCCCGTCGTATGGGGCCCCGAGGATCACCGCGCCGGCGCCGGCAGGCAGCGAGCCGAGCTCGGCGCGGGGCACGCCGAGGAACGTGACCGCCGGGCCGTACACGGCTAGGCGGCGGTGACGAACAGCTGCTGGGCCAGCGCCGGGCCGAGGGCCATCGTGCGGCCGCCCATGTCGAGGATCAGCGTCCCGTCGGGCGCCCGGGAGGCGACGGTGGCCTCGGTGCCGGGCACGAAGCCGTGCGCCGACAGGTAGGACAACGCCTCCTCGTCCAACTCCACCTGCTCGGTGACCCGCTCCAGCCGGACGTGGTCGCCCTCGTCGTGGCCGGCTAGGACCGTCGTCGGGATTCCCTGGGCCGCGCCCGAGCCGGGGATGGGGTTGCCGTGGGGGCAGGTCGTCGGGTGGCCGAGCAACTCGACCAGGCGGGCCTCCACCTCGTCGGAGATGACGTGTTCCCATCTGCCCGCCTCGGCGTGGGCCTTCTCCCACGGCAGACCGATGATGTCCGTCAGGAGCCGCTCGGCCAGGCGGTGCTTGCGCACGACCCTCTCGGCGACGGACCTGCCCTTCTCCGTGAGGGCCAGGGAGCGCCCCGACACGGCCAGGTAGCCCTCGTCGCGCAGCCGGCGGATCATCTCCGACACGGCCGGCGCCGAGTGGCCGAGCCGCTCGGCGAGGCGCGCCTGGATGACGACCATCCCCTCCTCGCCCAGCTCGTGGACGGCCTCGAGGTACTCCTCCAGCGGTGGGTGGAAGCCCTCGACCATGCTTGGAGACTACCGTTCGAGCCGGTGGCCCGGCTGATGCTCATCGACGGCAACTCGCTGCTCTACAGAGCGTTCTTCGCCCTGCCGACGGACATGGCGACCGCCTCGGGGCAGGTGACCAACGCCGTGTTCGGTTTCACGTCGATGCTCATCAACCTCGTCAAGGACCATAAGCCCGACCAGGTCGTGGCGAGTTTCGACCGGCCCGAGCCGACCTTCCGCCACCAGGCGGTCGACGGCTACAAGGCCGGCCGGGCCGAGACCCCCGACATCCTCCGCCAACAACTGGGCCTCGCCCGCCAGGTGGTAGACGTTCTGCGCATCCCCACCGTCGACGCCCCAGGTTTCGAGGCGGACGACGTCATAGCCACCCTGGCCACCCAGGCGGCGGCGCGAGGCGACGAGGTGATCATCGTCACCGGCGACCGGGACACCTACCAGCTGGTGCAGGACCCGTCGGTGAAGGTGCTCTACAACAAGCGGGGCGTCTCCGACTATGTCCTCTACGACGAGGCGGGAATTTTCGGGCGGACCGGGGTGCGCCCGGCCGACTACCCGCAGTACGCGGCGCTGCGCGGCGACCCCTCGGACAACCTGGCGGGCGTCCCCGGTGTCGGCGAGAAGACGGCGGCCAGGCTCATCAACACCTACGGCGACCTCGACGGGATCTACGCCCACCTCGACGAGCTGACCCCCAAGCTCCGCCAGAGCCTCGCAGAGGCGGAGGCACAGGTGCGGGCCAACGCCGCGGTCACCCCGCTGGTGCGCGACGTCCCGGTCGCCGTCGACCCCACCGAAGCGGCCCTCGGCGGCTGGGACCTCGAAGAGGTCCGGCGGCTGTTCGACTTCCTCGAGTTCCGCACCCTCTGGGATCGTTTCGTCGAGGCCACAGGTTCGGACAAAGCGCAGCCCGTCGCGCCAGGAGCCGCCCTGCAGGTGCACGTCGCCGAGCTGGACCTCGCCACCCTTCGCGCCTGGACGCGCTCAACCCCGGACCTGGCGGTCGCGGCGGCGTGGGAGGGACGGGAGGGTCGATCGGCGATCCTCGGCCTCGCCTTTGTCGTCCTGCCTGCCGGCGACCCGGCCGAGGCGAGATGGCTCCCGGGGGAGCTCCTCGCAACCGGAGAGGTGACATCGTTGCTGAACGCCTTGCTCGGTCCGGGGGGATCCAGGATCTCGGCACACGACGCCAAGGCCCTCATGAGGGGGCTGATGGCATACGGGGTGACTTTTTCCAATCTGGAGCTGGACCCCTCGATCGCGGCGTACCTGGTGGACCCCGCCGGCGACCAGTACCTGCTGGAAGATCTCGCCGGGCGCTACGGGGGGGTGGACCTCGCCCCGCCGGGAGCAGCCCCGGCCGGTCAGCTCGACCTCATGGCGGCGGAGGAACCGCCCTCGGAGGCGGCGGCGAGGCGCGCGGCGGCGGTTGCCCGGCTGGTCGAGCCGCTCGGCTCGGCCCTCTCGGCGCGGGGCATGTCCGAGCTCTACGACGAGGTCGAGCGTCCCCTGGTGCGGGTGCTCGCGGAGATGGAGGCGGCGGGGGTGCGCGTGGACGTCGCGGAGCTGAAGCGCCTCGCCTCCGAGCTGGCGACCGAGGCGAAGCGCCTGGAGCGTCAGATCCAGGACCTGGCCGGCGTCGAGTTCGTCGTCAATTCGGTGCCCCAGCTGCGCGAGGTGCTCTACGGCAAGCTCGGCCTGACACCGCAGAAAAAGACCAAGACTGGCTACTCGACCGACGTGCAGACCCTGGAGAAGCTGCGCGGCGAGCACCCCATCGTCGACGCCCTGCTGCGCTACCGGGAGGTGGAGAAGCTGCGCTCCACCTACGGGGAGTCGCTGCTCGCCGAGGTGGGGCCCGACGGGAGGATCCACGCCACGTTCAACCAGACGGTCGCCCGCACCGGGCGGCTCAGCTCGGACCAGCCGAACCTGCACAACATCCCCGTCCGCAGCGAGGAGGGCCGGCGCTTGAGGAAGTGCTTCGTACCGGCGGAGGGCTGCCGTTTCCTGGTGGCCGACTACAACCAGATCGAGCTGCGGGTGATAGCCCATCTGGCAGAGGATCCGGCGTTGATCGAAGCGTTCCGCACGGGCACCGACATTCACAACGTCACCGCTTCGCGGATCTTCGGCGTCGCCCCCGAGGACGTGACGATCGCCATGCGCTCCAAAGCCAAGATGGTCTCCTACGGTCTCGCCTACGGGATGGAGGCCTACGGCCTGGCGTCGCGCCTGGCGATCCCCGTGGACGAGGCGGCGGCGATACTCAAGGCTTTCTGGGAGGGCTTCCCGGCGGTGCGGGCCTACATGGACCGGGTCGTCGCCGAGGCGCGCGACCGGGGGTACACCGAGACGTTGTTCGGGCGCCGCCGGATGATCCCGGAGCTGCAGTCGGGCCGCTACCAGCTGCGCGCCGCGGGGGAGCGCCAGGCCATGAACGCCGGGATCCAGGGTCTCGCCGCCGACATCTTCAAGGTCGCCCTGGTTCGCCTGGCGGCCAGGCTGGAGGGCATGGACAGCCGGCTCGTGCTCCAGGTCCACGACGAGGTGATCCTCGAGGTGCCGCCGGGGGAGTCGGCGGAGGCGGAGGCGGCGGTGATTGAGGCGATGACCGGCGCCGCCGAGCTGACGGTTCCTTTGACGGTCAACGTCGCCTGGGGGGACGACTGGGCGGCGGCGAAGGGTTGAGGGCGGGCGCCCCGAGCGGGTTGACCGGGCGCGAGTTCGAGGCGATCGCCGACCACGCCCGGTCCGCCTACCTCCGCTACAGCTTCACCAAGGGGACCGAGCAGGAGGTCCGTTTCCTCGTGTCGGCCCTCGGTCTGCGCCCCGGTCACCGGGTCCTCGACGTGGGGTGCGGGCCCGGCCGGCACTCCCACGCGCTGCGCCGCCTCGGCGTTGAGAGCGTCGGCGTCGACGTCTCCGCTTCGTTTCTCGCCGCGGCGGGCGAAGGGCGGTGGGTGAGGGGCGACGCGCGGTGCCTGCCCTTTGTCCGAGGAAGCTTCGACGCTGCGATCAGCCTGTGCCAGGGCGGCTTCGGCCTTCTCGGCGGGCGGGGGGAAGAGGCGGTTGTCGCCGGGATGGCCCGCGCCGTGCGCCGGGGAGGGAAGCTGGCGGTGTCGGGCTTCTCCGCCTACTTCGCCGTCAGGCACCTCGAGGAGGCTGACACCTTCGACGCCGACACCGGGGTCAACCACGAGGTCGCCACGGTCAAGGACCCCGCCGGGCGCGACGGGAGTTTCGGCCTGTGGACCACCTGCTTCACCCCGCGCGAGATGCGCCTCATGGCGGCCGCCGCCGGCGTCGAGGTGACCGGCCTGTGGTCGGTGTCGCCGGGTGACTACGCCGCCCGCCCACCGGACCTCGACCACCCGGAGTTCCTGCTGGTGGGAGAGGTTGTAGACTAAGGGGCTGCGTTTTTGACCGGAAAGTAGGCTTCGACATTCCATGCCCGATGACACCATGACCGCCCCGGAGATGGGCACCTTCGACGACGCTGGGGAGTACCACCCGAGACAAGTGGTGGCCGACGACCTCGGCGGGACGTCGCTGGCGGATGCGATCGCCGGGACGATCGTGGAGTTCGACGACGGCGACATCGTCACCGGCACAGTCGTCAAGATCGACAAGGACGAGGTGCTGCTCGACATCGGCTACAAGTCCGAAGGGGTGATCCCCGCCCGCGAGCTGTCCATCCGCCACGACGTCGACCCCTCCGAGGTGGTGTCGCTCGGCGACAAGATCGAGGCCCTCGTCCTGCAGAAGGAGGACAAGGAGGGGCGCCTCATCCTCTCCAAGAAGCGCGCCCAGTACGAGCGCGCGTGGGGCACCATCGAGGCGATCAAAGAGCGCGACGGCGTCGTCGAGGGCCCGGTCATCGAGGTGGTCAAGGGCGGCCTCATCCTCGACATCGGCCTGCGCGGGTTCCTGCCGGCGTCGCTCGTCGAGTTGCGCCGGGTGCGCGACCTGCAGCCCTACGTGGGCAAGACGCTGCAGGCCAAGATCATCGAGCTCGACAAGAACCGCAACAACGTCGTCCTCTCCCGCCGGGCGTGGCTGGAGGAGAACCAGCGGGAGCAGCGCGACGAGTTCCTGACCAACCTCCAGCCGGGGGAGGTGAGGCGCGGTGTTGTGTCGTCGGTAGTGACATTCGGCGCGTTCGTGGACCTGGGCGGCATGGACGGGCTCATCCACGTTTCCGAGCTGTCGTGGAAGCACATCGACCATCCCTCCCAGGTGGTGCAGGTGGGCGACGAGGTGGAGGTGCGCGTCCTCGACGTCGACCTCGACCGCGAGCGGATCAGCCTGTCGCTCAAGGCCACCCAGTCCGACCCCTGGCAGGAGTTCGCCAACGCCCACCGGGTCGGCGAGCTGGTGTACGGCCGGGTCACCAAGCTCGTCCCCTTCGGGGCGTTCATCCAGGTGGGCGACGGCATCGAGGGGCTGGTGCACATCTCGGAGATGGCCAACCACCACGTGGACCTGCCCGAGCAGGTCGTGAGCCCCGGCGAGGAGCTGTGGGTGAAGATCATCGAGATCGACCTGCAGCGTCGGCGGATCAGCCTCTCGATCAAGCAGGCCGCCGAGGGCGGCGAGGTCGCCGCCGAGTACCGCGACGCCTTCGGCGACCACGCCTACGACGAGCACGGCAACTACATCGGCGCCGCGGGCTTCACCGACTTCGAGCCGGAGTCCGAGGCGCAGGCGGCGTGGGCCGAGTACCTCGAGAGCGGCGGCGCCCCCGCCCCTGCTGCTTCCGGTCAGCCGCCGTCGCCTGCCGCCGACGAGCCAACTTCCGCGGGATAGCCGCCTTTCAGATACGACTCCAGGCGTCCGCCAGCACGGACCTGAGGATCTCGCCGATCAACTCGAAGTGCTCGTCGGTGCAGATCAGCGGCGGGGCGAGTTGGACGACCGGGTCGCCGCGGTCGTCGGCCCGGCAGATCAGCCCCGACTCGAACAGGGCCTTCGACAAAAAGCCGCGCAGAAGCCGCTCCGACTCGTCGTGGTCGAAGGACTGGCGCGTCGCTTTGTCCTTGACCAGCTCGATGCCGAAGAAATAGCCGTCGCCTCGGACGTCGCCGACGATCGGCAGGTCGCGCAGGCCGTCGAGCACCGAGCGGAATTGCCCGGAGCGGCGGTGCACGTTGCCGACGAGGTCCTCCCCTTCGAGGATGTCCAGGTTGGCGAGGGCCACCGCCGACGACACGGGGTGGCCGCCGAAGGTGTAGCCGTGGGTGAAGGTCGTCCTCCCGTCGAGGAACGGCTCCATCAGCCGATCGTCGACGATCAGCGCCCCGAGGGGTGAGTAGCCGCTCGTCAGCCCCTTGGCGCAGGTGATCATGTCCGGCCGGTACCCGTAGCGGTCGGCGCCGAACCAGGCGCCGAGCCTGCCGAAGCCGCAGATGACCTCGTCGGAGACGAGCAGCACGCCGTGGCGGTCGCAGATGCGCCGCACCTCGTCGAAGTAGCCGGGCGGCGGCGGGAAGCACCCCCCGGAGTTCTGCACCGGCTCGAGGAAGACGGCGGCCACGGTTTCCGGGCCCTCCATCTCGATGCGCCTCTCGATGTCCGCCGCCGCCCAGCGGCCGAAGGCCTCGATGTCGTCGCCGTGCTCGGGGGCGCGGTAGAAGTTGGTGTTGGCAACCCGCACCGAGCCGGGGACGAGCGGCTCGAAGGGCGCCTTGATCGCCGGCAGACCGGTGATCGACAGCGCTCCCATGGTCGTGCCGTGGTAGGCGATGTCGCGGGAGATGACTTTGTAGCGCCCGGGCTGGCCGACGGCCCGGAAGTACTGCCGGGCGAGCTTCCACGCCGACTCGACCGCCTCCCCCCCGCCGGTGGTGAAGAACACCCGGTTGAGCGGCCCCGGCGCGAGGGTGGCCAGGCGTTCCGACAGCTCCACCGCCGTCGGGTGGGCGTAGCTCCAGATGGGGAAGTAGGCGAGCTGCTCCGCCTGGCGGGCGGCCGCCTGGGCCAGCTCCCGCCGGCCGTGGCCGGCCTGCACGACGAACAGGCCCGACAGGCCGTCGAGGTAACGTTTTCCCCGGCTGTCCCACACCCAGGGCCCCTCACCCCTGACCATCACCGGCACCGGCTGGTCGGGGATGTGCCGGGTGAAGTGCATCCACAGGTGGCGGTGGGCCGCCTCCTGCAGCTTGGCGTCGTCGACGGCTCCCACGGCGTTGGCTCCCTCCTGGCTGCGGGCCGGCTGTGGCACTGGTCCCTCCTGGCTGCGGGCCCCGCCTGGCCTTCTTCGGGACGGGTCCGGCACCCGCCCGGCATGATAGGGGCCGTGACAGACAGGATCCGCAACTTCGTCGGAGGGATGCCGAGCGATCCAGCCAGCGGGCGGTTCAGCGAGATTGTCGACCCGAGCACCGGCGAGGCCTATGCGACCGCCCCTCTTTCGGGACCGGAGGACGTTGAAGCGGCCTGCCGCTCGGCGGCCGGCGCCTTCTCCTCCTGGCGCGACACCACCCCGTCCGAACGGTCGCTGATGCTGCTCGAGCTGGCCGACGCCCTCGAGGCGCGTGTCGAGGAGTTCGTCGCCGCAGAGTGTCGCAACACCGGCAAGCCCCTGGCGCTGACCCGCTCGGAGGAGATACCGCCGATGCTTGACCAGCTCCGCTTCTTCGCGGGTGCCGCCCGGCTGCTGGAGGGCCGCTCGGCGGGGGAGTACATGGCAGGCCACACCTCGTGGATCCGGCGCGAGCCGGTTGGGGTCGTGGCGCAGGTGACCCCCTGGAACTACCCGCTGATGATGGCCGTCTGGAAGATCGCCCCCGCCCTGGCCGCCGGCAACGCGGTCGTGCTCAAACCATCGGATACGACGCCTGTCACCACAGTGATGCTCGCCGAGCTGGCCGGGACCATCCTCCCGCCGGGGGTGCTGAACGTGGTGTGCGGCGACCGGGACACCGGGCGGGCGCTCGTGTCGCACCCCGTCCCGCAGATGGTGGCGATAACCGGGAGCGTGAGGGCCGGGCGGGAGGTGGCCACCGCGGCATCGGCCGACCTGAAGAGGCTGCACCTGGAGCTCGGCGGGAAGGCCCCGGTGCTCGTATTCGACGACGTCGACGTCGGCAGGGCAGCCGAGGCGATCGCCCTGGCCGGCTACTTCAACGCCGGCCAGGACTGCACGGCGGCGACCAGGGTCCTCGCCGGCCGGCGGGTCTACGCCGACATGGTCGACGCGCTCGCCGAGCAGGCGCGGGGCACGACTTTCGGCGGCCCGGACCACCCGGACGTGGCGTAC
>DATGKR010000076.1:0-13199 GCA_035294565.1 Acidimicrobiales bacterium | reverse complement strand
CGGTCGCCCGCCTGGTGGCCGCGGGAGTCGTTGGTCCGCTTGAGACCGTCGAGGTCGACGTAGACGAGCAGGCCCCGGCGCCCCGACCTCTCGAGCACCTTGAGCTCCTGGGAGGCCAGGACCATGAAGCCGCGGCGGTTGTAGAGGCCCGTCAGCTCGTCGGTGAGGGACAACTCCCGGATCTGCTCCTCCGCCTTCCTCCTCTCCGCTACCTCCCGTTCCAGCCTCGCGTTCGCCCTCTGCAGCTCGGCGGTGCGCTCCCGCACCCTCTCCTCCAGGCGCGACCGGGCGGCGACGCTCTCCAAGGCGACGGACATGGCATCGGCAAGGGCCTGCAGCAGCGACACCTCCTCGTCGCTCGGGGGATGGCGGCCGAGCCAGTAGTTGGCGATCGCGGCGACCGGATCGGAGACGCGAACCGGCACGACCACGACGCTCGTGGCCGAGCCAGGGCCGAAGCCGTCGGGGCCGACCCGGCCATCCGAGCGGACGTCGTCGACGACCGCCGGGCATCGGTTGGCGATCGCCCACCCGCTGATGCACGTTCCGAGAGGCACCTTCCTGCCGGTGATGTCCGGGCCGATCCCGTCCTGCTCGACGTACACGCAAAGCTCGCCCGAGCGCACCGCCAGCGTCGAGCCGTCGGCTCCGTTGACCCTTCGAGCCGCCTTCTTGATCGCCCGATGGATCTCCGCCCGGGAGCGGGCGACGGAGAGCTCCTGTATGGCCGATATGAGGACGGGGATGCCAGGGGGGGTCAACGCGACCCATTATCGGGCCTGGCGCTGGGCGAATGGGCGATGCCTCGCTACGGTGGTGGGCGATGATCGAGTACGACGAGTTCTCGATGTTCCAGGAGAACGCAGAGGAGTTCGGCATCCCCTACAAGCAGCCCCTGGTGAGCCGCGAGGCGGTGGATCTGGGCGACGGCCGCCGTCTCAGTTGTCTCGCCTGGGGTGCAGGCCCTGCGGAGCTCGTCTTCTTGCACGGCGGGGCGCAGAACGCCCATACCTGGGACACGGTCCTCCTGGCGCTGGACCGTCCGGCCCTGGCGGTCGACCTTCCCGGCCACGGGCATTCCGACGGCGGCCGCGCCGGCTCCCTGGAGCCGTTCGACATGGCGGCGGATGTCGCGGTGGCGGTCGAGCGGCTAGCCCCCGAGGCGGTGGCCGTCGTGGGCATGTCCCTCGGCGGCCTCACCTCCCTCGCCCTCGCCGGGCTCCGCCCGGAGCTGGTCCGAAAGCTGGTCCTCGTCGACGTGACACCCGGGGTGAACCAGGAGAAGTCGAGGGCGATATCCGAGTTCGTGAACGGGCCGGCCACCTTCCCCGACTTCGACGCCCTTCTCGCCCGCACGGTCGAGCACAACCCCACACGAAGCGTCTCCTCCCTCCGTCGCGGGATCCTCCACAACGCCGTCCAGCTGGAGGACGGCACCTGGGTGTGGCGCTGGGCCCGGCATCGCGGCGGCCCCTTCGACCCGAAAGCGCGTCTGCAGAGCTTCGGGACGCTGTGGGACACGATGTCGGGTCTCAACGTCCCTTTGATGCTCGTGCGCGGCATGCGTCCCGGCTCTGTCGTCGACGACGCCGACGAGTCGGAGGTCCTGCGACGCCAGCCGTCGGCTCGTGTGGAGCACGTCGCCGACGCCGGTCACTCCGTGCAGGGCGACGCCCCTTTGGAACTGGCGGCCCTGATAGCCGACTTCGCGCTGGGCGGCTAGCGGGCGGCGCTGGCGGCGACCACCGACGCGTCGCTGCTCGGGAAGACGACCGACTCGTGGCCGTCTTCCCAGCGGACCCGGTAGTGCTTGCCGCCGGCGCCCTCGATCACCTCCCGGACCTCTCCGGTCTTTCGGGCGCCGCCGACCTTGTTCGACTCGACGATTATCCGATCACCGACATGGGCGTCCACGCTCCACCTCCAGGGACCTCGTCGCTTCTGGTCTTTTCCTCTGGTCTTTTCCTCGAGGGTTCCGTCGATACCAGGGTGGATCCGTTTCGCCCGCCGATCAAGACCCAGAAGTTCGGGACGCCGGCGACCGATCCGGCTAGCCGTTGTTGCGCAGGGCGGCCAGCGCCCTGTCGGCGTGGGCGTTCATGTTGGTCTCGGAGCTGATGACGTCCTTTATCGTTCCGTCCCGGTCGATGACGAACGTGGTCCGCTTCACCTTGAGCAGGCCGATCGCCCGCTTGACGCCGTAGGCCTCGGCGACCTTGCGGTCAGGGTCGGAGAGGAGGGGGAAGTCGAAGCCGTGCTTCTCGGAGAACTGCCTCTGTTTGTCCACCGGGTCTGCCGAGATTCCGACGCGTTGTGCACCGATCCGCTCGAACTCGGAGGCGAGATCGCGGAAATGGCAGCTCTCCTTGGTGCAGCCGTAGGTCATGGCCGCCGGATAGAAATAGAGCACCACGGGCCCGGCTGCCAGCATCTCGCTCAGCCGCCGGAGGGTGCCCGTCTCGTCGGGCAACTCGAAGTCTGGGGCCCGGTCGCCGATCTTCACGACCGCTGACAGTAGCCGCGCCGGTCAGCCGGTGCCGCCCCCGCAGATCAGCCGCTGCATCAGGACGACGTCCAGCCACTTGCCGAACTTCCGCCCCACCTCCCGCTCGACGCCGACCAGGTCGAAGCCGCACGCCCGGTGCAGGCCGATGGAAGCCTGATGGCCCCCCACTATGCGGGCCATCACCGCGTGGAACCCGTAGCCGCCGGCGAGCCGTAGGAGCTCGTCGAGCACCGTCCGGCCGACCCCGCGGCCTTGGTGGGCCGGGTCCACGTAGACGGAGTCCTCGACGGTCGTGCGGTAGGCGGGGCGGTCCCGGTACGGCGAGAGGGAGCCGAAGCCGCACACGAGGCCCTGCCCGTCCACCGCGACAACGGCGGGGTGTGCCCCGCTGTGCTCGTCCAGCCAGGCGAGCTGGTCCTCCAGCGAGCGGGGCACCAAGTCGAAGGTGACCGTGGAGCCGACCACCTCCCGGTTGTAGATGGTCCTGATCGCCTCGGCGTCGTCGAGCGTCGCGAGCCGGCACTTCACCGTCACGGGGCGGAGGCTAGTAGCATCGCGGCGCCGCCCCCTTAGCTCAGTCGGCAGAGCACAGCCATGGTAAGGCTGGTGTCGTCGGTTCGATTCCGACAGGGGGCTCGGCGGCGTAGCTCAGTTGGCAGAGCACTCGGCTCATAATCGAGTTGTCGTCGGTTCGAGTCCGACCGCCGCTACCAGCCAGCCCGGTTAGCATGGGGAGAGGAGGTTCTGCCGTGCCCAAGAACGAAAAGAGGGTCAAGGTCACCCTCGCCTGCGACGTGTGCAAGCGGCGCAACTACATCACGATGAAGAACAAGCAGAACGACCGCGAGCGCATCGAGATGAAGAAGTACTGCCGTTGGGACCGCCGCCACACGCTCCACAAGGAAACGCGCTGAGCGACCTGGACCACGCCGAGCTGGTGAACGCCGCCCGGGGAGGGGACCGGGCGGCTCTGGAGAAACTCGTGCGGGCCACCTACAGCGCGACCTACACGCTGGCCTTCCGCTTGACGGGCAACGAGGACGACGCCCACGACGTCGTGCAGGACACCTACCTGCGGGCGTACCGCGGGCTGCGGCGCTTCCGGGGGGACGCCCAGTTCACGACCTGGTTGTACCGGATCACGGCGAACTGCTCGGCGAACCTCCTCGCCAAGCGGGCGCGTCACCGGACCGAGCTCCTCCGCGAGGACGAGCCCGTCGTCGACGGGCGCGCCGAGGCCGACCCCGAGCTTCGGATGTCCGGATCCGACGACCGCGCCCGCATCTCGGAGGCTTTGTCCCAGCTTCCCTGGCGTCTCCGGCAGGTCGTTGTGCTGCGGGACATCTACGACCTGCCCCACGGGGCGATCGCCAAGGAGCTCGGGATCAGCGAAGCCGCCGCCAAGGTCCGTCTCCACCGGGCGCGCCGGCGGCTCCGCGACCTTCTCTCGGCGGGGGGAGGCGCCGCCGCCGGAGGCGAGGAGAGGGTCCGTGCGAACGCTGGCTGAGATCGTCCCCTTGCGCACGGCCGCCTGCCGCGAGGCGGTGGACGCCGTCGCCGAGATGGCTGCGGGCGAAGACGACGTGGAACCCCGCGCCGCCGCCCACGTCCGTTCCTGCCTCCGCTGCCAGGCGGAGGTGGCGGCGTTCCGCCGGGTGCTCAAGGTGATGCGCTCGATGCGTCACGACCTGGTGGTCCCCCCGGCCTCCAGCCTCGCCGCGGTTCTAAAGGCGCTCGACGAGGCGGCCCTCGACGGCAGCGCGGGATCGTGGGCGCTCTGGGCGTATCTCGGCGGTCTCACCGCCGCCGGCGCCGCCGGAATGATCGTGTGGCTCACCCTACGCCGCCCGGGATGGTCCCAGGCGGGTTGAGCGCCGGGCACTGGCGCCTCCCACCCGCAGGCCCGGGCAGGCGCCAAACGCCAACGCCGCAGGAAGCCGATGTGCCGACGGCGAAACTTGGGGCGGCCCCCCGACCCGAGGTTCCATGATGACCGGCAAACCCCTGCAGCTAACCCTTCGTCAGCGTTGGGCGTGGCGGCGCGTCGAGCGCCGGGCGCGCCGAGAGCACGAACGCGACCAGATGGCCGCCCTGCGGGAGATGGCCGCGGGCGGACTGGGGGTCACGGGCGTGACGGTCGCCGAGGGGATCCTGCCTGGCGCGCCGGTGGAGATGATCATTGCCGGCCGGCGCCTGCGCGCAGCCCGGATGTCCAGGCGCGCCGTGTCGGCCATGCGGGAGGCCGTTTCTGCCGTGGCGGCCGTCCCTTTGACCAGAGTGGGAAGGTACGGCCCCTACTGGGTGCTCACCTTCAGGACTGCCGCCGACCCGCTCGTGGTCCTCGCCGACCGGTTGACGCTCCTGCCGGAGTGGGGAGGGCCCGGCGGCCGGACGCCGTCGCCGACCCGTCCCGTCCTCCAGGGAGCCTAGGCCGAACCGTCAGAACCGGGAGCGCCCGCGGAGAGTGAGGCCCCCGGTGCTATCCTCGCAGCCGGACCCCCCCGCAGGACGCCTGCAGAGGGCAGTAGCTCAATTTGGCAGAGCACCGGTCTCCAAAACCGGCGGTTGGGGGTTCGAGTCCCTCCTGCCCTGCTCCACCAAGACACGCCTGCTCCACCAAGACACACCTGTTTCACCAAGACACACAGAGACCGAGAAGCACGACCCGTGAGCATGAACCGACAACAGAGGCGCCTACTCGCCCGCCAGGGCCAGGGCGAAGCCGTGGGCGACCTGCAGGCGCCCAGCACGGTCGAGGCCCCCGGTGCAGCCGACTTCGCCCCCCGGCCGGCGGCCGCGCCGCCCGCCGCACCCGGCAGGCGGACGTCGCCCCGCCAGTTCCTGCACGAGGTCAACGTCGAGCTACGCAAGGTCGCCTGGCCCACGCGCAGCGAGACGGCCAACTACGCGACGGTGGTTTTCATCGCCCTCGCGGTGCTCATGGCGCTCATCTTCGCCCTCGACCTCGGGTTCTCCGACCTCGCCAACTTCCTGTTCAAGTAGCCATGCCAGACGACGAAACGACATCTGAAACCGACGCGCCCACCCTCACCGAGGCCGCCGAGGCACCCGAGAGCCCCTACGACCGCCCCGGCTCCTGGTACGTGATCCACAGCTATGCCGGCTACGAGAACAAGGTGAAGTCCAACCTGGAGAGCCGGATCGCTTCCATGAACATGGAGGAGCGCATCTTCGAGGTGGTCATCCCCATGGAGGACGTCATCGAGTTCAAGGGGGGCAAGAAGCAGGTCGTCTCGAAGAAGGTCTTCCCCGGCTACCTGCTCGTGCGCATGGACCTCGACGACGACTCGTGGTACGTGGTGCGCAACACCCCGGGCGTAACCGGTTTCGTCGGCCTCGGGGCTCGACCCACCCCCCTGTCGCGCAAGGAGGTGGAGAACATCCTCCAGGTCAAGGCCGAGGAGGGCGACGCCACCGGGCGCAAGGGCCGGCCGCGCGGCTTCGAGTACGAGATGGGCGAGACGGTCCGGGTGCGGGAAGGACCTTTCGCCGATTTCTCCGGCACCATCGCCGAGATCAACGAGGACCAGCTCAAGCTCAAGGTCCTGGTGAACATCTTCGGACGGGAAACGCCCGTCGAGTTGGACTTCGCCCAGGTGGCGAAGCTCTAAAGGAGCACGTCTTTGGCCAAGCGCAGAGTCACAGCAGTCGTGAAGATCCAGCTGCCCGCCGGCAAGGCGACGCCCGCCCCGCCGGTGGGCACGGCCCTCGGGCCCCACGGCGTGCAGACGATGGAGTTCGTGAAGCAGTACAACGCCGCCACGGAGGACAAGGCCGGTCAGGTCATCCCGGTGGAGATAACGATATTCGAGGACCGTTCGTTCAGTTTCGTGCTGAAGACACCTCCTACTCCCGTGCTTCTCCGCCAGGCCGCCGGTCTGGAAAAAGGGGCCAAGTCGGCGGGCCGCGAGACCGCCGGCACCATCACCGACGATCAGCTGGCCGAGATCGCCCGGATCAAGATGCCGGACCTCAACGCCAACGACCTCGACGCGGCCAAGGCCCAGGTCGCCGGCACCGCACGTTCGATGGGGATCAAGGTCGGATGACACAGCGAGGCAAGAAGTACGTCGACGCTCAGAAGCGGTTCGACCGCACCCGCTCCTACACGCCGGGGGAGGCGCTCGACCTGGTGAAGGACCTCGCTCCGGCGCGCTTCGACGAGACCGTGGAGATGTCCGTCCGCCTCGGCGTCGACCCGCGCAAGGCCGACCAGGTGGTCCGCGGCACCGTCGCGTTGCCGGCGGGGACGGGCAAGCCGGTGCGGGTGGCTGTTTTCGCCGCCGGCCCCGCGGCCGAGGAGGCGAGGGCGGCCGGAGCGGACATAGTCGGAGCCGACGACCTCGTCGCCAGGGTCGACGGGGGCTTCATGGACTTCGACGTCGCCATCGCCACCCCCGAGATGATGGGCCAGGTGGGCCGCCTCGGACGCAAGCTCGGTCCGCGCGGCCTCATGCCCAACCCCAAGACGGGCACGGTGACCACCGAGGTGGGTAAGGCGGTCGCCGAGTTCAAAGGCGGCCGCGTCGAGTACCGGGCCGACACCCGCTCCAGAGGCGTCGTGCAGGTGCCGATCGGCAAGGTCAGCTTCTCCAAGGCGGACTTGCTGCGGAACTTCCGGGCCGTTGTGGAGGAGATACAGCGCGCCAAGCCCGCCGCGGCCAAGGGTCGGTACATCAAGTCGGTGGCGGTGAGCTCGACGATGGGCCCCGGCGTGGACGTCGATCCCGCCGCGCTGCGCGTGACCGACGAGGAGCTTGTGCCGGCCTGACCCAGAGGCTCCGCGGCGTCGGCAGACCCGAGCCGCCGCCTCCTAGCACCCAGAAGTAGTTTCGCGACAGGTTCCAAGCGCCGATACCACCTCAGCGCCCCCGGGCTCGTAGCATCTCTCCCGGTGGTCTTCGCGAAGCGGCATCCCCGGCTCTACCTCTGGGTGCGCCCCCGCTCGCTTCTGTTCCACTTCCTCTTCGTTTCCATCTCCACCGGCTGCCTGTTCGCCGCCTGGTGGCAGATCCACCGGGCGGAAGCCGGCAACGTCTTGAGCTACTTCTACTCGGTCGAATGGCCGGCTTTCGTCGTGGTGGGCGGCATCGGATGGTGGCAGCTGGTCCACGACACCGACGAGGACATCGCCCGTCGGCGGGCCTACCACGAGCGGGTGCGCCGGGCCAGCGCCGAGGTCGTCGCCCGCACCCTGCCCCGCGCGGCGTTCGCGCTGACCGTCGACTCCGAGGAGGTGGCTTCGCGCACCCTGCCCCCGGCTGCGCAGCCCCCGATGCCCGCGCTCGGCGCTCGCAGCGACGGCGGCACGCCTTCGGTCCTGGCGGGCGCCAACGTGCTGGTGCCCCAGGGGGGCAGCTCGCCGCCGGTGTCCCAGGCGGGCAACTCGCTGATGCCCCAGGCGGGCAGCTCGCCGCCGGTATCCCAGGCGGGCAGCTCGCTGATGCCCCAGGCGGGCGCCAACGTGCTGGTGCCCCAGGACGGGGTGAACCTCCTGATGCCCCAGGACGGCCTGGACCTCCTGGTGCCCCAGGACGGCTTGGACGACGAAGACGACGAGCTGGCCGCCTACAACCGCTACCTCGCCTACCTGGCGGTGAAGGGCAAGGCGAAGACGTGGCGCAACCCTCGAGGAGATAGATGAACCTGTCCAGCCCGCTCGTGCGCTACCGGATCATGGCGTGGATCGTCGGCACGATGCTCATCGCCGTCTTCTCGGCGATCCCGTTCCAGTCGGTGGAAGAGGTGATCGGACCGATCCACGGGATGCTCTACATCGTCTACCTGGTGACCGTGGTGAACATGCTGATCGCTTACCGTCTCGGCTTCTGGTACTTCGTGGGCATGGTGGCCGCCGGCTGGTGCCCGTTCGTGTCGTTCTTCGTCGAGCGCAAGACCACCAAGCGCCTCAGCGGCCGTTCGGCGGGGGCTGCTATAGTGGGCGACTCGACAGCCGCATAGCGCCGAAGACATCCGGTACGTCCACTCAGGACGTCCAAGCGGGCCTCGCGCAGGCCCGGCCCGACGAGGCGCGGTCCACCGCTCCATACGGTGTCGCCGCGTCCGGGTGAGCAACCCCCCGAGCAGGTGACCCAGGAGCAGGGACATGGACAACCCCAGACCCGAGAAGGTGGCAGTTGTCGAGGAGGTGCGCGAGCAGTTCCGTGACTGCGACGCGGCCATCCTCACCGAGTACCGCGGTCTGAAGGTGAAGGATCTCGCCGCCCTGCGCCGTAGCCTCCGTCAGAGCGGAGGCGAGTACAAGATCTACAAGAACACCCTGGTCACGCTCGCGGCGCGCGAGGCCTCCCTCCAAGACGTGGAGCCGATGCTGACCGGCCCGACGGGCATCGCCTTCGTCAAGGGCGACGCTGCCGCCGTGGCCAAGGCTCTTCGCGACTTCGCCCGCACGAACCCCTTCCTCGTCGTCAAGGGGGGAGTACTGGGCGAAAAGATTCTGGGCGCTGCCGAGACATCCGCCCTCGCCGACCTGCCGTCGCGGGAGGTGCTCCTCGCCCAGCTGGCCGGCGCCCTGGCTGCCCCGCTGCAGCAGATGGCGGGCCTCCTCCAAGCGCTTCCTCGCAACCTGGCCTACGGCCTGGCCGCCCTGCGCGACAAGGCTGCCGCCGGCTCTGATGCCGAGGCACCTTCGGGCTCTGATGCCGAGGCACCTTCGGGCTCTGATGCCGGCTCTGATGTCGAAGCGCCTACCGGCGAGAACCCTTCCGAAAACACCGACTGAACCCAGGAGCAGAACCAATGGCAACAATCGAACAGATCCTCGACGACATCTCTGGTCTCACCGTGCTGGAGCTGTCCGAACTGGTGAAGGGCTTCGAGGAGCGCTTCGGTGTGACCGCCGCGGCGCCCGTGGCCGTAGCCGCCGCTCCCGCCGCGGGCGGCGGAGCGGCCGCCGCCGAGGCGCCAGCCGAGGAGGAACAGGACGAGTTCGACGTGATACTCGCCTCGGCCGGCGACAAGAAGATCCAGGTGATCAAGGAGGTCCGCACTCTCACCAGCCTCGGGTTGAAAGAGGCGAAGGATCTCGTCGACGCCGCTCCCAAGCCGGTCTTGGAGAAGGTGAGCAAGGAGGACGCCGAGAAGGCCAAAGCTCAGCTCGAGGCCGCCGGCGCGACCGTCGAGCTCAAGTAGCCAGTCCCGGACCACCCCCGGCGAGCGCTCCACCAGGTCGGGTCCGGCGGGGCGCTCGCGGTGGGCGCGGCCGGTGCGGGGTGGCGCGTCGCCCCGGGGGCCGGCGATGGAGGTGCGTCGCCCCAGCGGCCGGCGGTGGAGGTCGAAGCACCCTGCCGGGACAGGGCTTTTCGATGCTGTCCAGTCGGGGTCCGAAGCGGATCCCTCGGCGCTTCTAGTCGCGGTCCGAAGCGGATGCGTCGGACACCCACGCCTCGAGCTTGGCCTCGAACTCGTCGTCGGTGTCGGTGTCGTCGTCGGTGTTGATCTCGTCGCCGCGCGCCGGGGCTGCGGTGGTCCCCTTCACGCTCGTGCCTGCGGCATCCGTTTCGCCGGTGTCGGCCGCCTCGGCGTCGTAGGGCCCGGCCGCCTGCGAAGAGCGCCTGCCTTCCTCCTCGCCCTTTGCTGCGGCGCGCTCGGGCGTGGTCCCGGTACCGTCTGTGGGGGACGTGGCCGCTCGGTACCCGGCGTCACCGGCTCCGCCCACCACGCCGGTGGTCGATCCCCCAGTCGCGGTGCTCGTTGTCGCCTCGGTCCGGCAGCCGTTGGCGTCGGCCTCCGACCCGGTCGTCGTCGAGCCGGCCGCGGTGTCTTCTCCGGCGGAAGCTTCTTCGTCGCCCCCTTCTCCCAGCCGCTGCAGGGGCACAAGGCCGAGGGCCTTGCCCAACATCTCGTGGAGGGCCCTTATGGTCGCTGTCGCCTCTTCCCGCCGCTCGGCGAGAGCCGCCAGCTCCGTCTCCATCTCGTGACGGCGCTGCTGGTGGTCGCGGAGCATCCGCGCTTCTTCGGCACGGGTGCGCGACACCACCTCCTCCGCCCACTGCTCGATCTGCCGGCTGCGGGCAGTGGCCCGCCTCTCGGCCTCGGCCACAATTTCGGCAGCTTCCCCACGGGCGGCCGCCTCGATTGACCGCGCCTGCGCCTCGCCCCGGGCGACGGCCGCTCGCATCGCTTCCTCAGATTCGGCGAGCTTGCCGTTGGCCTCGGACACGATTTGAGCGGCCGTCGCCTCGGCACGGTTGACCGTGTCGGCTGCGGTGTCCTCGGCGGTGCGGAGCAGGATCGCGATTCGCTCGGCTGCCAACCCGGCGGTCCTCGGCGTGTCGGAGCTGATCCGCTCCTCCAGCTCCCTGATCCGGGCGGTGAGCCGGTCAATGTGGGCGTGCAAACGGCGGTTCTGCTCCTTGGCCAGGTCGACCTGGCCAAGGGCCTCGGCCAGGGAGTCGATGTACTCGTCGACCTCTTCCCGGTCGTATCCCCTGAGGCTGACGGTGAAGGACGGGGGCTGAGGGGTCTTGGTTTCCATGCTTCCTCCGGTTTCGGCGCGGCGCAGGAAGCCCGCCGGCCCAGAAGGGAGCCGATCCCCAATTCCCATGATGGCCTATACGAGGGACGGGCGCAAGGACCTCGAACATGTGTTGCCGCCGCCGCGCCGACAGCCCACGAATCCCGATTTGTGAACGAAACCTGAGTTGTGTGCGCTATCTGCACATAATTCGGGTTTCGTACACAAATCGGGATTCGTGACGTGTCAAGGACGGGTGGTGGGGCGATGCGGCGGCAGGAGCCGGCAGAGCACGCCGGGGGTCACCGATCCCGTTGAAGGCCCCGCCGGCGCGGCTCCCTGCCCTCGCCAAGGGTGCTGACCGCGGCAGGAGGGGGAGGCGGCCTGGGTCAGACAGGGTTCCCCCGCCGGGCGCCAGCCCCGCACCCTCGACGGCCCTACCCCCAAGCGTCGCCGGTCAGAACCGCCCCACCCGAACATCGCCGGTCAGAGCGGCGTCGGCTCGAACGTCGCGGCGAGTCCCCCGGCCACCCTCCAGCGAGCTTCCGCCCAGCCGGGCATCCCCGCGACGAAGAGGTCCTCGACGACTCCCCGGCAGGCTGCGAGGTCCTGACCCCATGCGACGATCTGGGCGCCCGGCACGCTCAGCGGCATGGCTACGCCGGCAGCACCGTCCACGCCTGCCCGCTGGGGCCGCCAGCGCGACATGGGCCGGCCCGGGTCGACCACGGTCAGCACCGAGAGGGCCGCTGCCCCCGAAAGCACAGCCGGCGATTCCCACAACGGCGACCCTGGACCCAACGCCAGTTCACGGCAGGCGACGGGCCAACCGTCGCGGGTAACCCGCAGCCGCGACCGCAACGTGCCGGGATCCTCCGGGTCGAACGAGATCTCGTCGACCCAGAGCAGTCGCGCGCTCGCCGCGAGCTGCACCGTGCCGTCGGTGAGATGGTCGCAGCCGCCGGCCGCCACCCCAGGAGCGAGCCGCCAGGTGAGCATGGCGTCGCTCTCCACCACCACGCTGAAACTCGTTGACGAGCAACCTGCGGCGGCTTGCGAGACGCCCGATGATCGGATTTCGGCGCAGGTGCCCACGCCGACGTCGACGCTGATCGAGCGGGTGCCGGGGGTTTCAACCGCCGGGCCGCTCAGCCTGGCACCCCAACTGGCGGGCTCGAAGGAGTACCCGTCGGTGGCCTGCGCCGAGGTGATGATCGGCTCCCCGCCGATTCCCGCCCGGAAGTGGAGGGTGGCCACCAGGTCGCTCACAGGTTCCCCGCCCGGGAGGCGGACATCCTCGTCGCGAGGCGGGCACTGCCGCTCCCGATGTCGGGACCGGCCAAGGCGCGTGTCGCCACGCGGGCCCTGCCGCTCCCGAGGCCCGACAAGCCGTGTCTCACGACGCGAACGACCTCCTGGCCAGTCCCGCGTGCTCCTCGGCCAGGAACTCGAGGACTGGCGCCGAGGACGACGGCATCCGCGCCAGGGGCAGGCTGCACACCTCGGCGGCCTCCTTCGCCAGCCGGCTTATCTCGGGAGCCATGTCGAGGCCGATCCGCTCGATCACCTCGACGCCGAGCCCGAGAAGACGCTGGGCGGCGAAAGCAGGGGCGGCAACCGAAGCGTAGGCGGCCGTCTCGGCGGCCTCTTGGGGGGGCAGTCCGGCCACGGCGGCGACTGCCCCGAGCGCGACGGAATGGTGAGGCTTCATGCCGTGGGAGACGCACGCCCGGGCCAAGCCGTCGAAGATAGGCGAGTCGGCCGCTGCCATCGCCTTCCTCAGCGTCCGGCCTCCCTGCTCCCTCGAGGCCTGACGGGCAGCGGGGGAGGGGATGCGGGCGTCGATCTCGGCCTCCACGGTCCTCCACAGCGACGGCGTGGGATTCCCATCGCGGGCTCGGAGGCACACGGCTGCCGCGGCGAAAGCCCCCGTCGCACCCGCAGTCCACAGCCGCCCGTCGAGGAAGGCGCGCAGGCTGACGGCGTCGGTCACCAGCCCCGCCGCGCAGGCAGCTTCCACGCCACCCGAATGTGCCGGGTCGCCCGAAGGGGACCGGGCGTCGGCCATGACCATGAGCAGGGCAGAAGGCATCCCCCCGAATAAACGGCCGTCCGGGGGTCGAACTGCAGCGAAAGACCCCGAATTTCCCGAACGGAGAATGGGTACACACTGAGGATGACAGCTGCCCTGGTGGA
>DATGKR010000075.1:0-7707 GCA_035294565.1 Acidimicrobiales bacterium | reverse complement strand
CACGCTCTCCGCGGCGTCTCCCTGGAGCTGCGGCAAGGGGAGGTGGTGGCGCTGGTGGGCGAGAACGGTTCCGGCAAGACCACCCTGGCCAAGGTCATCTGCGGCCTCTACGCGCCCGACGCGGGCGCGGTGCTCTGGGACGGCGTCGACGTCCGGGAGGTGGACCCGGAGCAGCTGCGTCGGCAGATCACGGTCATCTTCCAGGACTTCGTGCGCTACTGGCTGAGCGCCCGCGAGAACATCGGCGTCGGCCGGGTGGAGCGCATGGGCGACCACGAAGCCATCGTCGCCGCCGCCCGCCAGGCCGGCGCCGACGCCTTCATCGAGACCTGGCCGGAGGGCTACGACGCGCTGCTGGGACCGATCTTCGAGGGGGGCAAGGACCTCTCCGTCGGTCAGTGGCAGCGGATGGCCCTGGCCCGCGCCTTCTTCCGCGATGCGCCCCTGGTCGTGCTCGACGAGCCCACCGCCTCCCTGGACGCCCGGGCCGAGGCGGAGCTGTTCGAACGGATCCGGACCCTGTTCGAGGGCCGCTCCGTGCTGCTGATCTCGCACCGCTTCTCGAGCGTCCGTTCCGCCGATCGGATCTACGTGATGAGGGAGGGCGAGATCGTCGAGCAGGGGTCCCATCGGGAGCTGATGGCGGCGGGCGGGCTCTACGCCGAACTGTTCCGCCTTCAGGCCGCGGCCTACCTGGACGACACCGACCGGCGCCGGCCGCGGCCCTGACCTTCCGCCGGCGATCTGGCGTACCCTCTCTGTCAGCCATGCCCCGGGTGCCCGACCTCGACCTCGACGCGCTCGACGCCGAGCAGCGCCGCGTCCACGACGCCATCGTCGCCGGCCCCCGCGGCGGCGTCCATGGCCCGCTCCGGGTGTGGCTGCACAGTCCCGGCCTGGCCGACCGGGCCCAGGAACTGGGGGCCTTCTGCCGGTTCCACACCAGCCTCCCGCCGCGGCTCTCCGAGCTGGCCATCCTGGTCACGGCGGCGGCCTGGCGGTCGGGGTTCGAGTGGCAGGCGCACGCCCCCCTCGCCGTCGAGGCCGGACTGGACCCGCAGGCGGTCGAGGCCATCCGCACCGGTGGCACGCCCGACCTCGCCCGCGAGGACGAGGCCGCGGTCTACGCCTTTGCCCGGGAGCTGATCGAGACCCGCGGGGTCTCCGACGCCACCTACCGGCGCGCGGCCGCGGTCCTGGACAACCGGGCCCTGGTCGAGCTGGTCGGCATCCTCGGCTACTACACGCTGATCTCGATGACCATCAACGCCTTCCAGGTGCCGCCGCCGGACGGGACACCGGAGCCGTTCCCCGGCCCCTGACCACCGGGCCCGGAGACCGCCCAGGCCCCACCCTCGCCGCGGCCCGGCCGCCCGTCCGGAAGCCGGGGCGAGGCCGGCGGTCAGGGCTGGGATCGGGCCCGCCCCCCGTCCCCGAGGCCGCCTCCTCCTGCGAACACGGCCCCCCGGGCCACTCGATCACAGCCGCGGCTCATGGCCGGCGAGGGGTGCCGGCACCGGCGCACGGGTATGCTGAACCCCTGAGCACCGGCCGGCCCCATAGCTCGGGAGGCCGGCGCCCGGCAACCGGACGAGGTCCCGCCATCGGCTGAGGAGGAGACGATCCGGCCAGGACGCACGGCGGTCTCCAGCGGCGGCGTGTTCGCCATCGCGGCCATCCTGCTCGTGCTCGACATCCGGGTGCCCGCCGGCGGAGGCCTCCTCGGTGCCATCCTCACGCCTGGCCCGCTACGCGAGCTACGCGGTCAGCTTCCTCACCATCGGCATCATCTGGATGGACCACCACACGATCTTCGAGCAGCTGCGGCGGGTCGACCGTCCCCCGCTGGGGATCAACCTGTTCCTGCTGATGGTGGTGGCCCTGATCCCGTCCCCGACCGCCCTGCTCGCCGCTCGAACTCCAGACGGGCCGCGACGAGGCCGTCGCAGGCGCGACCTACGGGATCACCATGGTCGCCATGGGCGCCCTGTTCGGCGTCCTGTGGGCCTACGTGCTGCGGCGGGACGAGCTCCGCACGACCGCGATCGACCTCGTCCGGAAGCGGACGCTCCTGGCCAGGCTCGGGATCGGCGCCCCGGTCTACGCCGCGGGGATCGGGATGGCTTTCGTCAACACTCGGATCAGCCTCGCCCTCCACTGCCTGCTGGAGCAGGTCCCTCTGCGGTCTCCGGGCGGCGGCTCGGGTCCCCCCTCGACCGACGGCCCACCGCCCCCACGGCGCTGAGTCGCGGCGCTCGCGGCTCGCTCCCAGACCCGGGAGCGTCCGCGCCCCACGTCGCGGCCAGGGGCGCCGATCCACCTGGCCTGCGGCCAGGGGCCTCAGTCCACGGCAGGGCTGAACTCCACGGCCTCGGGCGGGGCCACCGGCTCCCGTTCTCGAGCGAGGGCGACGTCCGCTCAGCCGGCCACCACCCCAAGCCCGCTTCCGATCACGCAGCCGTCGACCGCCTTGTTGGATCTCGAAGACGCTCTCCGTGACGCACGGGCTCGACGCCTTCTCGCCGCTCTCCCGGACCGGGAGCACGACGCCGGAGGAGCTGGCCCGCGAGCGCGGGATCGCCGAGCGGCCGGCAGAGATGCTCCTCTCACCGCGCACGCCAGCCTCGGGCCTGCTCGGTGCGCGAGACGGACGTCACGTCAGCTCGGCGGCCGGGTCAGGTTCATGGACAAGCGTCTGTGCGCCAGCCGGGGCCGTCTGGTCGAGGCGATGCGTTCGCTCTCGACCTCGGAGTCGGATCCGGCGCCTTCGACAGCGAGCTCCGCCGTGCGTTCCCCCATCCACGTCGCGACAGCCGGATGGCACAGACCGGACCCACTGCGGCCGCCCTCATGAGCCTGAACACGCTCGTCGAGGAAGGGGGCGGAACCACACCGGAGCCGAGCACACTGGCTGGTTGACCGACGCAGGCTTGCGTGACGTTCGACGCCTGTCCCTGGAGGTGCCGGGCGCCAAGGCGATTCTCGTCGCGACGAAGCCGTGACGAAGATGCGAGCGCTCGAATCTTGTCACGGTCGGGAGGTCACGAATTACGAGCGTACCGATGGGCCACGATCGCGCGGCGCGCCCCGAGGACCTCGGCCGGCTGCTCGTCGAGCGGGCCAATGCCGGGGACGTGGAGAGCTTGCTGATGCTCTATGAGCCGGATGCCGTGCTCCACTTCCCGCCGGGCCACGTCACCCGCGGTGTCGATGCCATCAGAGAGGTGTTCACGCGGTTCCTGGCATCGAGGCCGACGTTCAGCGTCGACATCAAGCCGACCCTATCCTGTGGCGAGCTGGCGCTCACGTCGTCCCGCTGGACGATGAAGGGCATCGGTCCCGATGGGCAGCCTCTGACGATGGGAGGGACCACGGCCGAGGTGGCCCGGGCACATGCCGCCGCAGCCCTCCGAGGGCGGTCGGGACCGGCGTTGGCCAGCCGATCCTATTCCGGCCCTACCAGTTCCGGCCCTACCAGCCTGAGGCCGTGCTGCCCCTGGAGCTGAGGGATCCACTCGGGCACGAACTCCAGGCCAAGCTCGCCCCATCTCTCCTCCAGGTCCGGGTGCGGGGCGCGAACGAGCTCAGCCAGCTGTTCGACGAACCGCTCGAACCCGGCCAGATGAGCTCGACGAGTCGGGCCGGGATTCCAGAACGTGTGGGGGACGCCGCGGGCTTGTATGCATGGCGACCGGGACCCACCATCGCCACCTCCTCCCCCACCCGCACGCCGAAGGGTCCCTCGAGCACGCAGGACAACTCGTCCTCCCGGTGGTGGACGTGAGGCGGCGTCATGCGACCGGGTTCCATGGGATGCTCGACGATCGAGAGCCGGCCGCCGGTGCTCTCGCCTCCGACCTTGAAGTCGACGCCGAGGCCGGGCAGGTCGACGCCGCCGCCCTCTCCCGGCCTGACCACGAGCACACGCTGGGCATCCATGGCCGCGTCTCCGATGACTACACGCACTTGTGCAGTGGTTGCCCGATGCTGCGCTTGGGCTCGGCCCGGGTCCCCGGGTCAATGATCGGATGCACGAGATCGTGCAGCGAAACGCAAGTACGTGCTCAAACGGCGAGCGCAACGCCAGGAGGAGACACGCCGGTGGATCGTGGAGGCGGCGGTCGAGCTGCACCGCACCCTGGGGCCGGCCGAGACGAGCCTGGCCGCCATCGCCGCGGTGGCCGGCGTTCAGCGCCACACGCTCTACCGCCACTTCCCCGACCAGGAGGCGCTGTGTTCACGGCCTGCGCCTCGCACTTCCTGTCCCAGCACCCGCCACCGGACACGGCCTCCTGGCTGGAGCCCCCCGATCCGGCCCGGCGCCGTCGGCACGGGCTGGCCGAGCCGTTCGCCTCCCACGACGCCAACCGGGAGATGATCGACCGCGTCCTCCGCGACTCCGAGAAGGTCCCGGTGGGTGGCGGCTTCGCACGTCTCCAGGCCGCCGCCGAGGCGCTCGGCGAGGGGTGTGGGGGGAGGGGATTGTCGATGACGGTCGGCGACTGGCCGCCCTGCGCCTGGCCACGTCCTTCGCCTGCTGGCGCACGCTGGTCCGGGACGCCGGCCTCGGCTCCGATCAGGCGGCCGGGCTCATGGCCACCCTAGTGGGCTGTGCCGCCGGACTCGCCGGGGCAGGACCCAGACCCGAGCCCGGGCACACCGGCCGCCGACGAGCACGGGGTCGACGCGGAGACGGTGGCCGCGTATGATCTCGCCCCAACCAGCAAGGCGGCAGGAAGGTGTGACTCGAACCGGGCATCTGACATGGCATCGATCGCGTGCGTCAGGTCCTGGGACCGGAGGTGGAACGATGTCGACGGAAGAGAACAAGGCCATCGTCAGACGCTTCTACGCCGAGATCGACCGGGGCAACCTGACGGCCATGGACGAGCTCGTCGCCGACGACTACGTGAACCACGCCCCCCCGCCCTTTCCGGGCCTGGCGGATGGTCGGGAGGGGCTGAAGCAGGCGTTCGCGATCTTCTGGGAGGCCACGCCCGGCTACCACCAGATCGAGGACATGGTCGCCGAAGGCGACCGGGTGGTGACCCGACTGACGGCGTATGGGAAGCACGCCGGGGACCTGTTCGGGATCCCTGCGACGGGCCACGACCTCGAGATGAAGGCCATCGCCATCCATCGCGTGGTCGCGGGCAGGATCGTGGAGCACTGGTCCTGCAAGGACGAGCTCGGATTCCTCCAGCAGCTCGGCGTCATCCCGAGGCCGGCGGGCGCCGATGCCTCCGCGGGCTCCGGCTGAGCCCGGCACCACCGCCGGCGGCTCATCGCACCTGACCCCCGCTCCGGCGGGATCAGGAACCGGTGGTCGCCGCCGCCTCGGGTACGGCCTCGATCACCCCGTCGATCAGGCCGTACTCGATCGCCTCCTGGGGAGAGAGGAAGAAGTCACGGTCCGTGTCCCGCGCCACCCGTTCGATCGGCTGGCCGGTGTGCATGGCGATCAGGCGGTTCAGCTCGTCCCGGATCCTGATGATCTCGCGAGCGTGGATGTCGAGGTCCGTGGCCTGACCGGTGATGCCCCGCCCCGCCACCAACGGCTGGTGCAGGTGGATGCGGGCATTGGGGAGCGCGAAGCGCCGGCCCTTGGTGCCGGCCATGAGGATGATCGTCCCAAAGCTCGCCGCACGGCCCACGGCCACGGTGGAGATCGGAGCCCGTATGTGCTGCATGGTGTCGTAGATAGCGAAGCCGGGGGCCACGGCGCCGCCGGGCGAGTTGATGTAGATCTGGATCTCCCGCTCCGGGTCCTCGGCCGCCAGATAGATCAACTGGGCCACGACCAGGTTCGCCATCACGTGGTCGATCGGACGTCCGAGGATGACGATGCGATCGCGCAGCAACCGGGAGTAGATGTCGAAGGAGCGCTCACCCCTGCCACCGTCGTTCTCGACCACGGTGGGGATCCAGGACACAGGTTCCATCACCGCTACCAAGCCTAGCAGCCCGGCCGGATACAGTTGACGCATGGACCGACGACCGCCAGCAGGAGAAGGAGATGGCCCCATGCTCGATGCCCTTGTCTCCGCCGGAGCCGGGCGATGACCAGGTTGCCCGGCGTCGTCCTCACGCCCGAGCTGGAGACCTACATGGAATCGCTCCTCCCCGCCCGGGAGCCGGTCCTCGCCCGCCTGGAGCGCGAGATCGCGGCGTCGTCAGTGCCCGGCATCGGTCCAGCCGTGGGCCAGCTCCTGCGCCTGCTCACCCGCGCCGCCCGTTGCCGGGATGCGATCGAGCTGGGGACGGCAGTCGGTTACTCCGCCATCTGGCTGGCCGGCGGCTGCTCGGGCACCGTGCTCACCCTGGAGCGTGACCCGGCGCGGGCCGCCGAGGCGCGCCGCAACCTGCGCGAGGCCGGGCTGGAAGGGCGGGTCCGGGTGGTCGAGGAGGATGCCATCGCCTTCCTGGAAGGCGATGGCGGGCCGGTGGACTGCATCTTCAACGACCTCCTCACCTCCTTCCCCGACGAGGGCGTGGTCGAGCGCTGCTTCGAGCTGTGCGTCGGACACCTCCGGCCCGGCGGTCTGCTGCTGGCCGACAACGCCCTGCGGCGTGGCGAGGTGCCCGAGCCCCGCTCCCAGCCGGCGCTCAACGCGGCCCGCTGGAACCGACTGGTGGCGGACGACCCGCGCCTGGAGGGAATGATCGTGCCCCTGCGGGACGGGCTCTCGATCGCCCGGCTCCGGGACCAGGGCGAGGGTCCGGGGTGAAACTGGATCGATCGGGGCCCCGGGGGTCGCGGGGTGGGGGGGCGTGACCCGGGTCATGCCCCCTGAGCGCTGGAGGGCCTTTCTCGCCCACGGCACTCGCACCGCCAAGCTCGCCACCACCAGAAAGGACGGCCGGCCCCACGTGGTTCCGGTGTGGTTCGTCCTCGATGGCGACGACCTGGTCTTCACCACCGGCGCCGGCACGGTCAAGGCCCGCAGCCTGCGCCGCGATCCCCGGGTCTGCCTCTGTGTCGACGACGAGACGCCGCCCTACGCGTTCGTGATGGTCGAGGGCCGGGCCACCCTCAGCCGGGATTCGGAGGCGCTGCTCCGCTACGCGACCGAGATCGGGGGCCGTTACATGGGCGCCGACCGGGCGGAGGAGTTCGGGCGGCGGAACGCGGGTCCGGGTGAGGTCCTGGTCCGGGTCACGCCCACCCGGGTGCTGGCCGAGGAGCGGATCGCCGACTGAGCCCCCCCTCGCCCCCCGCTCCCGCCGGCCGGAGCCGGGACGGGGCGTCGGAGTCGGCGAGGCTCTCTCCCAGCCGTTGCAGCACCTGCTCGGTCGTAGACCCCGGCTGGGGCGTGCAGAGGCACAGCCTGAGGCCGGGCTGGTCGTCGATGTGGTAGGTCGTGTACTCGAGTTCCAGGTCGCCCAGCTCCGGGTGGTGGAGCCGCTTCAGGCCGTCGGTCCGGCCGTGGACGTCCCGCCGCTCCCAGAAGCGGACGAACTCCGGGCTCTCGGCGCTCAGCTCCGCGATCAGCAGCCTGCAGGCGGGCTCGTCCAGATGGGAGGCGACCTCGACGCGAAACCTGGCCACCGCCCGCGCCGCCTCCATCTCCCAGTCCCGGAAGAGCCGCCGCCACTCGGGCGCCATGAACGTCGCCCAGAGGAGGTTGCGGCGCCCCTCCGGCAGCGCCTCGATCCCTAGCACCGCGTCGGCGGCGCGGTTCCAGGCCAGCAGGTCTCTCCGCCAGC
>DATGKR010000074.1:0-14970 GCA_035294565.1 Acidimicrobiales bacterium | reverse complement strand
GAGGCCGCCGGCGTCTCCCTCACCCCCCAGGCGCTGCGCGTCCTCGAGCGCAGCGTGGACGCCGACCAGACGACCCCTGGACAGCTCGCCGCCCAGCTCGACCTCGACCCGGCGACGGTCACCCGTCTCCTCCGCCATCTGGAGGACTCCGGCCTGGTCCGGCGGGCCCGCGACAACGGTGACCGCCGCGTAAGCACCGTGGAGCCCACCCAGCAGGGCCGGCAGGCCTTGGCCCGCTACCGGGAGGTGGTCTGGGACCAGGTGCGGCGGGCGCTGGCTTCATGGCCTTCCGGGGACCTGGCGTCGCTCGCCGAACTGCTCGGTCGGCTGGTCGGCGACGTGCAGAAAGAACCCTACCGGCCGGTGAGCACTCCCACCGGGTACACGGGCTCGAACCTCTCCGAGAGGTAGCCGGGGCCCTCGGCGGTGGGCAGGAACCAACCCGTGGGGCACATCGTCAGCACCTCGACGAGGGTGAACCCCTCCCCCGCGACCGCCGCCTCGAAGGCGCGCTTCAGGTATCGCTTGGTGCGGGCCACCGAGCCGGCGTCGCCGACCGCCCCCCGGGCTACGAACGCCGCCCCTGGCAGCGAGGCGACCAGCTCGGCGACGGGCACCGGGTAGCCGTGGTCGGCCGGCTGGCGCCCGTCGAGGCTGGTCTTGGTCCGCTGGCCGACGACCGACGCCGCGGTCATCTGGCCCCCGGTGTCGCCGAAGACCCCGTTGTTGAGCATCACAGCCGTTATCCGCTCGCCCCTGGCGGCGGCGTGGAGGACCTCGGCGAGGCCCTCGCTGGCCATGTCCCCGTCGCCCTGCAGGGTGAAGACGGCCACATCGGGGCGCACCCGTTTGACGCCGGTGGCGACGGCTGGGGCCCGACCGTGGAGGCACTGCAGGAAGTCGACGTCGGCGAGGGAGACGATGTTGGTGTAGCAGCCGTGGCCGACGACGCCGATCGCCTTCCTCTCCAAACCGAGCTCGGCGATCGCCTCTAGGAGGATCCGCCACGCCACCGGGTGGCCGCAGCCGGGGCAGAGATGGTGCTCGCCCGAGAGCTGTAGCGGGGCGAGGGCCCCGGCGACCTGCTTCACGCTGCCTGCCTCACCCGGTCGCGAATCCACGGGACGCTCAGGATCTCCCCTTGGCGCATGCCGGAGAAGTCGATGCTCACCCGGCCGATGGGAACCACCGGGATCCGCCCGCCGACCGCCAGGCGCACGTCGTCGACCATCTGACCGGCGTTGACCTCGAAGACCAGCACCCTCGACGCGCTTCGGCAGGCGGCGGCGAGGGCCGCTTCGGGGAAGGGCCACAGGCTCACGGGCCTGAACGCCCCCACCCGAATCCCCTCGGCGCGCAGCTCGCCGACCACCTGCTCGACGAACGGCCCTGCGGTGCCGAAGGAGACGACCACCGTCTCGGCGTCCTCGCAGCCGACCTCTTCCCATCGCTGCTCGGCCCGGGCGGCGTCCTCGAACTTGGAGGCGACGCGCTGCCAGTGGCGGTCCGGACCGGGACCGGGGTAGTTGGCCTTGCCCATCGCCCAGGTCCAGATCTGCCTGGAGCGCCCCGTCCCGCCGCGCGAGCCGTCGAGCGCCCAGTCCTTGGGCGGAAGGGGGCCGAAGTCGGGAGGGGACACCGACACGCTCATGTAGGTGTGGGAGATGAGATAGTCGCCGTAGAGGATCACCGGCGCCCGGTACAGGTCGGCGAGGTGGAAGAGCAGCTGGGTGTGTTCCACGGCCTCGGCGACGTCCTTGGGCGCCAGGCAGATGGTGCGGTAGTCGCCCCACCCGCCGCCGCGGGTGCACTGGAAGTAGTCCTGTTGGCCGCGGGCCATGTTGAACACCACGAAGGGGACCTCGTTGAGCGCTGCTTCGGCTATCGCCTCCTGCATGAGGGCGATGCCCTGCCCGCACGACCCGGTGGCCGCCCGTGCCCCGGCCGCCCCGGCGCCGAGCGTCATGTTGACCGCCTCGATCTCGCTCTCGGCGTTCATGCACACCCCGCCGGCGCCGGGCATGAGCCGGGCCATCGCCTCGAGCAGGTCGGTGAACGGGAGCATCGGGTAGCCGGCGAAGAACCGGCACCCGGCGGCTATGGCCGCCCGCGCCACCGCGTCGGAGCCCTGCAGCAGCTCGGCCATCAGGCGACCTCCCCCGGCTCCAGGCGGAAGACCTCGAAGCAGAAGTCGGGGCAGACGTCGCGGCAGGCCCGACAGGCGGTGCAGCCAGCGGAGAGGAGGGGAAAGTGGTAGCCGTTGGCGTTGAGCTCGGCGGACATGGAGAGCACGCCGGGCCGGCAGGCGGCGACGCAGAGCTCGCAGCCCTTGCACCTTTCGACATCTATGGTGACAGTGCCGCGGGAGGTCATGCGGCCACGCCCGCCGAGGCGCCGGCGCGCAGGGCGGCCTCGTTCAGCGCGACGTGCTGCGCCCGGTATGGCGGCACGAGCCGCTTCATGGCGCCGACCAGCGACTCGACCCCGGCGAGGCCGGTCAGGGCGGCGAAGGCCCCGAGCAGCACGAAACCGGCGGCCATCTCCGAGCCGAGCTCGGCGGCCATCCTCCCGGCGGGGACGGCGAAGCTCTGCAGGCCTGGGGCGTCGAGGTCGCCGGCAACGGTCGAGTTGTGCACGACGATGCCGCCGGGACGCAGCCTGGCCGCGACGCCTGGCCAGTAGCGGGGGTGCATGACACAGGCCGACCAGGACGACTCGAGGATGGGCACCGCGCGGAGGCGGCCGTCGGCGACGACCACCGAAGCCTCGGTCTGGCCGCCGCGCATCTCCCCGCCGTAGTGGGAGCTCAACATCACCTGCCGGCCCTCGGCGGTGGCCGCCATCGCCAGGGTCTTGGCGGCGAGCTGCACTCCCTGGCCGCCGATCCCGGTGAGGATCGCCTCTTTCTGCACCGCCGGCCACTGTAGCTTTGGCGGCCGTGGGCCTCCTCGTCGGCGATCTGCTGTCCGATGCCGCCGCCGTCGCCCCGCAGGGGCTCGCCGCGACCCTCGAAGGTCGGTCGGTCCGCTACTCCGAGCTCGACGGCTGGGCGTCGTCATACGCCGCCAACCTGGCGCGCCTGGGCATCTCCTCGGGACAAAGGGTGGCCTGGTGGTGCGGACCGGATCTGCGCAGCCTGGCGGGCTTCGCGGCCGCGGCCCGCATCGGCGCGGTGTTCGTGCCGCTCAACCCAGCCTTCGGCGCCGGGGAGGCAGCCCGGGTGCTGGACTACGTGCGGCCGTCGCTGGTCGTCGCAGACGAGGAGCGCCGAGGGTCGGCGCAAGAGCTGGCGGTCCCCGTCGCCGGGGTGGACGACCTTGCCGCAGACTCCGGCAGATGGTCGGGGGCGGGAGCCGGCGACGGCGACCCCCATGTCGTGTACCTGACGAGCGGCACGACCGGCGACCCGAAGGGGGTGGTGGTCAGCCACCGGGCCAGCTGGCTCAGGGCTTTCCCCGGGGGGTCCACCTTCGCCGCCGGGCTCGCCGGGGACGGGGGTATCCTCGCCAGCTTCCCCCTCTTCCACTACGGGGGCTGGCACTACGTGCTGGAGGCGTGGCATCACCGCTGCGCCGTCCACCTCTGCCGGCGCTTCGACGGCCCGACGCTGGTGGAGACCGCCGAGCGCTGGCGGCCGGCGGCCATGTACTGCATCCCCGCCGTGTGGCAACGGGTCCTCGAGCAGTCCCCCCGAGGCGAGGGGCTCGAGTCGGTGCGCCACGCCGACACGGGCACGTCCGCCGCTCCCCCGGAACTGCTCCGCCGGCTGCGCGAGGCGATGCCCGAAGCGACGACGTCGGTCCTCTACGGCTCGTCGGAGGGTGGTCACCACAGCACCCTCCACCACCGCGACGTGGAGTCCCGCCCCGGCAGCGTCGGCCGGGTCGCTCCGCCGGGCGTGATCCGTCTCTCCGAGGAGGGGGAGATCCTCTACCGGGGACCGACGCTGATGGACGGCTACTTCGAGCGCGCCGAGGAGACCGCCGCTGCGCTGGCCGGCGGCTGGTACCACACCGGCGACCTAGGCGTGCTCGACCCCGACGGCTACCTGTACGTGACGGGCCGAGCCAGGGAGGTGATCCGCACGGGCGGCGAGTCGGTGGCGCCCACCGAGGTGGAGCAGGCCCTCGCCGGCGCCCACGGGGTGGCCGACGTGGCGGTGGTGGGCGTCCCCGACGAGGCGTGGGGGGAGGTGGTCTGCGCCGTCGTCGTCGCCGCCCCCGGGTCGGCCCCGCCCGACGTGTCCTCCCTCAGGCGCCACCTCGACGGCCGGTTGGCACCCTACAAGCATCCGAGACTGGTCGTCGCCGTGGAGCGGATACCTCGCACGGAGGCCACCGGGCAGGTGCAGCGCCGCCTGCTGGTCGAGACGCTAGGAACACAACGAGCCCGGACGGGTGGGTGATCGGTCCACCTCGAAGCCGGGCTCGCCTGACGGTCAACGTGCTTGTTGTGACTACGTGCCGCAAACCAATTCTACCCACCGCACGGCGGGAAAACCCCCCGGGGGGAAACGAAAAATCCTCGGGTCAGCCTTCTATGGTGATCGCCTGCTTGGGGCAGCGCTGGGCGGCGAGCTCGACCTTCGCCCGGAGGCTCTCGGGCGGGTTCTCGTCGAGCACGTAGAGGTTGTCGTCGTCGCGCACCTCGAAGACCTCGGGTGCCGCCGCCATGCAAAGGGCGTTGCTCTCGCACAGGTCGTAGTCGACCACGACTCTCATCGCTCGGCTCCTCCGTGTAGTCGCTGGCGCCAGCCTACCCGCCCGGGGCCTAGACGACCCGCCGGCCGCTTTGGATGCGACGTCGCATGTCGGCGAGCAGCATGTCGAATGGCAGGGTGCGCAAAGGCGGGGGGGTGAGCGAGTCGGCCAGTCGCAGGATTGCGACGTTGGCGGCGAACACTACTTTCTCCGCCGGTCCCCAAGGCAGGCCCAGCTCGGCCCGGAACTCCTCGGGCAGGAAACCGGCGGTTACGGCCCGGTGCACCCGGCCGAAGAGGGCGGGAAACGGCCAGGGAAGGAAGCCCAAGCCGGTGAAGTCCCACAGAAAGGCGCGGGTCACCTGGTCCATCTCGATGGCAGCCGTCTGCTCGCGCCAGTAGGCCTCGAACTCCGCCCGGTCGGCTGGCCACCACCCTTCCGGGACCTGGAGGGTGGTGGCGAGGCGGGCAGCTCGGCGGTAGAGCTCGCCGGGCGGAGCCGAGCCGTGCAGGAGCCGATGGGCGTCCTCGATTCCCTTGTAGATGCAGGCCGCCACCCACAGCTGCAGCTCGGGATCGGCGGCGTCGTAGACGACGGGGTCGCCCGGTCGGGAACGGACCCGACGGTGCACGGCGCTGACGGCGCGTCCCAGCGCCTCGCGCTCGGCGTCGGTGCCGAAGAGGGCGACTAGCACGTAGCCGAAGGTGGTCCGGGCCCGCTTGAGCGGCCGCTTGTAGAGGTTGCCGCTGTCGACCCGGCTCTCGGCGACGCCCCTGCCCACGGGGAGGCGGGCAAGCTGCATCACTATGTTCGCCCCGCCGAGGGCGAGTGCGGCGGGAGAAAGGGCCGAGCGCAGCTCCCGATCCGCCCCGATCGGCGGCCGCCCGGCCCCCGTGGCGCTCACGCTCCCAGGATAGAGCCGGCGGGCAGGTTGTACGCCCGCAGGACCGGGCCGCTCCTGCCCGGCCCGACGACGCTCACCGAGGCGGTGGCAAGGAACATCCGCCAGCACACCTCGTCGCCGACGCCGAGGGCCCAGGCGACCGCCGCCTTGATCGGCGACACGTGGCTGACGACCACGACGTCGCTTCGCTCGGCCTCCTGCCAGAGCTCCTCGCACGCCGAGCGCACCCGCACCCCCATCTCGGCCAGCGACTCGCCTCCCTCCGGCGCCCAGGAGAGGTCCCGCTGCCAGCCGTCGAAGACGGCTGCCGTCTCCGAGAGGGGACGGCCGTCGAAAAGGCCGTAGTCGACCTCGACCCACCGCTCGTCCACCGACACGGCCGGCCCTAGGGCGCGGGCCGTGTCGAGCGCCCTCGACAGGGGGCTGCTGACCACCCGCGACGCGCCTCGCAGCGACGGCACCTCGGCGAGGGTCGCCGCCTGGGCGCGGCCCACGTCGTCGAGCGGGACGTCGAGCCTGCCGAGGAGCAGGCCGGCGGCGTTCTCGGAGGTGCGCCCGTGGCGAACCAGGTAGAGCACCGTCGGGACCCTAGCCCTAAGAACGTGTCGCGAAACTCGCGTGGAGAGAGCGGACGGCCGTTCGAATCGCGCTCCATTGGCATGGAAGAGCACTCGAATGAGAAGAGAACGACCGTCCGCTCTCTCCCAAGCTCCACTTTCGCGACACGTTCTAACCGGCGCCGGCCCCCGGCGCCGTTGCCGTGGCCACGGAGCCCGGCGCCCGAGCCGGCACCCCGGCTGGAAGGCGGAGCCGCGCCCACCCGTAGGCCGCGGCGGCCATGGCGGCGAGGGCGCCGAGGCCCAGGCCGAAGCGCGCGCCGAGGGCCCCGCCCACGAAGCCGACGAGGGGGCCGCCTACCGGCGTCGAACCGAGGAAGGCGACCGACCACAACGACATGACCCGCCCTCTCATCGAAGGCTCGGCGGCGAGTTGCAGGGTCGCGTTGCCGAGGGCGAGGAACGTGACCGAGCAAGCTCCCACGGCGAGCAGCACGACCTCCTCGACGGCCACGTCGGGGGCGAGCGCCGCGCCAAGCACGGCCACGCCGAAGACCGCCGCCGTGCCGACCAGCCGGCGGGCGCTCCTGCCGGGCCGTCCGGCGGCAGCCAGACCACCTATGACCGCGCCGACCCCCATGGACGCGGTGAGGAAACCGTAGGTACGGGAGTCGCCGTGGAACGGCCCGCCGCTCATCAGCGGAAGGGTCGTCTGGAACTCGTAGGTGAGGCAGCCGACGAGGGCCATCATCACCAGCGCGTCGCGCACCACCGGTGTCGCCCCCACGTAGCGGAACCCTTCCCGCAGCTGGCCTCTGAGGCGCGCGACCCGCGGGGCCGGCGACAGTTCCTCGGTTCGCATGGCCCGCAGGGAAGCGATCACGAACAAGAACGACACGCCGTTGGCGAGGAAGCACCATCCGCTGCCAACCGCGGCGATGAGGAGCCCGGCCACGGCAGGGCCCACCGCCCGGGCCACGTTGACCATCACCGAGTTGAGCGTGACGGCGTTGGCGAGCTGGTCGCGGCCCACCATCTCGACGATGAACGTCTGGCGGGTCGGGTTGTCCACGGTGTTGACCAGGCCGAGCACGACGGCCATCGCGTACAGCTCCCAGAGGCCCAGGTGCCCGCTCAGGTCGAGCGCCGCCAGCGCCATCGCTTGCACACCCGCGAGCGCCTGGGTCCAAAACAGCATGCGGTACTTGCCGAAACGGTCGGCGAGGGTGCCTCCGAGCGGGCCGAGCAGCAGGATCGGTAGCGTCTGCAGGGCGACGATCAGGCCCACGTCGAAGCCGGAGCGGGTGCGCGCGTAGACGAGCCACGACTGGGTGACGCTCTGCATCCACGTGCCGATCAGGGAAACGCTCTGGCCGGCGAAGTAGTAGCGGTAGTTGCGTACGCTGAGCGACGAGAAGGTTCGGTTGAGAATGCCGGCCACCGGAGCCCCATTTGCTTAGCTGGACTAAGTTAGTTTACAGGTCGGGTACGAGGATCCGCGAGCACTGGTCGCAGGTGTAGACCTCGCCGTCGGGCAGCCGGCGGATCCGGTCGAGCTCTACGGCGGGAAGGGTGAGGTGGCATCCGTCGCAGCGGTTGCCGACCAGCCTGGCGGCGCCGACCCCGTCGAGGCGGCTTCGCAGGCGCTCGTAGGTCTCGAGGAGGCCCGACGGCACCGCCGAAGCGGCCTCTGCCCGCCGCGCGGCCACCTCCGCCAGCTCGGCGTCGACGGCGGCCTCGTCGGCTTCGAGCTGCGCCGCCACACGCGCACGCTCGCCGGCCAGGCGCTCCACGTCGGCTGCCACCTCCGCCGACCGGGCCTCGAGGGGGTCGCGCTCCTCCATGAGAGCGAGGACGGCGTCCTCCATCGCCGACGACCGCGCCTTCAGCTGGTCGAGCTCGGTGGACATCGCCGACAGCTCGCGCGAGGCGGTCACCGATCCACCGTAGAGGCGGGTGCTGAGCGAAGCCGCCCGGCGCTCGGCCTCGGCCAGCTCGGCCTCGGCTGCGGCCTGGCGCGCCTCGACGTCGGCCAGGGTGGCTTCGATGGCGGCCAGCTCCGCGTTGGCCGACTCGATCTGGCGGTCGAGCCCGGCGAGGGCGGAGCGCGCCGGAAGGTGGGCGCGCCGGTGGCGGAGCTGGTCGGCGAGCAGGTCGAGGTCCTGCACGGCCAGAACGGCGGCGAGATCCTGCCTGCTCAAGGCCGGCCGGGCGGCGTCAATGCCCGCTGTGCTTGGTTGTAGGAGCGGGCGCCGGGGCGGGTGGCGGCGCCGGGCTGGGGAGGCGAGCGTAGGTGGTCGGCGTGTAGCGATAGTACGCCGGCGGGCTGTAGTAGCTCGGCGGGGGGCTGTAGACGAGGTTGTGGTCGGTGATGTCGTCGGCGACGAGCGACGGGGACGTGATGTAGTGCGGCGCTGGGAGCGCCGACGAGTCCAGCGGCGGGAAGGGGACGTCCGGCTGGCCGGACAGCGCCGCCGCCGTGTAGTCGTGCCAGGTCTCGGCGGGGTAGTCGGCTCCATACACCGGCACCCCGCCGATGACCATCGGGACCTCCCCCTTCACGTTGCCCATCCACACGGTGGAGGCGAGCTGGGGGGTGTAGCCGTTGAACCACGCGTCCACGTTGTTGTCGGTGGTGCCGGTCTTGCCGGCCACCTGGCGCCCGTACAGCTGTGCCGCCGTGCCGGTCCCGTACTGGACGACAGCCTCGAAGGCCCGATCGGCTTCCGCTGCGATCTGGGTTGACACCACCCGCTTACCGGGATGGCCTCCCTGGTAGACGACGTCGCCGTCGCGATCCACGACCCGGTTGATGAAGCTCGGCGCGTGGTAGACGCCGCCGTCGGCCAGAGCGGCGTAGGCGGCGGCCATCTCGATGGGGTGCACCGCCACCGAGCCGATGACCATGGAGGGGATGACGTCGTCTTTGGAGCTCACCTCGCTCACCCCGAGCTTCTTGGCCATGGCCACCACGTTGGGCAGGCCCACCTGGTGGGCGAGGCGGATGTAGGCGCAGTTCACGGAGTTGGCGGTCGCGTTCTGCACGGTCATCACGCCGCCCTCGGTGCTGGTGTAGTTCTTGATCGGATTGGCGACCAACGAGTCGTTGCCCGGGAACTTGATGGCGCACGGCGAGTCCCCGTCGAGCGTGTCGTATATCGAATAGCCCTGCTCGAGCGCGGCGAGGAGGGTGAAGATCTTGAAGCCCGACCCTGGCTGGCGCAGCCCCTGGGTGACGATGTCGAAGCTCGTGCCCTTGGCGCCGCCGACCAAGGCCCTGACGGCGCCGTTGGCCGGGTCGATGGAGACCATCGCCTCCTCGAAGCCGCCGCTGTTGGCGGGGGTGTCGGCGGCAACCGCCTGCTCGGCGTCGGCCTGCATGGACGGGTCGAGGTTGGTGTAGATCTTGTATCCGCCTTCGAAGAGGGCGTCGTAGCGCTCCGCATAGGTCGATCCGAGCGGGCTCCCCGGGCCGAGAAGCTCGTTTCGGACCTGCTCGACGTAGAAGCTCGCCGACGGCAGGGAGCCGATCTTCGGCGGGTTCGGCGAAGGCAGCGGGGCGGCGTTGGCGGCAGCCGCTTCCGCCGGGGAGATGTCGTGGTAGACGACCATCCGCTGCAGGACCTGCGCCCGCCGGTCCCTCGCCGCGGCCGGCTGCAGCACAGGGTTGTAGCCGGTTGGATCCTGGATCATCCCGGCCAGAAGGGCGGCCTGCGGGAGCGTCAGCCGGCTGGCCGGCTCCCCGAAGTACGTCTCTGCGGCGGCCTGCACCCCGTAGGCCCCGTCGCCCAGGTAGATCGTGTTCAGGTACGCCTGCAAGATGCGGTCCTTGGTGTAGTGCTGCTCGAGGCGGTCGGCGATCACGACCTCTTTCACCTTGCGTGACAGGGTCTGCTTGGGTGTCAGGTACAGCTGTTTCACGAGCTGCTGGGGGATGGTCGATCCGCCCTGCAGGCCCGGACCTGACACGTCGTGGAGCATCGCCCGCACGATGGAGGTGACGTCGAAGCCCCCGTGCAGGTAGAAGCCGTGGTCCTCGGTGTCGATCACCGCCGTGATCATCACCTTCGACACCTGCTGCAGCTGGACCGGCTCGCGGAACTCCGGCCCCGACAACACGGCGAGGACGGTCTTGCCGTTGTCGGCGTAAACCGTGGAGCCGACCTGCTCCCGGCTGTCGAGGGACGGCAGGGGCTGCTCCGTGGCGCTCGCCGAACGGTGCACGGCGGTGGTGCCGATCACCGAAAAAGCGACGAGCGTTCCGGCGAGGGCAACGGCCGAGGCGGCCACCACGGCGAGGGCGCCGACGAGCCGTCTCATGTCTTGGGGCGGGGCATAGGCGTGTAGGTGATACCCAAACGGGCCGCGAGCGTAGCTACGGCGAGCCGCCTACCAGGCGCGGCCCGCCGCGCGGCTGAAGGCGGCGTCGTCCAGGGCGAGCCGGAGCTGGGCGTCGGCGACGTCCAAGCGGCAGCCGAAGGCCTTCTCGAAGAGGTCCCGCTTCCTGCGCAGCCCCCACAGCTCCAGGTCGATCTCCTCGTCCGCCTCGACGACCACGTCGACAACCCCCGGACCGGCGAACACCTGGATGTCGCGGACGGGGCCACCGTGGCTGCGGTCCAGCCCGTCGGCGACCTGAAGGAGGGCGACCAGCTTGGTGACCCGCGCCTGGTCGGCCGCGCCGAGGCGGGCGTAGGGCTCGAAAGAAGCCTTGGGGGCGCCTCTTTTGTGGAAACGCCCGAGGCATGCGAGGACGTCGACCTCTGCCGGAGTGAACCCCCGCAGACGCCCATTCTCGATCAGGTAGGCGGTGTGGCGCTCGTGGCCGTCGGTGCTCACGTGCTCGCCGATGTCGTGGAGGTAGGCGCCGAGCTCGAGCAGCTCCAGGTCGGTCTCGGAGAGGCGGTGCAGCGGGGCTGTTCCAAAGAACAGGTCTCGAGCCAGGCGGGCGACTTTGCGGCTGTGCGTCTCGCTCCAGTTGCTCCGCCTGCACAGCCCCAGCACCGACTCCCGTCGGATCGCCTTGGGGTCGGGATCCAACTCCGCTCGGCTGTGATGGCCGATGGCGTCGAGCGCCATCCCTTCGCGAAGGGCCCAGGCGCAGCCCACCGCCTCGTCCAGGCCGGCCAGGTCGAGCACCGTGGTCAAGAGCAGAATGCCCGCCGGCAGCAGGTCGGCGCGCCTGGCGTCCACGCCGGGGAGCCGTTCACGCTCGGCGGAGGTCATGGAGCAGAGGCGCTCGCCAAGGGCTTCCAGGCGAGACAGGGGGACGGTCAGCTGGTTGACGCTCGCCGGCGGCTGGCCGCCCTTCCCGGCGGCGGCGAGGCGCAGCAGGGTGGTGAGGGTGCCGGAGCTCACCACCGCCATGGCCGGGCGGCGCGCTTCGAGCTCGGGCAGCACCCGCTGGAAGGCCCGGTTGACGGCCGCCACGACCCTGCGGGCGTCGGCTCCGCTCGGCGGGTCGGAGCGGACCAGCTCGGCGGTCAGCCGGGCGACGCCCAGCTTCAGGCTGGTCGACCATTCGAGCCCTCCCGGACCGCCGATCGAGACCTCGAGGCTGCCGCCGCCCAGGTCCAGGCACAGGGCGGGGGCGGGGTCGATTAGCACGCTGGCCCGCACGGCGTCGAAGATGAGGCGAGCCTCCTCCCGGCCGCTTATCACCTTCACCTTCACGCCGGTCTCCGCCTCGATCCTGTCGACCACCGCGAGGGAGTCCTCGGCTTCTCGGAAGGCGGCGGTGGCGCACGCGACGATCTCGTCGGCCTGCTGGGAATCGGCCATCGCCTTGAACCGGCGCACCACGCCGACCGCGGCGTCGGCACCGTCGTCGCCTATGAGGCCGGTGGAGGCGACCCTGCTGCCGAGGCGGAGCATCTCCTTGTCCTGCAGGACCGCCTCGAAGCTGCCGTCCGGATGGGCATCGGCCACGAGGAGGTGGAACGAGTTGCTGCCCAGGTCGAAAGCGGCGATCCGCACGTCCATCGAAGCTACCCCGCCACCGCGCGCAAACCGCGCCTTGTTACAGTCGGCACCCGGTGCGCCTGGTGAAGCTGCTGCGCAAGGTGGCCTTCTGGGAGGCCACCTTCTTCGTGATCCTCTGCGTGGCGTGGGTGGTGACCCTGACCGGCTACCGGTTCTCCGGGGCGTGGCACTCGGCGCTGGTCGTCGTCGGCTTCTCCCACGGCTGCGTCTTCACCGCCTACCTGTTCTTGGTGCTACTCGTCCGCTCCCGCATGCGGTGGGGGCTCTTCACCACCTTGACGATCCTCGTCGCCGGTCTGATCCCCGGAGGGGGCTACGTCGTGGAGATGAAGGCCCTGAGCGGCGCCCGGGTCGACGCCCTCGCCGACGCCTGGTAGCCACACGCACACGGCGGTGCGATCGTCGTGGCAGCCGTGGCGGGAGAAGTCGACCAGACCGGCGAGCTCGAGGGGCGACGGGCGGGAGACGACCGCCCCCGCCAAGGACGGCGCGACCGTCGTCGGCCCGTCCCGCCAGGGGTCGGCAAGGCCGTCGCTGGCGAGCACCAGCACCTCCCCTGGGCCCAGGTGGTCGTCCGCCTCCTCCAGCCGAGGGTCGGTCGCGGGCAGGGCGGCGGTGACCGCGTCGGGTCGCTCGGGGTCGGGCGGTTCGAACAGCTCCCGCCACCGACCGCCGGGTCCGGCGACCAGCGCCGTGCTGTCGCCGACCCGGGCGGCCGATACGCGGCCCCGCGGGTCGACGACGGCGACCACGACGGTGGTGGCCCCACCGCCCGCGGCCGCCCGGTTAGCCGCCTCCACGCCGTCGCGCGCTCCGGACGCGACCGCCGCGCCGGCTGCCGCCGCGGCGGCTCTCTCGGCGGCGCCGGCAGCCCCGGCGACGGTGCCGATCCCGTCTGCGACAGCCACGGCGAGCACCCCGTCGCCGATCGCCCACGCGTAGGAGTCCTCACCGGCCACGGCCGACAGCCGGTGTTTGACCCCGGCGGCGGTGGCCGCCCGCAGGGAGCACCACCCGCAGCTGCCGCCCTCCGCCCGCCACCACGCCGTCGCAGCATCGCCGACGCTGCGCAGCCGGGGTTCTTCGGCCGCCGCTCGCGACTCGCGGCCGAAGCCCGGGGCGGTCGGCTCGTCAGGGCGCAAGCCGCTCGGCAGCCGATCCGCCATGGGGAATCAGTCGAGCTGGTCGACGGGGATCGCCTTCATGCTCGGCACGTCGGGGGGCACCAGCTGGGCCGATCCCTCGTAGACGCTCGCCGAGGAGCTGACGATCGACTGGATGAGCCCCGACAGCAGCTCGGGGACGACCTTCGCCGGTTCTGCACCTTCGGCGGCGATGAACGCCCGGTTCGGCTTAGAACCCGCGACCTCGGCGAGGACTGCCGGGTCGGCGTCGCCGAAGCCGAACGCCAGGATGTTCGGCCGGCGTTTCCAGCCGGGGTCGCTGAGCCGGGCGAGCGCCGAGCGCCAGCGTTCGGGTTCGTCGGTCGGCCGCCCGTCGGAGATGAAGATGACGGCGGGACGGTACCAGCGGTCGCCGCCCGCCCGGCCGCGCTGGTAGTCCTCCTCGATGACGTGACGAAGGTGGTCGAAGGCGGCGGCGTAGGAGGTTCGCCCCTGGGCGCTGACCTCGGGGACGGCCTCGACGAGGCTCAGGTCGCTGAGCGGCAGAAGGCTGTGGGCGACGTCGCTGAAGGTGACCACACCCAGGCGTATCACCTCCGCCACGGCCGGGTCCTCGCCGACGCTGGCCCGGAGAAGTGGCATCTGGCGGTTGACGCTGTCGATCGGGGCGCCCGCCATCGACGCCGACGTGTCCAGGCAGAGGTAGAAGGGGAAGACCGAGTAACGCTCCTCGACGCTCACGCTGGTCGCGCTCATAGGCCCAACATAGGGGCGATCAGGACGGCCAGCACGAACCCGGCGATTATCGCCAGGGCCACGTCGATCGCGGCGCAGAGCACCGCCAGGCGTCCCGCCCGGGCGCGCCGGCCGGCGGTCAGCGCCGACCTGAGCGTGTCCCGGTGCAGGCCCGCCCAGAGGCGCACCGCCTGGCGGAACCCGCTGAGCAGCTCCGGCCACACGGACTGGTCGTCGGATCCCCGCCCGCCGGGGACGGCGGCAGCGGCGACCGGGAGGGTGGGGGTGTAGGAGCGCAGCCCGCCGGCCACCACGGGTGTCCCGGCCCGGGGTCCACCGGGGCCGCCGGCATGCAGGGGGCTTTGGGCCGGGTTGACCCGGTGCCAGCGGCGCTCCGGGCGGTCCCCGCCCGGCACCGGGACGATCTCGACGTCGGCAGCTGTCCCCCGGGGCGGGGGCGCCGCCTCCGGGGGGGACCAGCCCCCCTGGGCCACCCGGACGGCGGCAGCCACCTCGGGCGAGCCCATCTCGGCCAGCACCGCCTCGAGCACCGCCGCCCACTCGCCGGCGCTCGGCCTTCCTGCCGGGTCCGCCAGGCTCAGCCCTCTGGCGCACAGGCTCCACACCGGGTCGCCCGGGCGGAGCCCGCCCCGGGGCGGGAGGGCCGCCTCGACGCGCACCGGCCCGCCGTCGCGCTGGCGGGCCTGGATGGGGAAGTTCGCCGCGCCCACCACCCGCAGGAACACCAGCGCCAGCGAGTAGCGGTCCGAGGCCGGCGTGGGGTTCTCCCCCGCCCCGACGGCCGGGTCGTTCCAGTTGGGGGTCATCGCTCGGCGTCTTGCACGCCGCCCGAGAAGCTCGCCGCCGGGGAGGTAGAGCTCGCTGTTGTCACAGTCGATGACGAAGACCTCCGGGACGCGTTGCAGAGACCACAGGATGTTCTTCGTCGAGAGGTCCCCGTGGGCGAC